>CALGGH010000229.1 GCA_937916415.1 uncultured Lachnospiraceae bacterium
CATGCCCTTCCCGGCAGGTCGGAGGAGCCATGGTGCATGCGGGAATATGGGCACGGAACATCGTGAACTGATAAGCTTCAGTTCGTTCCGTGAGCGGTTCATTTTGGGAAATTGCGGATGAAGGCCCATCCAACATGATCAGTCACACCGGGGTAAGCTCTGAGATCCCCGGCTCCACCGTCATCGAATAATTGGTATAATACACTACGAATCCGGGCTTCGCTCCGGCGGGTTTTTTGACCTCCTTGCGCTGGACGTAGTCAATCTCAACCTTGGGCTGGTTGGCGCCCTTGCTGTAGAACCCGGCTGCCGATGCCGCGATCTCAAAGACGTGGTCGGGCACTTCCCTGCCCCCGGTCTTTAGTATCACGTGCGATCCCGGGATCTTCTTGGCATGGAACCACCAGTCTCCGCCGTTTGCAACCTTAAACGTCAATTCGTCATTCTGGATGTTGTTCTTGCCGACGTACACGTGGAATCCGTCCTCCGTGACGAAGTGCAGCGGCCGGCTTACGAGCTTCACCTTTCTGGCGTTTGACTTGCGCCTGATCATCCCGCTTTCCATGAGTTCCTCTCGGATCTGGCTGAGGTCATCCTCATCGGCCGCCATGTCGAGCGCGGTCAGCACGCTTTCCAAATGCTCCACCTCCATGGCCGTCTCCACGGTCAGCCTGGACAGAGCCTCATGCGTTCTCTTCAGCTTGTTGTATTTGTCATAATACTTCTGAGCGTTCTGCCGGGCGGTCAGGGTCTCGTCCAACGGTATTTTTTCATCCTCGCCGGTGTAATAATTCAGGATAGTTATCTCCCTGTCTCCGGGCCTGGCTCCGTATCCGTATGAATTCAGCAGCTCCCCCCATATCCGGTACTTGTCCTTTTTCTCGGTATCCTGCATCTGTTTCACCTGCAGGTCATATTTTTTGACGTCACGCTCCAGCGCGGTAGTGACTATCCTCCTTAGGTCGGAGCTTCTCTGACGCATGTTTACGTGAGCGTTTTTTTCCGCATAATAGCTCTCAAGCAGAAGGCTGATCGAATCATAAGCCTCCGTCCTGCTCCCCTCATATGACGCCACGTGAAATGCGCAATAATCCACCGGGGTGCCTCCCTCATACATGATCTCGGGTGAAAAGTCGTTACGCCTGATCTTATCCGCCATCGAAGAAATCGCCTCATGCAGGGCATGGACTTCAGCTTCATCCAGGGTGTTGCATCCCCTGTCTCCGTCAATCCCCGCTTCCGAGCAAAGTTCATGAGCGTATGCGGGAGAAATGCCCGTGTATGACAAATATAGGGCCTTAAAAGCAGGCATGGCCACGGAGCCCATGACGTCACGCAGTTCATCAGGGTCCGTCGTCAGCGGATCCTTCTTGGACCGGGTGTCAGGCAGGAAGTATTCCCTGCCGGGCAGCACTTCCCTGACGCTGCTCACGGCGCTGGACACGTGCTTGATGCTGTCCAGGATGGTGCCGTCCGAGCGCACGAATATGACGTTGCTGTGCTTGCCCATTATCTCAATAATGAGACTGTACTCCGCCATGTCTCCGAGCTCATCCCGGTGCTCGACGTTTACGTGCAGGACGCGCTCAAGTCCGGGCTGGGTGACCGAGATGATCCTGGCACCGGATAAGTATTTGCGCAGCAGCATGCAAAACGCCGGTGCCGTGGCCGGCGACTGTTTGTTGGTCTGGGTCAGATACGTAAGCGGCAGCGATGCCGAGGCGCTGATGAGCAGCCTCCTTTGACCTGATCCCGTCTTGACCGTCAGCATCAGCTCATCCTGTTCGGGCTGCGCGATCTTGGAGATGCGTCCGTCCGCCAGCACTTCATTTAATTCAGCCCTGAGGGCACTGACCGTTATTCCGTCAAAAGCCATTTTATTTCACCTGTTTGCGTCGTTTATTTGAAACCGTCACTGCCTGTCCTCGTCTCCCCTGCCCGGCTGCCTGCGTTTCCTGCGTCCCGGCTTGTCGGAAAGAAGCCTGAATTTCTTTAAATATCGGATGATAAGGCGGCCCTTGGGATAAGACTTCAGGTCCTCCTCGTCCACGGCCCCCGACTGGATGAGAGTTATCAGGTAGACCAGGAATCCCAGGATTCCCGCCACGAGCACGCTGATGAAATTGCGCTGCGTAAGCTTATGCATCAGCTCGTAAGCCAGCCTGGCGATGACCCCCATGACCACCGAGCATATGGCCGGCAGCACGAACGTCGCGTATATCTCCTGCCTGTAGCCCATGGACTGTCTGAGCGAAACGGCGTTAAGCACGCAAACCAGCGTAGAAAAGACGACGTCCGCGATGACTATCGCATATATTCCCAATCCGGTATGCCTGAGCAGCAGCCACAGCATGAGGGACTGAACGCCCAGCGCTATGGCGGCATGCGTCACCGGCTTGTTGACCTTGCCTATGCTCTGCAGCACTCCGTTGGTGATCGTCGACAGGCAAAAGGAAATGACCGTCACCGACAGGAACGTGAGCAGCCGTGACGCCATGTCCAGTGAAGATTTCTGCGGAAACAGTATCTGGACTATGGGCTTCGCCAAAAAGATGAATGCAGCGACGCACGGTATGGCCACGCTCATCGTCACCTTGACGGCACGGCTGACCTTCTTGCGGGTCTCACGCTTTTCGTCCGTGACCCAGGATGACGCTATCGTCGGAATGATGGCAGAAGACATCGCCGAGGCCAGCGCGACCGGCACGTTACGTAGCACGACCGCCTTGCCTGAGTATATGCCGTAGAGCGTCGATACCTCCGGTGCCGATATCATGTGCCTGTACAGCATGACCTTGGCATAAATGGTCTGGTTCACTGCCGTGGAACAATTGTATATGTACGTGCTCAGTATGAACGGGGTAACTATGAAAATGATGTCACGCGCTATGCGGGAATATGGTTCGACCCATCCCGACGCATCCGTGCTGACACGGTCCAGGATCCGCCGCCTGTTGTAGAAATATATGCCTCCGACAAAAAGCAGCGCCACCAGTACGCCTGATCCGGTGCCCAGCGCCGATCCCGACGCGCCCCTTATGGCACGGGCAGTGTCATCAGCCGTCTCCCCTACGCTCGATATGAACAGATAGGCCGCTCCTATGCTGATGCCGGCATTGGCTATCTGCTCGATGATCTGCGATATGGACGTGGGGATCATCGACCTGTAGGACTGGAAATACCCCCTGAACACGCCCAGGAAGCCTGACAACAGGATGGTGGGCGCGAATATCCTGAGCACCGGCACTGCATTGTCCACCACCAGCGCTCCGGCTGCAAAGTATGCAAAAGCCGCGGCTATTCCTCCGACTATCGTCACGTAAACGAGTGCGCACCTGAATATCCGGTGCGCATTGTTGTATTCCCTGAGGGCCATCCTCTGGGACATGATCTTGGAAATGGCTGACGGTATGCTGTAGGAGCTGATCAGCAGGATGTTAGCATATATGTTGTATGCAAAGGAATAATATCCGTTGCCCTCATCTCCTATGATGGCGGTCAGCGGGGCACGGTACAGCAGTCCGATGATGCGCACTATGATGCCAGCTATGGCCAGTATGCCTGCCTGCATTATGAAATTATTGTTTGCTTCGGCACGTTGCGTCTTCATGT
This sequence comes from uncultured Lachnospiraceae bacterium, assembly GCA_937916415.1. Classification (GTDB taxonomy): domain Bacteria; phylum Bacillota; class Clostridia; order Lachnospirales; family Lachnospiraceae; genus XBB2008. Next base: position 3,613 of record CALGGH010000229.1, read on the forward strand.
CCTACTTATTATACACGTGAAAGCCGATAACTGCCACTTCAATCTCAGTTCAGGCTCCGTCCGGCCCGCTGCAGGGCCTCACGAATTCCTGCCGTCAGGACAAAAATACACTTTATCAGGCTTTTATGCTATATTAATGAAGGACTGATTAAATCAGTCTTTCATTTTAGCGAATTATCAGGATGGACGGATTCATTAACGGGCATGCCGGCTGCAGTCCGCGTGCGAAGCGGATTAATGGTACATGAAAGTATTGATGATAGGTCCTGACAGAAGCGTTCACGGAGGCATATCCGCCATAGTGAACGGTTACCATGAGGCAGGACTGAACAACCGCATAGACCTGCGCTACGTCGGAACCATGAAGGAAGGCAGCAGGGCCAAAAAACTTGCCGTCGCTGCCTCGGCTTACCTTAGGTTTTTGTGCAGTTTACATAACTATGACATCATTCACGTGCACCTGGCATCCGACAACAGCTTCTGGCGCAAGTCGTATTTCATCAAAACCGCCCATGCGCGTCACAAAAAGATAATCATTCATCAGCACGGCGGGGACTTCATCAACTATCACGACAACCTCGTCAGCGCGGCTAAGCGCGCGGAAATGGACCGGGTGCTGGGCATGGCCGACAGGCTGCTGGTGCTCACGCCCTCATGGAAGGAATACTTTGCACGGATCGTGCCTGAGGAAAAGATCGTCGTGATGCCCAACGGGATAATGATGCCGGCAGGCATGCCACGGGACTTACGTCTGGATGCCGGCAGGATGCACCGTATCCTCTTTTTGGGCAGGATATGCGCCAGTAAGGGCGTAAACGAGCTGCTCGATGCCGTCGGTAACCTGCATGCCGAATGGCCTGACCTGGAGCTGGAGCTCGGCGGGATATTTGAAACCAGGACCGAAGCAGACCTGGCACTCAAAAGCCGCGTTGAATCCGCACCGGACTATGTACGTCACCTGGGCTGGATAACCGGCGAGGCCAAGGAAAAAGCTCTGAACGAATGCGGGATCCTTGCCCTGCCCTCCTACTATGAGGGATTCCCCGTCACCATACCCGAGGCCATGGCTCACGGCAGCATAGCCGTGGCATCAGCCGTCGGCGGCATTCCGGAGATAATCGATGACGGCGTTACCGGGCTGCTGGTTGCCCCTCATGATGCAGATGACCTGACGCTCAAAATTAACGGGATCCTACAGGATCCCGCCAAAGCCGAAGTCATCAGGGCAAATGCCTGCGATCACGTTCGTGAATATTATTCCATGGAAGTGATCACGGATAAATTAATCGAAATCTATCGATCACTTTGATCCACTCTCACTCTTATTACTGCTGCTACGCTACTGTCAAAGCATCGCCCTCAGTTCCTGTCGGTTCAGGTAAATCCGTTCCAACATTCTGCAAAGATTCCACGCCATCGCCTCCGGTGCTGCCTTCGGAAGACCTGCCTCCGGATGAACCGTCTCCGGTTTCATTATTGTCAGATGGCGTTTCCTCGGTATTTACTGGTGTCTGGCTCTCGCCGGAGCCGGGTTCATCCGTCACGTCATCTCCGGGAGTACCGGGATCCACGGGATCAGGCTGGGTCGGCTGTATCGGTTCCTCATAAGCGGGAGGCTGTTCGTCGCCGCCTATCGAGTCACGATCGTCACCGTCATCCGTATCCGAAGCATTTGATCCGCCACTCTTGCCCTTGCCTGAGCTGCCCGAACTGCTGCCGCTATCAGAGCTGCCCTGAGACGTATCGGAATTGCCGGAAGTTCCTGAGTCGCTGCTGGTCGCAGGAGTCGTGGAAACGGAATCATTGCCGCCGTCAGAGCTGCTGGTATCCGTGATAACCACTTTCTTGGAGGACGATCCGCCCGAAGTCGATCCCGATGAACCGTCAGAGCTGCTGCCAGTATGGCTTACGCTCGTACTCTCCGCAGGGGCGGACTGAGTCTGAGTGCCCGTCGTCTGCTGCGTGGAGGTGCTGCCTGTAGAAGGAACTGCCGTCACGGTCTGCTGTGGAGTCACCGCATTGCCCGTCTCTTTGCCGTCATTAGCACTGCCCTTGTCAGTATCGGCCGCATTATCGGTTTCTTCCTTTACTCCCCCTGCCGCCACGGATACCATGTCACGAACCTTCATGGTCTTATAAGCATCCACGCTGGATGCATCCACTCCGACACCGTTTGCTTCGAGTTCGCTGACCATCATCGCATATCTGCCGGTGCTCATGTTGTTACTCACGGCTGCCTCGTGATCGTCGAGCGAAGACTCTATGATATGGTAATCATCATTTGAATTGGTATCTGCTATTCCGTTGATGGTATCGACGAGCTTGCTGCTCCTGACCGAGTCATCGGATGCGACGTCGAACAGCAGCACGTTGCCATTCTCATTATTAAGGTAATTATTATCGTTAAGCGCAGTCAGCGTGTTGGTGATGGCCACGTCGAGTCCCGCCTTTTGGGCCGTATTCTCAACCACCGATGCAACGATGGGCTGAGCGTCATCATTGAGCGGTTCTATGGCGATGACCGCATTCTGCCTGTTAAGCGAATACTGTATCGAAGGATTGACGTCGAGCGTCACGTAAGAAACCGCCGAAGCCGTCTGATAATTGTATCCGCCCAGACCCGTTGCAAACATGACTATCGCCGCTGCTGCCATTCCGGCATATTTGACGATCATGCTCTGCCTGGTGGAAACCCTGACGGTCTCGCCGACCTTGCATTCCCTGTTGATATTCCTGATTGTTCCGTCCTTCAGCAATACGGCGGACTTGCCGTCGCGTACTGACAATACTACCGCGTTCATGTCCCTAAATCCCTTTTAACGTAACTCATGTACTCCGCCAGCAGCGGATATTCACCATTTAATATCTCAGCTGCTGCTATGATATACCTCCTGTGACGTTCAAGAAGCTTGACCTTTATGCCGGTCCGCGCGACGATCTCCTTGATCGGAAGGGAGCTCCTGCTTCTCATCGAAGCGAATATCTCCTTGTTTTCCAACAGGCACCTGACGGCCCGGGCACATTCCCTCTTGGTCTTGGAGGATACGGGTGATGATTTTTCCAGGTCAAAGAAATCAAAATCATACCGTTCCAAAAGCTGCCTTACGGCCTCTATCTCATCCTTTATCGGACTGACCGCACTCGATTCCTCACTGATCTGTGCCGTCTTGGCGACTATGGCGTATTCAGTCGGAGTAATATCCTCGTCGCTCAAGTCACCGTCCAAAAGTGCCGGCTCATAGCTGGTTTCCACGTTGTATCTGGATTCTTTCCTGATGTAGTCAACCAGCCTGCGCTTAATGACAAGCGATGCAAAGGATGAAAACTTGCCCTTGCTCTCGTCGAACGCCTCCACCGCCTCCGAAAAGGCAATGAGCGCGATCGAATACTCGTCATCAGACTCCGTGACGTATCTGTTCAGAGCCTGATTTGCACTAAATATGACAAATCCCGTATTGGATCCGATAAAGCTGTTGAGTGCTTCCGGGCTTTTTTTAGCCTCCAGAGCCTCCTGAGTCATGGTATCCATTGCGTCCCTCACATCGTTGATACTTAATTATATCAACGATGCGAGGCATATTCAAATTTTTCTATTACGTTATTCGAGGATTCCCTAAAGAAAAATGGGGTGTGAACCAAAAATTTTAGATCACATAACAATTCGATCGATCAACGCTCCGGTATCGGCATCGAAGTTATATTTCATTTTATAACCGCCCACATGCGTAACAGTCTGCACTCCGGTTTGAGGGGTACCGTTCTTCAGAAAAACGGGCCGCATATCAGTTGAGAAAGGCGTCATATCAGTTGCACCAAACCACCCTGTCAGTCCCTTACCGTCAGCTCCGTATACGCCCTTTACCACTCCGTTGTTGCCGCAGCTTATAACCGCCTGCACGTTACTGCCCGAACTAAGTTCATTCAGTGTAACCGATATCTGCTTTGGTCCTGCAACGTTGGGAACATACCACTTGCCGCCAAGCTTATACAGCATGAACAGATTATACTCTTTTGACGATTTCTCATACGTATAGTCTATTCTTATGCCGAAACGTCCCGTGACCGCCCCGTCAGAAGCTATCTTCCGATTAGCCAGAATCTGTCCGTCGGCACCGGTATACGCTTCTAACGGCGAATAAGAGCCAAGAGCATCATACCAAAACTTATAATACTCCCCAAGAACCTCGACATCACTCTCCGGCATCGAACCGTCAGCGTTAAAATCATGAATTTCATACTTCGAGTTACATAATAGTTTCCCGTTATTGCACATGTAATATTTCCTGCCGACCCTGATAATGGCATTTGACGAGCCGGTATCATGGGGTTTTCCGTCCGCATCATTGTACAGGCCGATTCCGGATGTTGCATGGTTTACGATGCCGGTCTGCAGCGCCCCGTTTTTTACAAGAAAAGATTCGCTATTATATATAACAATGTCATTTGTAGCCTTTTTGCCCGAAAAATTCACAATGCTTGAAATGCTCCCGTCGGATGCGTATTTTACACTGACCGAGCTGTCAGGACCATTCGTTACCGTTAAACCTCCGCCTGTAGACTGCTGCCCGTCAGCACCGTAGAAATACCATTTGCTCCCGCTCTTTCTAAACTTTTCGATCTGCTTCTCTCCTGTGGCAGGATCAAAATAATACCAGATACCATTAATCTTTGTTCTGCCCCGTGCCACTTCTCCGGATGGAAGTATATACCTGGATCTGTCGGCGTCGACCCAGCTTCCCTCGTTTTGGGACGATACACTTACCGTTCCGTCTCCGGATATTGAATACAGCTTGTTTTTGATAACAACCTGTGAATTGATAACCAACGCCCCTACCGGATAATATGACATCGTCCCGGAAAAATACAGATCCTTGGTTTCCGATGTAGTACGTACAGTTCCGTTGGCATTAACGGCAAGTTCTCCGTTTACACTGTCGGCTACCATCGGCGAGGGAACCTTTTTGTGCATGCCCGTAGCCGCTCCGCTCTTCGGATCGAAATAGAAGTAGAACCTTCCATCGCCCTCATGTAAATTTGAAAAATTCACCGCATCATAATAATCAGGATCGTCAAAATATCTCCAGCCCTTTGCCATGCTGCGATCCTTATCAATGCCGTAATACTTTCCTTTGACACGAATAATATTGTATTCGCTGCCCATTATCTCCCCTGTAATATCATTTGCATAATATGTTTTTGCTGCCCTTGATGCATTTGATACCACATTTCCGTTTGCATCAAGATATATCCACCCCGTTTTGGCCATGCCGTCCTTTCCTGTCACAAATACAGGCAGATCCTGGTCATCCTTTACCACCTGTTCGGTATTAACAAGAGAACCGTCTGTATTAAAAAAATAGGTTTTGCCATTTATCGATAATGAATTGTAATAAGATGAATTACCATACAGCAACATACCATATGAACCGAAATAGTACTTTTTGTTGACTCCGGATTCCCTGATCGTTTTCCAGCTGTTGATCGCGCACTGTCCGTTGGCATCAATATGGCACTTTGTTGTCGGATCGTCGGAAAACATGTATAAACCGGCCTTCTTGTATGGGATCGAGCCGGGAAAAAACTCTCCCGAAGCGTTATTATCAATTACATAAAGCTTTCCCTTAATGCTGACGATCTGTTCGTGCCCTCTGTAGATAGAATTCGGGATCGTACCGACTGTTCTCCTTTCTCCTATTTCCAGCTGTCCGGTTGTTTCATCGAAGTAATATCTCTTCCCTGCTATAGTCTGAAAGCCCTTTACAATTTTGCCGGCGCCTCCGACATAATAGTACTTCTCTCCATTTACTCCCTGATCTTTCGTTCCGGGTGCCGATACGTTGCGAAGCCAGCTGTTTTTGAGTGTTGCAGAACGATCGGAATCACTGTAAAACGTAAGCTCTCCATCCTTCTCGTCAGCCCTGGCGTATACTTGAGCATCTCCATCATTATTATTGCCGCAAATATACAGTGTCGGCAAATAATCCCCTGTTACGGCCTGTCCATTATAATCCAGACTAACCGCTTCAGATCCGTTAAATACAAGATCATTAATTACGGGATGACCGTCGGAACCGATATAATATATATTACCCGAGCCGTCTTTTACTGCTTTATTCTTCTGTATAACGCCGTTTGGATCAACATAGTAATCTCCTGCTGAGATCCCGGTATTCCCGTCTATGTCTATGAAATCTGACGGATCCTGATGCTGAACTTTTCCATCCTTGCAATAATAATCCTTACCGCCTACGGTAAACACACCGTTGCCTGCAACCTGTCCAGTTACGGTATCAGCGTACAGCCACCGTGCAGCCTTTGCCTTTGTTGTAATTTTTACATTAACATCTCCTGTACTATCAAGGTACAGCCACCCGGTCTTTACGATCCCTTCGGAGAAATAATATCTGCTGCTATTAATTGTTTTAAAACTGTTATTGAGCCTGTAGCCCTCTGTTGCCGCATCTCCCTCTACATATGCTGTTCCCTTGCCGTAAGGAACAAAAGCATTATTTACTCTGTAACAGGTCAGAGGATCGTAATAACGTTCCTTTCCCTTTTCACCCCGCCACCCCGTAAGCAGTTTTCCGTCACTGTTGGCACATACATAAAGCTTATCAGACGAATTAATTGTAATCTGCCCATCAGTTCCGGGATAATAAAGGTGATAGCCATTAAAGAGATATGCATCCTTTCCTATATACTGAACATTATAACCGGTTCCACCCACAGCCTTCCCGGTTACGGGGTCAATATAACAGGTTTGGGCAGCATCATTCTTTGTAGTGATTTTGCCTAATGAATCAATATATACCCATCCGGTCTGCTTCCTGCCGCCCTTTACGGCGATCATATCCGCGCCTCCGACGTCTGCTACGCCGTTTACCGTAATATCGCAGGATACCCACTTGTCAAGACCATCTTTTGTGTATACAAGATAAACGGTAGCCGTGCCGGGAGACAGTTTACCGGACGGAATATAAATACTGCCTTTACCTGTGTCGGGATCCATATCACTTTTAATTTTCCAGCTTATACACGACAGATCAAAAACGGAATCATCCGAGATATATACAGTATAATTGTCTTGGGCATAGTAATCACCGATTCCGGTTTTGGCAGGAACCGAAAACGTAAGTTCGGCCTCCGCTCCCTTTTCAAGCACAACCGATGATTTTGCAAATTTCATTGCAGGAACCTTGGAAGTCACTTCGACATTATATGATTTTGATATCGGAGCATTACTTCCTGTTGCCTTTGAAGTGACGGTAATTGCAGCACTTCCCTCATTAACTGCCTTAACATTCCCCGCCTGATCAACAGTCGCAACCTTTTTATCTGATGTTGACCATGTAATACTTGTATCAGAGGGTGTAGATTCCCCATTGTTAAACCACGCCGATACTACCCTCGTCTGGCCTTTATACATATTAATTGTACTGCCTGAAATAATATGACTGCCTTCACGGATATCAATGCTTGTGACATATGTATCCTCAGCCGGAACAACTATTGCCGTATACGAGGACGGAGCCGCGTATGCGGGATCGGCATTATCCGTATCCGTACCTGTTGCTTCGGCGTATCTTACCTTGTATGTCCCGGCAGCCAGGCTGCTGATCGTTGTGGAATTGCCTGTGCACGTAACATAATTTGCTGCTGTTGCATTCGGTGCCCAATATTCCAATTTCTGTCCTGAAATATTAAGCCACGTCGGCTGTCCGGAGGATTTACTCGGCACGGTGATCTTCCCGGTTGGACTCCCGCTTTCTGACCCGGTGATCTCAGGTTCGTCGATCGCAGTCGGCACAAAATAAGTTACGCAGGAACTTGAGTAAAGACATCCACCACCAGTAAGGTTCTCTACAGCATATATCCGGTACGAGCCCGGAGCCATTTTAAAACCATACTCACTGTCATCAAAACTTATCAGCTTAGCCGTATTCTTAACATCTTTAATACTTCCTGCGAAGTATCTTGTCCCTGCCGTATTGTATTCCGATCCGCGGTCCACAAGAACAATATCCAAAGTATGCGTTTCACTGTCATTATACAAGACACTTAACTTGCCTCCGGATAAACTTACCACGATATCATCTGTGGATGAATCTCCGCTATCCATTAGTTCATCTTTAAAATCCGGATCTGACTTTATGACCTCGATCTCATCAGCTTCCATTCCGCCGTCCGAGTTATCATTTAGGGTTGAATCCTCTTCTTCAACTCCCCCCGATGCGATTTCAGAGACATTCCGATCATCCAAAGTTTCTGTGGTTTCCGCATTTTCCGTCAGCTCAATCTCTTCATCGTCCGTTCCGTTCTCATCTGTTCCGTTCTCATCTGTTCTGTTCTCTTCTGTCTGCTCCGAAGCTTCTTCATCTGATTCCTCATCAGTACTATCCGTCTTCGGTACAAACACCGTCGAATCCGCCGTATACAGAGCTTCACCCTCTTTTGTATCCGACTGTACAAGAACTACATATAATGATTTTTCCGCAAGGGGCTTATCCTGCATATATGCAGCAATTGTATAATTGCCGGGTTCAAGATCATATGCGGGAATTTCATAAGAAAAGCAATCGCCGTCAAAGGAAACCGTATTCTCGCAAATAACGACTGCTTCTTCGGAAGGTGTAAGTTTGTCATCCCTATCTTCCGACAGTTCATCAATGCCTCCCTCATAAAGAACGACTAATGCCTCATCGCTTTCCGGTTCTGTAACAGCCTCACCGGCATCAATTACGGAGAGCTTTGCATATGCTTTCCCATTCATAACATCAAAACTGTCCTCCCAAGCATACATGACGTCATTAACTGTTTTTGCCGCTACATCTGTCTCGTCTGCCGGTATTGATCCGGCCGACGCTTCATCTAAAGCGTATACCGGATCAGCAAATGCAGGTGATACAGCAAGCACGATCGACATCACAAATCCGATCATCCTCATAAACAAATGATTCCCTGTCCATTTTTTCATTTTGGTATCCTCCGTTATATCTGTTTGGGTTATATTACAGACGTGCAAGAATTGCCATATCCACACAATGACAAGGCACATGATCAAAAATGTATATCCAAACAAATGATGATATGCGTATGTCTGTCTTAAATCGCCGATGCCGCCCATAATGTGACGTTTATCATCCATTCCTGTTCGATATGATCAGCACCTGATATATTCTCCACTATAGGGCAGGATCCATCGATCCCTGTAAGGATCTCAAGCTTCCCACAAGGTTTTGCAGCGCAAATCCTTGCAAATACTGACTGTAGTTATTAAATTATGCCACTGTTGACAATTCATCACTATTATGATTGTCTGCTCCTTATCTTTAATATCGCCCAGTTGCTTCCAGACAATCCTATTAAACAGTCGCTCTCAAGCCGGTAAATCCTTAATATCTCTCATCTATCTAACCTCGTGCAGACCGTTATATAACATGCTAAAACCTCATTCCAACAAGTCGGGTAATAGCTATTCCGTACAATACGTCCTCACCAGTTTAGTAAGCCAAAAACCACACCCGAAATAATTGTTCCTGCCATAATATACTTCCCCTTTATTCAACATGCTAAAATGCAATAATACGGTCTATGCGAAATATCTCAGCTAGGATTTTACATAATTATACAAATAAAATATTACCATGAAAAGTCAAAGTTTCAATAAAAATCGTTGACATAACACGCCCCACTCCGATTTTATTATGTTTTAGACTTTAATGCTTTAACTCGCTCTTTCGCTGCTTCCATCTGCTTAACCTGTGCTTTTCCAGATAATCCTCGAATACCTTTACATTTATGAGGACTACTTTGCCTATCTTGTACATTGCTCCTGATTTCTTTGCTATCTCCTAGATAAAAGTTCTGCTGAGGCTGTAGATCCTTATAGCCTCCTTCGGTCGGATGAACTTCCTGAACTCTTCTCCCTCATCCATGATCTTACGTAGCTGGTTTACTGCATTCATCTCGCTGTTTTCCTCCTGATATTGTTTTTTCATAACAGAAAAAGACACTCTCCCGGATTTCTCTAGGAAAGTGTCTTTTCATTGAACAATATTCGATTGGAAATCTTCTATACCAATTTTATGCCAAGATTTTTTGGTGCATTTTTGGCATTTTACCTTTTTGTCTTCGTCAACCCCGCATAAACACTGGTTTTGCAGCTACCCTATCAACCAGTCGTACATCTCCTGATACTTGGCGGCGGAAGCCTGCCATGAGAAGTCAGCGGCCATGCCACGGTCTATTATCAAACTTGGAATAGCCACATGCATACACGTGTACATTTCCTTATCCATTAAACGGAATGCGATAGTTTTGTCGCCAACCAACGCTTGGTCGTGCGATTCTGCGTATGAAATCACTTTCTCGTCGGCACGGGCCTGAGTAAGTTCATAGTACATATTGCCAACCTGCCAATCTTCGTCGCGGTATTCCTTCAGCAATTTAATCCAATAATCGGGAACGCCCATCGATAGGCGGTAATCGAAGCCAAAACCACCTTCGGAGAACGGAGCGGCCAGTCCCGGCATACCGCTCATATCCTCGGCAATAGTGATGGCCGATGGTTTCACTTCGTGAATCAATTTATTGGCAAGAGCAAGATAGGTAAGTGCATCGCCGTCTTCATTTCCGTCGAAATAGCGTTCGTAGCAGTCGAATGCACGCCCGAGACCGTGGTCCCAATACATCATACTCGTTACGCCATCGAAGCGGAAACCGTCGAAGTTGAATTCCG
>CALGGH010000230.1 GCA_937916415.1 uncultured Lachnospiraceae bacterium
GATGCCGCCGAGCCTGTAGAGTCCCTTTACGTCCTCATACGCCTGACGGACGTAAGAGTCATCCACCTGTCCTCCGCGCCTGACCCTCTTGACGCAGTTCTCAACCAGCGCTCCTGACGCGTCCCGCAGCGAAGCGGATCCGTTAAACACCGGCGTGACGAAGGTATTGGCGGTATTGTCCAGCAGCAGCTTCGTGGCGTCTATCTTGACGTAGTAGTGCTCATTTACGTCCTCGCCGCTGCGCGACAGATAGTCCAGGTACCTCTCGTTCGACCTGGCCCTGTCGGTGACGGGCACGTAGCCCTCGGTAGTGGCATATGATATCTGTACGTCGTCGGTCAGCAGGTACTGCACGAACAGCCATGACGCGAGCACCTCCTGCGGATCTGCCTTGTTGAATATGCAGATCGACGGTCCCTGTGAGATCATCCTGGGCTCCGACGGATCGAACTGCGGTATCGGCAGCACCACGGTCTCGAAGCTCGTGACGTTTTCCTCTGCGATGTCCGACAGCGGCGCGTCCGTGCCCATCCAGGTCGCTCCTGCTGTTGAATCCACGGCAAATATGCACTGGCCGGCATTGAGGAAGTTGGCCGGATAGCTCGATATCTTAAAGGTCGAAAACGCGCCCGTGGCTCCGTGGCTCGCTATTTCCTGCAGCAGCTCGCCGGTGGTATCGTTGAATATCTCGATCTCACCCTCTTCCGTGGAATAACCGGCACCCCGCTGCCTGAGCATCGAGATCAGCATGTTGTCCGTCGACTTGTATATGAAGGGGATCATCGTGTTCTGACCGTTGACGGCGAAGGTCCCGTCAGGGTTCTTAGCCATGGCCGCTTCGCTGACCTCCCATACGTAATCCCAGGTGAGCACCTCGGGCAACTCATATCCCAGTTTCTCCACCATGGTCTTGTTGACGTAGCAGGCCTCCGTGCTCCTCATGTACGGCATGGCATAAAGACTGCCCTCAAAATAGCATTCATCCAGAAACTTGTCCGTCATGTCATCCACGGACGGCGCGTCAAATTTGACGCCGCTCCCGCCCAGTCCGTAGACCGGATCAGTCAACAGACCGTCCAGCTCCACGACCTGTCCCGGACTCTGCAGATAAGTCGCTATGTGGTCAGGATAAGTGATGCACACGTTGGGCGTGGTGCCCGTCGAAATGTTGGTGATCACGTCGTTGTATATCCTGCCGTAATCAGTATAGAGCCGAATGTTCACGTTAACTCCCGGATAGATTTTTTCAAAATCCCTGGCTGCCCTTTCGTATACGGCAGTCTGGTTCTTGTTGGTGTCGTTCTTGGCCCAGAACGTGAGCGAGATTTCCCTCGACTCATCGAAGCTCTCGGGCACCTCGAAGCTTTTCATGCCCGCGGTACCATGACACGCGGTTAGCGCCAGGGCGGTCATGATGCCGGCAACGGCCTTGAATAACCTGCCTTTCATCCCTTGGTACCTCCCCTCAGCACTCCTGCCATGATCTGCTTGCGGAAGACGAGGAAGATCACGATCAGCGGCGCACTTATCACTACGACGGCCGCCATCATGGCCGGTATGTTCTCGCGGCCGAATCCGTTTTCGCGGATCTCCTGTATGCCGTTGGAAACCAGAAAATAGTTCTGGTCATCCGTGATCAGCCTGGGCCACACGTAGGAATTCCAGCATTCTATGACCTTGAGGATCGTGACCGTGACCATGGTGGGCCTGGATATCGGCACGAGCACCTTAAAAAGGTATTTTAGGTCGCTGGTTCCGTCCACCTTGGCCGCATAATACAGCGAATCCGGTACCTGTTCAAAGTTTTCCTTGAGCAGGTATATGTAAAATACGGAGGTGATCGACGGCAGTATCAGTCCCTGAAACGTGTTGCGCATGTTCCAGTTGGTTATCGTCACGAAATTGGTGATGACCACGAGCTCCGTCGGTATCATCATCAGGCTCAGGAAGATCACGAACGTGAAGCCCTTGCCCCTGAACTCGAGCCTGGCAAAGGCATAGGCCGCCAGCGTGATCACAATGAGCATCGCGCCCGTGGTGATCACCGTGAAAATGGCCGTGTTGAGGAAATACCTGCCCAGCGGAACCGCGGTAAAGGCGTCCGCATAGTTGTCAAGCGTCGGATCGGTCACGTACAGCCTGGGAATGAATTCCCCGTTGTACGACCCGTAGCTCTTGAGCGAGGTCAGTATCATCCAGTAGAAAGGGAACAGGACGATGATGGCCCAAAGCCCCAAAAGCAGGTACTTGACGGTTCCGGATATTCCTTTTTTTACCTTGGCGTTGCGCCCGATCCTAACGTAATCCATAAAGCAACCACTATGGAACCGCAGTGAATTAACCCTTGCAATCAAAAAAGCATGCATCGCATAATTTAAAAGTTATTTCTGAACGGCTCCTAATCTTACTAAACGTCCTAATCGTCCGAATTGGATATCATCAGGTTGATGACCGTGATCGTCAGCACTATGATGAAAAGCAGTATCGCGGCCGCCGACGCAAATGACGGATAGCCGCCGCTGTCTCCGTACAGCATGTCGTATACGTACCCAACGATCGTGTTCATGCCCGCGGCATTTAAGTCCGTGCCAAAGAGAGCGACCTCATCGGAGTAAGCCTTGAACGCGCCGATGAATCCCGTTATCACGAGATAGAAGATCATGGGCGAGATCATGGGCAGCGTGATCCTGAAAAAAATCCTCGCGGGCCTGGTTCCGTCCACCCTGGCCGCATTGTAATAATCCTTGTTGACCGACGACAGTGCGCTGGTCAGGATCAGTATCTTGAATGGCATGACCACCCAGATGGTGTATATGCACATGACGGTCATCTTGGCCCAGTAAGGCCCGTCCATGAAGTCCACGCTCCTGCCCCCGAAGGCTTCGATCAGCAGGTTGATCATGCCGTCAGAATAAGCGGTCTTTTTGAAAAGTATCATGAACACCAGTCCGACCGCCAGCGTGTTGGTCACGTAGGGCAGGAAGTATACGGTCTGAAAAAATCCCCTGAGTGCGCTGATCGAGCTGAGCATGACCGATATCAGCAGCGCCAGCACCGTGGACAGCGGAACCGTGATGATCACGATTATGAAAGTATTTTTGAGTGCCTGTAGAAAATAAGGATCATGCAGCACGTAAGAAAAGTTGTACAATCCCGTGCCGGAATATGACTGTGACGCGAAGTTGTACCCCTCCTCAAACGAATACACGAACACGTCTATCAGAGGATAGACCATGAACAGACCCAAAAACGTGAGGGCGGGGATCAGATACAGCCAGCCCTTGTATTTCTCAAAGATCTCGATTGACTTTTTTGCCTTAGCGGAGTTATTTCCCGTCATATATCCTTGATTCCGTGTTGCGGTCAAATACGCGTACCTTGGCGGGCTTGAGCCTAAAGCGTACCTTGGACCCGCTCACCCTTGACGCGGCCTCGCTGTCCATGATCGACCTGATGGAAGGGGCGAGACAGTCCGGATGGGAGGAAACTATGCTGGTATCCCTGCCAGTGACCTCAACTGCCGTCAGCTCACATTCGAGGGGACAAACTCCCTCCGGCAGCGGATCCGACCCCTCCGTCATCAGTTCGAAGCCCTCCGGCCTCACGCCCACGTAAGTCTCACCGTCCGGCATCCTGACCTGCAGTACCGGCGTGTCTCCTATATGGAGCAATCCGTTTTTGACGGATCCTTTAAACACGTTGATCGGCGGCGTGCCCAAAAACCTGGCCACGAAGAGGTTCGCCGGATCGTCATATACGTCCTGCGGCCTGCCTATCTGATGTACCGCACCGTCCTTCATGACCACGATCAGGTCAGAGATGCTCATGGCCTCCTCCTGATCATGCGTGACGAAAATCGTGGTGACCTGCGTCTCAGTCTGAATGCGCCTGATCTCCTCCCTGGTCTGCAGCCTGAGCCTGGCGTCCAGGTTCGACAGCGGTTCATCCAACAGCAGCACCTTGGGAGTCTTGACGAGCGCCCTGGCTATGGCAACCCTCTGCTGCTGTCCTCCCGACAGCTCCGAGGGCTTGCGGTCCATCAGTCCGTCTATCTGTACCAGCCTGGCGGCTTCCTCCGCCCTGGCATTCATCACTTCCTTGGTCAGTTTCTGGTCTCCGCGCAGGTTCTGCAGCGGAAAGATGACGTTCTGCCTGACCGTCAGATGAGGATACAGGGCATAATTCTGGAATACCAGCCCGACGCCCCTGGCCTCGGGCGGCAGCTCGGTCACGTCATCGTCCCCGAACCATATGTGTCCCGACGTGGGCTTAAGCAGTCCGCAGATCAGGTTGAGCGTGGTGGACTTGCCGCATCCGGAAGGTCCGAGAAGCCCTATGAGCTTACCGTCCGGAATGTCAAAGTTAAAATCATCCACGGCATAAACGTCCTTGGGATTCTTCCTGTCCCTGCCGGGAAAGATCTTGGTCACGTGTTCTAATCTAACCTGCACTTATGCTCCCCTCCAAAATGGGCCTGGTACCGCGTACGACCCTGTCAAGGCCGGCGTAATCCCTGATCACTTCCACTTCCGCAAAACCCGCCGCCTTCATCAGTCCGCTGACCGCGGCTCCCTGATCGAATCCTATCTCCAGGTACAGTGCGCCTCCCTTGATCAAATGATCCCCTGCGCCGTCTATGATCCGTCTTATCAGATCAAGTCCGTCACGGCCTCCGTCAAGCGCCATGCGCGGCTCGTGATCCCTGACCTCGGGTTCCAGGGTATCTATCACTTCACTTGGCACGTAGGGCGGATTGCTGACGATGACGTCGAACCCTCCATCCGGTGCTTCTCCGCCTGCTTCAAGGGCTCCGTAAAGGTCTCCCTCGCAGAACATGACGTGTGTCATGTCATCAAGGAGCGCAGCCGCATTCTCGCGTGCCACCGCAAGAGCCTTGGGCGATGCGTCACACCCTGTCCCGATGCAGTCGTTCGAATACCTGAGCAGGCTGATCAGGATGCAGCCCGAGCCTGTGCACACGTCCAGTATCCTCATGCCGTCATGAAGAACGCGCAGCACTTCCTCCACCAGTATTTCCGTATCCTGTCTGGGGATCAGCACTCCCGTCCTGACCGTGAAGTCCAGCCCCATGAAATTCCAACTCCCGCACACGTACTGCAGCGGCTCACGCCGGACGCGCCTGTCGAGTGCCGCCATAAAGCGCTCGAGCGTTTCCGCCGGGACTTCGTCCTCCGCATGCGCGGCAACAAAAGCGGGACCCGCTCCGGCCAGGTCCGTCAGCATGATGCGGACGTCGCTGCCCGCATCGGCGATCCCGGCCAGCGTCAGCCTATCCTCCGCGAGATTTTTCAGTTCGCCGTACGTCATGTTTCTTCGGAAGCATCCGCTTCCCATCCAAACTCTTCCGTCATGAATCTTCTCCAGTCAAAGACGGCCTCCACGGCCCTGATCGCAACCTCGGCCATCTGCTCATCGGGCTCCCTGGTGGTAAGCCTCTGCAGGGCCAGCCCCGGTGCGGACAAGATCGTGGTGATCCAGTTGTCATACCGTCCGGCCAGTCTCAGCAGCTCATACGAAATGCCCGCGATCACGGGCACCAGGGCAAGCCTGAGCACTATCTTGAGCGCCATGTTGTCAACCCTGATGAAAAAGAACACGATGATGCTGACCACCACGACGAAAAGCATGAAGCTGGTGCCGCATCTCTTGTGCATCCTCGAGGATCTCAGCACGTTCCTGACGGTCAGGGGCTTACCCCGCTCTATGCAGTTGATGCACTTGTGTTCCGCGCCATGGTACATGTAGACCCTGCGGATGTCCTTCATGGCCGATATGGCGACCACGTAGATCAGAAAAATCCCCAGGCGGATGGCTCCCTCTATGATGGCTACCAGCGAATCATTGCGCACGTCGGCCGTGATCCATTTGGTTATATATACCGGAAGCACCATGAAAAGTCCTACCGCCAGCACCACCGCGATGATGCCCGTGAGGGTGGTTGTGACGTTGTCACTTTTGCCCCGTTCCTCCCCCTCGTCTGCGTAAATGTCAGCCGAATAATTCAGCGACTTGAGGCCCAGCCTCAGGGAATTGACGAAGTTGATAACACCCCTGACAAACGGCAGTTTGGCTATCCTGTTGTCCGCCAGCAGGTCACGGCAGCTCTCCACGTCCACGGCTATGGTGCCGTCGCTTCTTCTGACCGCCACGGAATATTGTTCATTGTTCTTCATCATGATGCCCTCAAGCACGGCCTGTCCGCCTATGCCCGAATAGCATCTTTTTATCTTTTTAAGCTTTTTCTTTTTTTTGGTCTTTTCCGGCATCCGGAATCCTCCCGGCATCATCATTTATTCATAAAAGCAAAAAGCCGGAGCATAGCTCCGGCCCTGTGTAATAAATCCTTATTTATCGCCGCCCATGCCGTACTTCTTGTTGAACTTATCGATACGGCCTCTTGCCTGGGCTGCCTTCTGCTGGCCGGTATAAAAGGAATGGCACTTGGAGCAGACCTCGACGTGTATGCTTTCCTTAGTGGAGCCGGTCACGAAAGTGTTGCCGCAGTTGCAGGTAACGGTTGCCTGATAGTAATTAGGATGTATTCCTTCCTTCATC
Organism: uncultured Lachnospiraceae bacterium; assembly: GCA_937916415.1. Taxonomy (GTDB): domain Bacteria; phylum Bacillota; class Clostridia; order Lachnospirales; family Lachnospiraceae; genus XBB2008. Next base: position 6,577 of record CALGGH010000230.1, read on the forward strand.
TTCTGATACTCCTCTCTTCACCCACAAGGGTACTACGATATCCTTCGCCAAGCGAATTTGTCATGCCTGCAGGGCAGGCCTTCGTTCTCATCCTTACCGTCAAATTAAGACAGCTCTAATATAATAGCACGCATTAAATGTGCATGCAAGGGGATTTTTCAGGTCGTTGAATTCCACAACGAACCCGTCAGGGACGAGTACGAACCTGCCGCGGTATATGTGGTACCGCCTCTAAGCGCGTCATAATTGGCCGTAGACTGAATCATGGCCGCGGACACGTTCACGTTGGAACCATATGACCCCTTGCCGAAAAGCTCCTTGACGGCACTCTTGTCCGCTGCGGCAAAGGTATCCCTGTCGATGCTCAGTTTGCCATCGCTGCCGATGCTGATCCCGAGTCCGTTAAGCTTCTTCTCATAGCTGCCGGTAGTGGTCTCCATGGAAGTGAGCCTGCCTATGATCGCGGAATCCTTGGTAGCGCCGGCGGAATCAACCAGTTCATTGTAGCTCTTGACGTATGAGTTCACTGCATCATAGACCGCATCATCATCAGCGTCGTCCTTCAGTGCGCCCACTGACGAGATGGACTTCTGCAGCGCGTCAGCCTTGTTGGCGGCAGTCTGGTAATCCTTGGTTGTCTCATCCAGGGCCGTCTTGTCGGCGGTCAGCTTGGACACTGCCGACTTGGCTGCTGACGACGAATCATCGCCGGATGCGTAATACGCCTTGAGCAGTTTGCCATATGACCCGCTCTTGATCGAGGAATAGTCGCTCAGCCAGCTCATGTCCGCGATGGAACCCGAGCCGGACGATTTATTCATGCTGTTGAACAAATACGAATAATCATTCTTAGCCGAAATTGAAATGCTCATAATCATACCTCCCTTACTTCCGTGTGTGGGTACGCGGGCGGCTCCATG
>CALGGH010000231.1 GCA_937916415.1 uncultured Lachnospiraceae bacterium
GGCGGCCCCGGGTTTTACGTTTGGGCAGCTGCGACGGAGGGCGCACCATACGCCTGTACATGTCCAGCGAGCATCTGTTTAAGCATGACCAGCTGAAAAAACTGAAGAATCTGCTGGAGAACATGCTGTCAGCCAGGGGACAGGTCCGCGTGCTGATATACATGAAGTATAATCTTTCTGCTCAGTATAACCTCCGCAAGCTGTATGACGTATATCAGGACTCCATACTGGAGGAGCTGCGCGACCATGACAGGATCCTGTATGACATGCTGTATAATGCCAGGATCGAGTTTGACGGTGACTGCGTGATGAACGTGACCGTGGCAAACAGCGCCCTCGCCAGGGAGAGGCTGCAGCGTCTGGAATCCATCCTGACCAGGATATTCACCGAAAGATGCGGAATGGACGCGCACATAGACATCACCATGGAGGAACCCACGGATGATGACGCCAACAAGGGCTGGACGGGCAGCTGGGTGCGTGACCTCAGGAATGCGGAGGCGGGCGCCGGGCAGTCAGAACCCGCCGCGGCAGATGAAGACAAGGGCGATGCTCCCGCTGCCGTACAACAGGCTAATGTTCCCGACAAAAAACGCGGACGCGGGTCCAGGAACGGAACCAAGGCCAGGAAACTGAAGTTCGTTGATGACGACAACGTCATATACAAAAAGGACGTGACCGAGGACTCCATCCCCATCGCCGACATACAGGGCGAGATAGGCGACGTGGTCATACGCGGCCAGGTCGGCATGCTTGAAACCAGGAGCATCAAGAACGAGAGAACGATCGTCACCTTTACGGTCACTGATTTTGGCGACACCATCAAGGTCAAGATATTCATTGAGGATGAGCTGCTGCCGGAACTGCTCTCCGGCCTGGAGGAAGGCCGGTTCGTCAAGATATCCGGCAAGGCCATGGTAGATGACTACGATCACGAACTGATGATACAGTCCGTGACCGGAATCCGCCTGATACCTGACTTCCGCGTGATCAGGCAGGACATGGCTGAGGTTAAGAGGGTCGAGCTGCACTGCCATACCCAGATGAGCGAGCTGGATGCGGTCACGCCCTGCTCTGACCTGGTCAAAAGGGCATATTCGTGGGGAATGAAGGCACTGGCCATCACGGACCATGGCGTGGTTCACGGGTTTACCGATGCCTACCATACCTGGCAGTCCCTGTGGGAAAAGGAAGCCGAAAAGCGCAGGCAGGCGGGAGACCCCAATCCCGATCCACAGGATTTCTTTAAGATAATATACGGCTGCGAGGCCTACCTGGTTGATGACCTGGAAAAGGTCGTCACCGGTGACCTGGACAGGCTGATAGATGATCAGACCTACGTGGTGTTTGACCTCGAGACCACCGGCTTTTCACCGGTAAATGACCGCATCATAGAGATCGGCGCGGTTAAGATCCGCGGCGGTGAGATCGTGGACAGGTATTCAACCTTCGTCAACCCCGAGGTGCCGATCCCTTATGAGATAGAGGAGCTTACGCACATCAATGATTACATGGTGCTGAATGCTCCCACCATAGAGACGATCCTTCCGGAATTCCTGGAATTCATCGAGGAACCTGAAACGGTGCTGGTCGGACACAACGTCAAGTTTGACGTCAGCTTCATCAGGGAAAACATGAAGCGCCTGCTTCATCAGGAAATGCCCTACACCTATGCCGACACGGCGGGCATGGCCAGGATCCTTTTGCCCGGACATAAGAAATACACGCTGGACGCGGTTGCCAAGATGCTGAACGTCCGCCTGGACTCCCATCACCGTGCGGTCGACGACGCGGAATGCACGGCATGGATATACCTGGACCTGATGAAAAAGACCAAGGCCCTGGACATCGTGGATTTCGCGGGCTTAAACCGGTACGCGGAGTCGGGCACCGACATCATCAAGAGCCTGCATCCCTATCACTGCATCATTTTGGCCAAGAACAATACGGGTCGCGTCAATCTGTACAAGCTGGTGAGCTTCGCGCACCTGGATTATTTTTCGCGCGTGCCCAGGATTCCCAAGAGCAAGCTGCAGGAGTACAGGGAGGGCCTGATCATAGGCAGCGCCTGCGAGGCGGGAGAGCTTTTTGAAGCCATAGAGAACCGTCAGTCCGACGAAAAAATAGCCAGCATAGTCGAGTTTTATGATTACCTGGAGATCCAGCCGGTGGACAACAACCGGTTCATGATAAACTCGCCCAAGAGGGGCAACGTGAATTCCGTTGAGGACATACGAGGCATCAACAGGACCATAGTTGAGCTGGGCGAGAAATGGAGCAAGCCCGTGGTCGCCACCTGCGACGTGCATTTCATGGATCCCGAGGACAACATCTACCGCAAGATAGTGCTTGCCGGTCACGGATATGATGATGCGGACGACTCGCCTCCGCTGTACCTGCGCACGACGGACGAGATGCTGCAGGAATTCTCGTACCTGGGTGACAAAAAGTGCTACGAGGTGGTCGTGACCAACACCAACAGGATAGCCGACATGATAGATTCGATGTCGCCCGTCCGTCCCGACAAGTGTCCGCCCGTCATACCTGATTCGGACAAGACGCTGAGGGAGATATGCGAGAACAAGGCTCATGAGATATACGGCCCGGAGCTGCCCGACGTGGTCAGGGACCGCATGGAAAAGGAGCTTAGCTCGATCATAGGCAATGGCTTCGCCGTGATGTACATCATAGCGCAGAAGCTCGTGTGGAAGTCCGTCGAGGACGGTTACCTGGTTGGTTCCAGGGGATCCGTCGGATCCTCGTTCGTAGCCTTTTTGGCGGGAATAAGCGAGGTCAATTCACTCGCTCCGCACTATTACTGTCCTGAATGCCACTACGTGGATTTTGATTCGGAGGAAGTGAAGGCATACGGAGGCATGGCCGGATGCGACATGCCGCCCAGGAACTGCCCTAATTGCGGCAGGCCGCTAAACAGGGACGGGTTTGACATACCCTTTGAGACGTTCCTGGGATTCAAGGGCGACAAGGAGCCCGACATCGACCTGAACTTTTCGAGCGAATACCAGTCCAAGGCTCACGCCTATACCGAAGTCATCTTCGGCGCCGGTCAGACCTACCGTGCCGGCACCATTTCCACGCTGGCCGGCAAGACTGCCTACGGATATGCCAGCCATTATTATGGTGACAGGAATATCGTCAAGAGAAGATGCGAGATCGAGAGGATCGCGGCCAGGTGCGAGGGAGCCAGGACCACCACGGGACAGCATCCCGGGGGCATCGTCGTGCTGCCCGTCGGAGAGGAGATATATACCTTCACGCCCATACAGCACCCGGCCAACAAGGAGGATTCGGAATCGGTCACGACGCATTTTGATTATCATTCGATCGATCACAACCTGCTGAAGCTGGACATACTGGGCAAGGACGATCCCACCCAGGTGCGCATGCTGCATGACCTGACGGGGATGGATCCGCTGGACGTGCCCCTTGATGATGAGAAGGTCATGTCCCTTTTCCAGAATACGGAGGCACTCGGCATCACTCCCGCTGACATCGGAGGCACCAGGCTGGGCTGTCTGGCCATCCCCGAGTTCGGCACGGACAACTGCATCAACATGGTGCTCGAAGCCAGGCCGCAGCACCTGTCGGACCTGATCCGCATTTCCGGGCTGGGACATGGCGAGGGAGTGTGGGGTGACAACGCGCAGACGCTGATACGCGACGGCAAGGCCACGATATCCACTGCCATCTGCTGCCGCGACGACATCATGATATACCTGATCCAAAAGGGACTCGATCCCAGCAAGTCCTTTGAAATCATGGAAAAGGTCCGCAAGGGACAGGTAGCCAAGGGAAAGGTCGCCAAGTGGGAGTCCTGGAAGGAGGACATGCTGGCGCACGACGTGCCCGACTGGTACGTGTGGTCCTGCGAGCAGATCAAGTACATGTTCCCCAAGGCTCATGCCGCCGCGTACGTGCTGATGGCATGGAGAATGGGTTATTATAAGATCTATCATCCGCTGGCCTTTTATGCCACGTATTTTTCCATCAAGGAGACCGGAACCACCGGCGGATTCTCTTATGAAAAGATGGGACGCGGCAGGGGCGTGATGGAGCAGAACCTGGCCGAACTCAGGGCCCTGTCCGGGAGCGGCAGGAAACTCGAGCCCAAGGAAAAGTCAGCCTATCGTGCCATCAGGGTGGCCGAGGAAATGTATGCGAGGGGACTTGAGTTTGCACCCATCGACATCATGAAGGCCGATCCGATCAGGTTTACGATCACGGATGACGGACGCATCATGCCGTCCATCAACAGCATCGACGGCATAGGAGACGAACTCGCGGAGTCCATAGCGCGCGCCGCCAGTCAGGGAGAGTTTCTGTCCAAGGACGAGTTCAGGGAACGAACCAAGGCCTCTCAGACCAACGTGGAAAAGCTGTCGGAACTGGGCATCATAGACCACCTGCCCCAGTCAGGACAGCTGAGCATATTTGACATCATGAAGAACGCTTGAACATTAAGCATGAGCTTTAGACTTGAGCATTAGGCTTTAGCATTAGACATGAAGAAAAAGATCACCCTACCCAGGGAAAAAGAAGAATCTGACGTACGCCTCGCGCCGATGATGAAGGCGTTAAGGGCGTTTCATTCGGCCATGTCCACGGCCGACATGCATGATTCAGAGGCACTGGCCAGGCACAGGTCGTCGCAGGAGCACCTGTCCAGGCTCGTGACGCCGGCCGTTGCCGTTTCATACGCAAAGGACATGGTAAAGGACGTCCCGATCGAATGGGTCAGGCCGGACTTCGTGCACAGGGACCATCCGATAATCCTGTACTGCCATGGCGGGGGCTATACCTCGGGAGGCCTGGGTTACGCTGGAATACTGGCAGGCAAGCTGGCCATGCACGTCGGACTTGAGGTCTGCACCTTCGAATACAGGCTCGCGCCCGAGAACCCGTATCCGTCAGCCCTGGAGGATGCGGTGGAGGTATGGAATCACCTGACCTACCTCGGGTACGGCGCGCGCGACGTCATCGTGGCAGGGGATTCGGCGGGCGGCAACATGGCGCTGGAGCTGGCACTGATACTGCAGTCGCAGAGAAGGATGCTGCCGGCGGGCATGATACTGATGAGCCCCTGGACCGACATGACCGCGACTTCGTCCACTTATGAAAAATACAGGGACACTGATCCCATGCTGACCTATGATTACGTATGCGGCGCGAGAAACGCGTATGCCGGCGAGGACGTGGACTATACCAATCCGTCCCTGAGTCCGTTGTATGCGGATCTGCTCGACATGCCGCCGACGCTCATCGAGGTGGGCAGCAATGAGATACTGCGCGCGGACAGCGAGAACCTGTACAAAAAACTGCACAAGAACGGCTGCCTGGCCCGCCTCAGGGTCTATAGCGGCGGATGGCACGTGTTCCAGGTGCTGCCGACTCCGCGTGCGGCCAGGGCGCTCGACGACGTGGCGGACTTTATCAGGGAAGTAGGATTATAACTAACCGTGAGTGAATCAACGTGGTACAAGACAGATAACGTGGCCAAGGTCTTTTTGGCATCCCTCAACCGCAGGGATACCAGGACGATGCGGGTAAGCTGTACGTTGACCGAACAGGTCAAGCCCGACCTTCTGCAGCAGGCGGTGGAATCCGCGCTGGACCTTAGGCCGCAGTTCGGAGTCCGCATCAGGAGAGGATTTTTCTGGCATTACATAGAGGGGACTGACGCACAGCCCAAGGTGACGGAGGAGCACGGACGTCCGTGTCCGCTGCTGTATGGCAGGGAGTACGGAGGCACCCTGCACTTTGCCGTGACGTATTTTGGCAGGCGCATCAACCTGGAAATGTTCCATGCCTTAAGCGACGGAACCGGCGTCATGGAATTCCTGTACGTGATCATCGGAGAGTACATGAAGCTGGCCCATCCGGAGGAGATGAAGAACCTGTCGACCGGCAGCGGCGCCTCCTACGGAGACATGACGCAGAACGGCTTCAGCCAGTACTACGGCCAGAACTCCGAAGGTGCGCAGATCCCCGTGACGGAGAATAAAAAAGCTTATCATAACCCCGGTCGCAAGCTGCCGTATGACCAGCTGCAGTTTTTGGAGATAAGCATGGACAGCTCGGAGATCATCAGCCGCTCCAAGGCCATGGGCGTCGGACTGACCAGCTATCTCGGAGCACTGCTCGTGCTGGCGATGTACAAGGACATGCCCGCGCTGATGAAGAAGATGCCCATTACCGTCAGCCTGCCCGTGAATCTCAGGCAGTTCTTCCCGTCGGAGACCTCGCGCAATTTCTTTAACAGCATGAACGTCACGTTTGATCCTAAGTCGATCACGACGCCGGAGGAAGTGGCCAGGTCCTTTGACGAGCAGATGCGGGAAAACCTCAAGCCCGAGAACATCGCCCGCCAGATGGACGCATACGAAAAGATAGAGAGATATTTTTTCATACGCATGGTGCCGCTCGTGATCAAGCAGCCCGTGGTCAGGTACTTTTCCAGGATGGAAAACAAGAGGATATCCTTCGTCATGTCCAACCTCGGCAAGTTTACGGTCGACGAACGGCTGAAGCCTTACGTCGAATCCTTCAGCGCCTTTTGCGCACATTCGGAGATTTTCATGACGATATACAGCTATAACGGCGTGCTCAAGCTAGGCGTGTCGTATGCTTACGGGGATACCAGATTCCTCAAGAACTTCGCGCGGAGCCTCAGCGAGGACGGCGTGAAGGTTACGGTCAATTCGACCGAGGTCATCAGATAGTCATTTGAAGTCGCGCGGCTGATCCGCGCGGATCCGAACCGATAAACCTAGGAGCAGTTTATGAGATATTGTCCGGGATGCAAGATAAACGTGGAGGGAAGCCATACCAGGTGCCCGATCTGCCAGAACAGGCTGCAGGGGGATCCGTCTGAGGACGCGTATCCCTCCATGAACGCCCTTAAGGCCCAGTCTTTTTTGTACAAGCTGCAGATGTTCATAGCCATATCTGCCATGGCGGTGGCCCTTGGATGCGAGTTTTTGCTCGACGTCAGGACATCCTTTCACTGGAGCCTGCTGGTGGCGGTCTGGGTCATCGGAGGCGAGATATGGCTTTCGGGGATAATCCGGGGACATCGCAATCCCGGACGCGTCATCACGCTCAACGCCTTTTGGGCGGCCATTCTCGTGATGTTTACCTTTTTGATGATCAGGGACATAAGGCCCATTTATTTCTGGTACGTAATGCCGGCCATAGCCATCGCGACCGAGATCATGCTCTTCGCATACATGATGGTCGACAAGTCACGTAACGGCATGGCGTACCTGCTGGGCTGCAGCTTCCTGTGCATAGTGATGGGAGTGCTCTGCATGCTGATCACCCATGAGAGGAGCATTCTGTGGGTCATATGCCTGATGATCGGCATCGTGGGATTTATCGGGGCCGTGGTCTTCAAGGGGCGCAGGGTGCCGGATGAGCTGGAGCGGAGGTTTCATTTGTGAGTTGAAGAGTGGGAGTGGGAGTGGGACGTCATGGCAAACATATAAACCGGATAACACGCTATCGATTTTCTAAATCTGTATGCTCGCCCTCTTGATCCATTGCACGAAATCGTGAAAGATCACGATTTCTGAGCATGGCTCTGCGAGGTCTCGCATCAGATTTAACGAAAATCGAGCTGATCGTTATCCCGGTTTATATATTTGCCATGACTCGTCAGCAGCGAGGCAATGGAATGAAACCGGGGCAGAGACAGAAGCAGCGGAAAGAAACCGGGGCAGAGACAGAAGCAGTGGAAAGAAACCGGGGCAGAGACAGAAGCAGCGGAAAGAAACCGGGGCAGAGACAGAAACAGCGGAATGAAACTGGATCAGCAGCATTGTTATGACATAAATGAAGCACTGAATGGAGAGGATATGAAAAAGATAGAAACAATAAACATAATAGGTTTGGGGGCACTGGGGTTATTATATGCGAGGAGCATGAGCCGTGCGCTGGGCAGCGAGAGCGTAAGATTCGTCATGAACCGCGAGAGGTACGAGAGGAACAAGGACAAGGAGTTTAAGATACAGGGCGAGCCGATGAAGTTTGGCATGGTGTCCTCGGATGAGGCGGGGCCCGCTGACCTCGTGCTCGTGGCGGTCAAGTATCCGGGCCTTGCGGGCGCCCTGGAGGACATGTCGTCCTCAGTAGGAGATGACACGGTGATCATGTCGGTGTTAAACGGCATATCGAGCGAGAACCTGATCGCTGCCAAGTTCGGGGCATACAGGATGATCAACACGGTGGCACAGGGAATGGATGCCACCAAGTTTGGCGACGAGTTAAACTTCAGCTCGTCGGGGACGCTGTTTATCGGCGAGTATGAAGGCGGACGCCCGGACAACGTGGAACGCGTGCGGGAGGTGCTCGAGCGCTGTTCATTAAGCTGCAAGGTGGAAGACGACATCAAGTTCCGCATATGGAGCAAGTACATGCTGAACGTCGGCGTCAACCAGACCTGCATGGTGTACGCGACCAACTACGGCGGCGTCATGGCGGAGGGCGAGCCGAACAGGACCTTCATATCGGCCATGCGAGAGGTCGTGGCGGTGGCCAATGCGGAGGGGATACGCCTCACGGAAAAGGACCTGAACGCGTACGTGGAGCTTACCGGCACCCTTAAGCAGGACCTGATGCCCTCGATGGCACAGGACAGGATAAACAGAAAGCCCTGCGAGGTGGATGCCTTCGCGGGCACGCTGATTGAATTGGCCGGGAAGCACGGACTGCACGTGCCGGTCAATGAATTTCTGTATAAGAGGGCTCACGAAATAGAGGCGGAGTATATATAGATTCTCATGACCCGGGCGGAGAGAAAAAGGGAGGAGAGATAATCCACATGCCAAACTTAAGGGAGATCAAGATAAGCGAGATAGACAGGATAAACGTACACGGACGCACCGGCCGCCAGCTACAGCCGCTGCCGCTGTTTTTTAACGGGAGCGGGATCGAGGTCACGGTGACGGGAGCGGAACTGTGGGTTGAGGTGGAGACGGACAGCGACAACCTGGAGCCCTGGGTGGCGTACGAGATAAACGGTGCGTTCATGGGACGGCAGATGCTGCTGCCCGGCACGCATGAGCTGTGCCTTTTCCGCAACCTCGAGCCGTCAGAGCCCAAGACCGTGAAGTTCTACCGCGAGCTGCAGGCGGTGAGCGAGGATGAACGCTGTCAGGTGCTCGTGAGCGGACTGAAGCTGGACGGGGAGTTCCTGGATCCGCCGCGCAGAAGCCGCAGGATAGAGTTCATCGGGGACAGCATCACCTCCGGAGAGGGTACCTACGGCAGGGTGGAGGACACGGTATGGGTGGCCATGTACATGAGCGCCTCCGTGAACTACGCGACCATGACCGGCCGGGAACTGGATGCCGACGTGCAGCTCATTTCCCAGGGCGGATGGGGAGTTTACTGCGGCTGGGACAATGACGTGCGTCACAACCTGCCCTCGGTTTATGAAAAGGTATGCGGACTGGCTGACGGCCCTGCGAACGAAGCGCTGGGCGCTGCCGACCACTATGATTTCTCATTTGCGCCCGATGCCATCGTGGTGAACCTCTGTACCAATGACAACTCGGCCTTCAATCAGCCGCCCTTTACGACTCCTGACGGAGTGACTCACAAGCAGCACAGAAACCCCGACGGAACGTTTCTGAAGGAGGACGAGCGCAAGGTGGAGGAGGCCATCATCGGATTCCTGCGCATGATCCGCAGGCACAATCCCGGCTCACACGTCGTCTGGTGCTACGGCATGCTGGGATATGAGATGACGCTGACGATCACCCGTGCCATCAACGAGTACAAGGCTGCGTCGGGAGACGAAAACGTCGCTTTCCTGAACCTGCCCAATACCACTCCCGACACTCTGGGCGCTCACATGCATCCGGGGCCTAAGTCACATGAGAAGGCGGCAAAGGTCCTGGCAGATTACCTCAGGATGCAGATGGGCTGGGACTGACAACGTAAAATGCCGGTACTGACGACAAAAAATGCCGGTACTGACGACATGAAAGGTCTGGACTGATGAAGTAAAATGTTCTGACTGATAATAAAAATACGTGCCTTGACTGATAATCAAAAACACGTTGCCACGTCAGTTAAAAGGTGATAATATTTATGTATGGTAAACGACAAAGTCCTTTTTACTTTGGCGTTTGCTGCGTCGGATTTTGGCCGCTTTAGCGGCATATTTTCTCACAAAATCCGTGCGCATCCGCCGGAGGCATTATAGTGAACGACAAATTGTTTTTGTCGTTCACCATAACCATCAAACGGAACTGATAGATGTAGGAGGTACGGTATGGACACATCCATGATGGTAACACCCGATATAGCGTCGATGTCTATGGCCATGGCCGGCAGCAAGGTTCAGGATGATATCGGTGTGGCAGTACTTTCTAAGGCACTTGACAGCTTTCAGGATAACGGAGCAGCCATGACTAAGATGATGGAACAGTCTGTTACGCCTTATCTTGGATCCAACTTTGACATGTCCGTATAGTGGCGCATATATCACACAATTCCAAGGGCCACCCGCATTCGGGTGGCCTTTTTATGCACAATCATGTTTTAATTGGGAGGCAGCACATGAAAAAATGGATAACCAGCGCAAACCCGTACATGCCGCTCTGGGAGCACGTGCCGGACGGAGAACCAAGGGTATTTGAGCATGACGGAGAAAAAAGGGTATACGTCTACGGTTCGCACGACACACTGGTCACGGAATACTGCGGCCTGGATTACGTGGTGTGGAGCGCTCCGGTGGACGACCTGACGGACTGGAAGTGCCACGGCACCTGCTACAGGTCCATGAGCGGCAATCCGCTGTATGCGCCTGACGTCGTGCATAAGGACGGCACCTATTACATGTACGTGGCGGAAGACCGCGGAAGCCGCGTCTACGTCGCCAGGTCCGACGTGCCCTGGGGTCCCTTTACGGACCCGGTGCTTACGGACCTGGGATTTGATCCCGGCATACTGGTTGATGATGACGGCAGGGTCTATGCCTACTGGGGATTCTGCGGATCGTATGCCGCCGAGCTGGATGACGACATGGCCACGATCAAGGAGGGCACCCTCGTCAGCCACCTGGTCGGTCATGCCAATGCTCCCTGGACCGAAGATCAAGATCACTATGACGAAAAAGACGCCTTTTTTGAGGCATCCAGTCCCAGGAAGGTGAACGGCAGGTACGTGCTCGTATATTCACGCAGGTACGCGCATGAGATCCCGGAGCTGGGAGCGTATGACGGCTGTAACGGCTTTTTGTCTTATAAATACAGTGATTCGCCGCTGGGCGGATTCGTGGAGGGCGGTGACGTAAGCTTTAACGGCGGTGAGATAATTCCCGACGCGGCGGCCGGAGGAGAGATTGACTCATCCGGTCATGTTAGCGGCAGGGGCATAATGACGTATCAATGGGGCAATAACCACGGCTCCATCATGCAGGTCGGAGACGACTGGTACGTATTCTATCACAGGCAGACCGGCGCTAACGAGTATTCGAGGCAGGCCATGCTGGAGAGGATAGAAGTGGCGGAGGATGCTGACGGAAGGCTCTACATAGGCGCCATAGACCGGGAGGACGGCAGGCCCGTAGGATCACGTCCCGTGGAAATGACCTCGCAGGGCGGACATTTGGACGGTCTGGATGCCAAATGCGTGATCCCTGCCGGATATGCCTGCCATCTGTATGACGGCGCGGGCAAAAGCATGTATTCGGTATCCTCGCCGGACGGGGCAGCCGGCGCCGCGGCTGACGCGGGCGATGATGACGGCCAAAAGAAGTCCGCGGAAAGGATGAAGGTCGTGCCGGTCTACACGCCGGAGAGCGGGCTTGATCCGGACGTATTTGAAATGATGCGGACGGAGGGCCGCGTGGGCAAGGCCGCAAGTGACGGCGAGATCAGGTACACCATCGGCATCGCGCATGAGGACGCGGGAGTGCATTCCTCACCGGTCATCAACGTAAGAAACGGATCGACGATAGGATTCAGGTACCTGCAGTTCGGCACGGACGGAGCGGATGAGGTGACGGCATGGTACGGCGCTCACGTCGGATACGCGGGACTGGGCAAGGTCATCAATGACCAGGCCCCGCAGGAGGTGCCGGGACTGACGGTGCTCGTACGCGCTGACGGACATGACGGAGAGATCGTGGGATGCATCGGCCGCTCCGGAGAGCCGTGCCGGCTTGCGCAGAGGCTTACCGGCAAGAGGGCAATATATTTTGAATTTCAGTCAGATGATCCGGAACGGACCTTTTGGTTTGACAGATTTACGTTTGATTGAAGTATGAAACGGGTTCTAATATAATTGGGTGTAGAAATGCATCCATGCATTTCTAAACACACCCGGCATCATCCATGAGACCGGTGCAGATACTAAAAAACTATTAGGAGGTTATGTTTATGGCTAGTCAGGCAACCCGGATTTTCATGGCATACTTGGAAAGCAAGGAAATGAAGGTTCAGATTCTGGATGATGAAACGAACCTGATCGCGTTGGGACTTGGGCTTAACAACACTCAGCTGAGGTTATTCATCAGGTTTGGCGATGATGACAGTGACGTTCATCTCGAGGGCCGCGAGTTTGCCAGGATCCCGTCGGAGCAGGCGGGAAAGGCATTGGAAATCTGCAACTCGCTCAATGATGCGTACAGGTGGGTCAAGTTCGTATGGGAAGAAAACGGTGACCTGGCGTGCAGGTGTGACGGCGTGATACAGCTGGACAGCTGCGCTGAAGAAACCTATGAACTGCTGGCCAGGATGGCGGGAATCGTGGATGATGCTTATCCTGAGATCATGAAGAAACTGTGGGCTTGAGACTATGGAAGTAGACAATCGCATATACAATCTGGCCAGGAAGCTTTGCAAGAACCTTCCGGAGGACACTCCGGAAGGGTTTTTGTATGGATATCTCAAGATGGCCTCAATGAACAAGGAAGTACTCAGCGACTACCTGTCCAAGGGCGGAGTTGCCAACGTGGACGAGACCGTGAACGGGATCAATGAATCGCTGACGGAGATCACCGAACGTGGCCTCGACGTCGGCCTGCTCAAGGCGACCGACTTTACCTCTGCCACGGAAAAGACCGAGGCAAACAGCGCCGACAATGAAAAGAGGCGTCCGCTGGGATTTGGCGCTTTCTGACAAATCGCCGATTAAGGCACATTTCCGTATGGAAACGTGATATCATATTGCTTATGGATGAAATCAGAAAAACAATCAATAAAAACAAGAACATACCATGGGTGATAATCCTGTGCGTGGCGGCTCTTGGGCTTAACCTGGGCGGAGCGGCGCTTGCCTCCGCCATTCACGTGCCGGTATATCTCGACACCATGGGAACCCTGCTGGCAGCCGTCGTCGGCGGTTACCTGCCCGGCATAATGGTTGGTTTCGTCAGCAATTTCATCAAGGCATCCAGTGATCCCACGGCGATATACTATGAGTGCCTCAGCGTCATCATGGCCGTGGTGGCTTCGTGGTTTGAGCAAAAGGGATATCTGAGAAAGTTCTGGGGCATAATCGCTTTTACGATACTTGCGGCCCTGATCGGAGGCGGACTGGGCTCACTGCTGACATGGTTCCTGTATGGATTTGCGGCAGAGGGGATCTCGATTCCCTTTGTCAGGCACCTGTATGACAGCGGCAGGTTCGATCCGTTCATGGCACAATTTGCCGGAGATCTGTTCATTGACTTCATAGACAAGGTCATCAACATGATCTTCATCCTGCCGGTCTATACGCTGCTTCCCGATAACGTCCGTCAGAAGCTCAGGCTGAACGGATGGCAGCAGAATCCGCTCAGGGACAAGGATGCGCTCAAGGCGGATTACAGTGACAACAGGTTCATATCCATCAGGACCAAGATGATGGTCATGATCACGTCCGCGCTGCTGATCATCGCGATAGCGTCAACCGTGATAGGATACAAGCTTTACCTGGAGGACAGCATTGAGAATCACAGGTATCTGGGAGAGGGCGTGGCAAGCACCGTCGCCGGAGTCGTTGAGCCGCACAGAATCAATGACTACATCGAAATGGGATATTCCGCGATAGGCTACGTTCGGACCGAGAACAACCTGTATGACATCAGGAGCAGTTCTCCGGACATTGAGTACGTATACGTATACCGCATACTGCCGGACGGGTGTCACGTGGTCTTTGACCTGGACACCGAAGACCTGCAGGGAGCGGAGGCAGGCGAGGTCATTCCATTTGACGAATCCTTTGGTCCGTATCTGGACGACTTGCTGGCAGGCAGGGAGATCGAGCCCATCATCAGTGATGACACCTACGGATGGCTGCTTTCGATATACAAGCCCATCGTGGACGAAAACGGCGTGACTCAGGCCTATGCCTGCGTGGACATATCCATGAACCGTCTCAAGGCCAACGGATATGCGTTCCTGGCCAAGCAGATATCGCTTTTCATAGGCATTTTCATACTCATCCTGGCGGTAGGCCTGTGGATCATCAGATACAACCTGATATATCCGGTCAACACCATGGCCATGGCGGCGACCAATTTTGCCTACCACATGGAGGATCAGCCCGAGGACAGCGTTGACCGGGTGAAGAACCTGCAGATCTGCACCGGCGACGAAATTGAGAATCTCTATCTGGCATTCTCCAAGATGACGGAGGACAGCGTAAAGTACGTCAACGAGATCAATGAGAAGACCGACACGATACAGGAGATGCAGAACAGCCTGATCCTCGTGCTGGCAGACATGGTGGAGAGCAGGGACAAGAATACCGGCGACCACGTGCGCAAGACCGCTATATATACCGGCGTGATCATGGAGGAGCTTCGCAAGGAAGGCATATACCTGGATCAGCTGACCGACGAGTTCGTGCATGACGTGTACCATTCCGCGCCGCTGCATGACATAGGCAAGATCAGCGTGTCCGACGTGATACTCAACAAGCCCGGCAAACTGACGGATGAGGAGTTTGCCCAGATGAAGAGCCATACCACGGTGGGGAGCGAGATACTCAGCCGCGTCATCGACATGGTTCCCGAATCCAGCTACCTCTACACCGCCAAGGACCTGGCGGAGTATCATCATGAAAAATGGAACGGCACCGGATATCCGCATGGCATCTCCGGTGAGGAGATCCCGCTTTCCGCACGCATCATGGCCGTGGCGGACGTGTTTGACGCCCTTGTTTCCAAGAGAAGCTACAAGGAGGGCATGCCCGTCGAAAAGGCACTGGGCATAATCCGAGAGGGAGTGGGCACTCATTTCGACCCTTACGTGGCGCAGGCATTCCTTAACGCGGAGCCGGAGGTACGCAAGGTACTGGACGGAACGCGTGTGTCATAACGTCACGAATCGAGCTTTTGCCACTATGGCATAAAAATAGATTCAAGAAAGGATAATCTAATGATGAAGAAGAAAAAAACTATCAGCGTCAGGTTAACCGTAGCGGCTCTGGGCGTGATGATGCTGGTCATGGTCATTATCGTGGTCAGTTATTATGCGACCAAACTCAACAACGTGTCCAAGAGCGATGAGGAACTGTACTATGAGAAGCTCTACACCGTGAGCTCGGAGCTCCTCAACGCGGACCGCGACTTTTATCAGTCGATGCTGGCCGCAACGCAGTATTATGACCTGGTCAACGGATACGGAGACGTACCGGCCGGTGAAATGGAAACCACCATGAAGAATGCCCTGAGCGATTACAAGACCAACAAGGAGCAGGTGATCGATCACGTGGATTCGGTCATTTCAATCGCTTCGCAGGATCCGGACCTGTATACGAACACGATCCTGGACGGCAGTCCCAAGAACTTCCAGCAGTATGCGGCTGAGTTTAAGTCGGACCTGGCCAAATGGGAAGCATCCTATGACGTGGAGAACAACTCGGGCAACTGGCAGTATTTTAACAACGGATTCGAGACCACCCGTACCGCGCTGTCAAAAATGTCTGACATAAACGAGCAGTGGGCCGTCAATGAAAAGGAAATGCAGCAGGCCAAGATACATAAGGACATCATCTCATCCAGCATAGGGATCGTCCTGGTCATCCTCATTGTTGCGGCCATATACGTGATCGTCATCAGGAACATGAGGCTCAGCATCAGCGACATGCAGGCATCGATCGCCAACGTGGCGGGCGGGGATTTCGCCACTCTCGTGGCTGCCAACAGCAAGTTTACTGAGTTCTGCAACGTAGAGGAACAGATAGAAGACATGAGGAGCCGCCTGCAGAGTGCCCTGCTGGAGGTTACGAAGTGTGCAGACAGCGTGGACGAAAAGGCAGAGAACACCAAGTCCAGCATCGGCGATTCTCAGGAGACCACCAACAACATATCCTCTGCTTCCAATGACCTGGCACAGGGAGCCATGGTCATGGCCGAGGACGTACAGACCACGTCAGGCATTACCGTTGACCTGGGCGAAAGCATCGACAGGGTTCAGGTAGCCGCAGACGACAATCTGGTCAAGGTTAAGTCACTTTATGAAGAATCCGTGAAGGTTCAGGAGAGGCTCAAGGAGATCCGCAAGGCCGACGAAGCCACGGATGCCAAGGCAGGTCAGGTCGCTGACTCCGTTGGCAAGACTGCGGAAGTCGTTGACGAGATATCCAAGGCCGCCGAGGGCATCATAGCCATCGCGAGCCAGACGAACCTGCTGGCGCTCAATGCTTCAATAGAGGCTGCCAGGGCAGGCGAGGCAGGACAGGGATTTGCCGTAGTGGCCAACAACATCAAGACGCTTGCCGAGGAATCCAACAACATGGCCGGTGAGATCACCAACATGCTGAACGTCATCACCAATTACTCCAATGAGAACAAGAACCTGACCGCCAGCATCAAGGAAGCCACCACGGCTGAATCCGAGGCACTCACGCAGATGACCGGGGAGTTCGACGACATGCTGGCCATGCTGCGCGACATGCAGGAAGGCAACGAGCAGATCGCGGCTCTCGTGGATACCATGACGCAGGGCAAGGATCAGATCGTCAACTCCGTGGAATCACTGTCCAGCATATCTGAAGAGAATGCGGCATCGACACAGGAGACGAGCGCATCCATCGCCCAGCTCAACATGAACATGGAGAGCGTCGTGAGCGAGGCGGAGGCCCTGGGAGAGATAGCCGCTCAGCTCAAGGCAAACGTGGCAGTATTCAAGGTTTGACCGGGACTCTCGGAGAATGCCTCACGGCTATTGGCATGGCCGTTCATGGCTTGAACGGCACCTGATTCATTCGGGGTTCATGAGAACTGAATTCATGAGAACTGAATTCATCATGAGAATTGAATTCATGAGAATTGAATTCATGAGAATTGAATTCATAAGAATTGAATGAAGGCACAAGATGAAAAGTGGCGGGGATCATTCGATCCCCGCCAAAACTTTGTACAGAAGATTGTGAAGCTGCATGGCATCTTCAGGTGAAAGCCTGACGCAGCCGCTCATTGCCGCGGGCACGCTCTTTGCTTTTTCACGGAGCGTGCGTCCGTTTTCAGTCAGGCTGATTATCACGCTCCGTTCGTCATCGGGTGACCGATCCCGTGAGACGTATCCCTTGGACTCCAGCTTTTTGAGCACCGGCGTCAGGGTTCCTGAGTCCAGCCACAGCTCCTTGCCGAGCGCGCTCACGCTCATGGTCTCATGCTCCCAGAGAACCATCATCGTGATGTACTGCGTGTAGGTCAGGTCCAGGGGCTTGAGGAGCGGGTCGTATCTGCGCACGATCTCCTTGGAACAGGCATATAGCGGAAAGCACAATTGGTTTCTAAGTAATAATGGGGCGTAATCAGTCATTTGTCCCTCCCGGCTGATCGTCAGCTCTCAGATGAGGCTGGCCACGCAGTCAGCCACGTCCTTCATGTCGGCAGTGGGTTCGAACCTGGCTACGACGTTGCCATCCCTGTCAACTACGAACTTGGTGAAGTTCCACTTGATCTCCGGATTGTTCTTGTAATCCTTGTCAATCTTCTTGAGCATGGCACTCATGGCCAGCGCCTTGGCTCCCTTGCCGAATCCTTCAAATCCCTTCTGGCTCTTGAGGTACTTAAAGAGCGGAATGGCGGTATCTCCGTTTACGTCGCTCTTCTTCATCTGAGGGAACCGGGTGTTGTACTTCAGGGTGCAGAACTCGTGAATCTCCTCATCGGTTCCGGGAGTCTGTCCTGCGAACTGGTTGCAGGGCACGTCGATGACCTCAAGTCCCTGATCATGATACTTCTCATACATGTCCTCGATGTCCTTATAGTGGGGAGTGAAGCCGCATCCGGTAGCCGTGTTGACTATCAGCAGCACCTTGCCCTTGTAATCAGCCATCGATACCTCGCTGCCGTCGCCTGCCGTAAGGGTATAATCATAAATGCTCATTTTCGTGTCCTCCTGTTTATTTGAAATATAAATGGTTCATCGATGCTTCCATGGATGCATTAATGGAATGTCACGTCGATGCATCTGCTACAATTAAATTGTACGCAATTTAGTTGTAATGTCAACCCCCTTTTTTATTTTTTCTAAAGAATCATGGGGAATGACAGGGATTAAGGGAATTTTTTAGTTGAAAAAAAGTAACTAGTGTAGCATTTCAATGACTCTTTGAGTTAAAATGCCAGATTGTTGTCAGATACGAGGCGAAGGAAGGAGTCGTAGCGGGCTACGTCGACTGACGACAAC
>CALGGH010000232.1 GCA_937916415.1 uncultured Lachnospiraceae bacterium
CAGCCCGCACCGGGATCTTCACCCGCACCCGCTGCACCCGCTGCAGCTCCCGTGGCACTCGGCCGCAAGCACGTGCTCGTCATAGACGACGATCCGCTGATGCTCAAGCTGCTCAAGGAGTACCTGCACGAGAATTACGACGTGGCTACTGCGGTGAGCGGCAAGATAGCATACAAGTTCCTGGAGACCAAGACCACCGACATGGTCCTTCTCGACTACGAGATGCCGGGTGAGAGCGGACCGGAGGTTTTCATGAACCTGCGCACCCGCAAGGCCATGATGAACACGCCCATAGTATTCCTGACGGGCGTGACCGATTCGGAGAGGGTCAAGGAGGTCGTGAGCCTGAAGCCTCAGGGATACCTGCTTAAGCCCGTGGACAAAGAAAAACTGCTCGGCAAGGTCAGGAGCGTGCTGGGGTCATAAAACAAAAACATAAGGAGAACATTATGGAGATTAACGTAACTGCGGAAAACTTTGATGCTGAGGTGCTTGGATCCGATCAGCCCGTGCTGGTTGATTTTTTTGCCACCTGGTGCGGCCCGTGCAAAATGCTCAGTCCCATCGTGGACAGGGTGGCTGCCAATTATGACGGCAAGCTCAAGGTCGGCAAGTACGACATAGACTCGGGCGATGGCCTGACGGAGAGAATGGGAATAATGAGCGTGCCCACGCTCAAGATATTTAAGGGCGGCGAGGAAGTGCACACGTCCGTTGGCGCCATGGCGCAGGCAGATCTTGAGGCCATTATAGACGGAATCCTCTAAGGCTATAATCGGCGCGAATACAAGGAGGTAAGACAAGTGGAAACTAATGAAAAACTGACCGGTTTCAAATCGATCAAAAGCGCGGTGGCACTGCTGGTCCTATGTTCAATGCTGATAGTTGCGGCAGCGGGCGAGATCATATCCATCAACCTGTTCAAAAAGGAACTGGGAGCTGATGCCGGTGATCTGGTTGGCACGTTCATCGGGACTTCCATACCGATCTATCTGGCAGTCATCGTCGTAGCGGCCATCATCACCTATCTGATCGTAAGCAGGATCGTTAAGCCCGTTGAGATCATAACGCATTTCATTGACAGGGTTTCCAACCTGAACCTGCAGTACAGCGAGCAGGGCGAGGCAGCCGCAGTCATGAGACGACGCGATGAGTTCGGACGCATCGGCCGCGAGATCCGTGCCATGATCGCCGAGCTGCGCAACATCGTGGGCAAGCTTGACCAGTCATCAGAGGATCTGACCGTTGAGGCCACCAGGCTTCACGACACCATGGTCGAGATCAGCAGCGACTGCGAGGACACCTCCGCCACGAGTGAGGAGCTGGCCGCCAGCATGGAAGAGACCACGGCCACTACCCAGACCATCACCGCGAGCATCATACAGATCACCAGCAATGCCCGTGACGTCAAGGACAGCGCCGACAGTGGCATGGAGATGGCCATGGACATCCAGAAAAAAGCCCAGACCACTGCCAACCAGGCCGAGGAATCCAGCAGAAAGACCAAGGAGATATTCCAGAGGGTCAACGTCCGTTCTGCAGAAGCCATCGAGGAATCCAAGGCTGTTTCCAAGATTAACGAGCTGACTGAGACCATCAATTCGATATCCAGCCAGACCAACCTGCTGGCACTTAACGCTTCCATCGAGGCGGCCCGTGCGGGTGAGGCAGGACGCGGTTTCGCCGTAGTTGCTGAGGAGATCGGCAGCCTGGCCACGCAGACCAGCGAGACCGTTGGTTCCATTTCCACTATAGTCAGCGAAGTAAACGTGGCGGTAAACAACATGTCCGAGTGCCTCGGAGAGATGATGGACGTCATCGAGAATACCGTTTCCGCCGACTACGATTCGTTCATTGAGGTGGCCAACCATTACCGTGATGACGCAAGATACTTTGAGAATCAGATGAGCGGCATTACCGATTCCGTCAATGGACTGAGCGAGCAGCTGGATTCCATCAAGGAATCGATCGAGGGCATCAACAGCACGATCAGCGAGGCAGCCATCGGAGTTACCGACGTGGCCACCAAGAACACTGACATCGCGAACCTGTCCGGCGACGCTACTCAGATCGCTGATGATTCCAAGGTGCTGGCTCACGATCTGAAGGGAATAGTTAACGAGTTTACGCTGAACGAATGATAAGCGTTTGCTTTTGACGCAAAACTGACGCATATTAGTTAGGAGCCGTTCAGAATTAAAAGTTATTCTGTAACAGATCCTTACCTCATAAATAAGCGCCCCGTCGGAGCACGGGGCGATTTATTTATGCACGTTTTGAAACCCTTTATGTATTTAATACTTGTATTGTTCTGGATCCTGCTGAATGGCAGGTTTACAATCGAGATACTGATATTCGGACTGATCATAGCGGCTGCCGTTTTTTGGTTCATCTGCCGGTTCATGGATTATTCGCTCCGTAAGGACCTGATGCTCATAAAGAGCACCGGGATGCTTTTCGTATACGTGGTCACGCTTCTGTGGGAGATACTCCTGGCTAACCTGCAGGTGATGAAATTCGCATATTCTCCCAAATACGTTCCCGAACCCGTCATCTATTTCTTCAAGACCGACTTAAGGTCCGGCTTCGCCAAAATGCTGCTGGCCAACGCCATCACGCTGACGCCCGGCACGATCACGGTGTACGTGCATGATGACGAGTACTGCATACACGCCCTGGACAAGTCGCTTGCCGAGGGCATAGAAGAGGGAGGATTCCTAAACATCCTGTGCAAAATGGAGGCATTGTGGTAAATGGATACGTACAGGACTTTTCTGCTGGGCAGCATGGTGTTCATAGCCATACTGATAATCATCGCGGTGATCCGCAGCGCGATCGGCCCGACCATGACCGACCGCATCATCTGTGTCAACATGATAGGAACCATGACGATCGTTGAGATAGCCATGCTCAGCATATACAAGGACGAGGACTATCTTGTGGACGTA
Organism: uncultured Lachnospiraceae bacterium; assembly: GCA_937916415.1. Taxonomy (GTDB): domain Bacteria; phylum Bacillota; class Clostridia; order Lachnospirales; family Lachnospiraceae; genus XBB2008. Next base: position 2,949 of record CALGGH010000232.1, read on the forward strand.
TGCCTGATATACGCCATGATCAGCTTCCTGTCCGTGGTCATACTGACCAAGATATACACGGGCGTTTATCTGGAGAAAAAGGGGATAAAGAGCGGCCCCGGCGCCATCAGGCATAACCTTAGGCACCAGGTAAGCACTGATAAGCCCCCGGTAAGCCACGATGAGCCCCGGTCCGCAGATGCCACCCCGGGCGAAGCAAAGGCTGCTGAAACCGGAACAAAGGACTGACATGAACCTGATCAAACTGATAATCTGCATATTCCTGCTGCTTGCCGGACTGTTCACTTACCTGTCAGCCACGCTTGGCGTTGGCAGGTTTAACAAGGCCATGAGCAGGATACACGCGTCCGCGATGGGCGACACGCTGGGGCTTTTTTGCATCCTGCTCAGCCTGATCATATGGAAGGGGCCGGGCCTGGCATCGCTCAAGATGGCCGTGGTGCTCATTTTCTTCTGGTTCGCCAGTCCGGTCTGCAGTCACATCATAGCGCAGACCGAGGCCTCCACCAACGAGGACCTGGGAGACTTGGAAGTGCTGGGACTGGATGATGAAACGGACTCAGACGGGGAATTTGCCCCTGATGATGAAAAGAGGTACGACTCATGACCGTAATGAGGATATTTGAGCTGTTTCTGCTTGTCGGACTCATAATATGCGCGGTGTCCGTCACGCTGACCAAGCGCATGATCACGGCGATCGTGATCTACATGTCGTACAGCATGATCATGTCGGTCATCTGGGTTATACTGCAGTCACCGGACCTGGCCATCACGGAGGCCGCGGTCGGCGCGGGAGTTACCTCGATACTGTTTTTTGTTACGCTAAAAAAGATCAACGCGTTTGACGACGACAGGGGAGATTCGAATGAGCAGGATCAGGGATGATTATGAAAAAAGCCCGGCCGGGAGGTTTGAGGCCTGGTATAAGGGTGAATACGATCCCATAAACGCGCACCTGCCGGTCAGGCCCATGTCCGAAAGGGAACTGAGCGGGGATGACGACAGGCCGCATGTGGACCGCCTGGCCATCAGGGACACGACCTACAACAGGGACACCAATAAGGCCCTCAGGGTTTCGAGGGGCGCATACCGCGTCCTGTCGGTGGTTCTGTGCCTGGTTCTGATAGGCGTGCTGATCTGGATGGTGCAGTACCTGCCTGATTTCGGTGACCCTGCCAATCCCGTCAACAATGAGGTCAGCGCGAGATACATCGAAAAGGGCGTTGAGGAGACCGGTGCCATCAACTATGTGTCCGGCATGATACTGGACTATCGTGCTTTCGATACCTTCGGCGAGAGCTGCGTGCTGTTCATTGCCACGGTCTGCGTGCAGATACTCCTGCGGATGACTCCCGACAAGACGGGCAAAAAACCGGCCAGCGACCGTCTCTACGAACCCAAGAACGACGTGATCCAGCAGAGGGTCTGCGTCGTGCTCGTGCCGTTCCTGTTCATATTCGGCATATACGTCATCCTGAACGGACACCTGTCGCCCGGAGGAGGCTTCTCGGGCGGAGCCGTGCTCGGAGCGGCGCTGATCCTGTATCTGTGCTCGTTTGGATATGACCGGACGGAGAGGTTTTTTACGGTCAAAACCTTCAGGGTGGTCTCGCTCGCGGCACTGCTTTTTTATTGCCTGGCCAAGAGCTACTCGTTCTACACGGGCGCCAACCACTTGGAGAGCCACATACCGCTGGGCACCCCCGGACACATCCTGTCATCCGGGCTGATACTGCTTTTGAACATTTGCGTGGGCAGCGTGGTGACCTGTACGATGTATGCCTTTTATACCCTTTTCAGAAAAGGAGATTTCTGATGTTCATGGAGTTTGTTACGGCTCATATGGAAGAGATAGCGGCGATGATCCTGTTTGGCATCGGCTTTTCGCTGCTGCTCCTCAATCAGAACCTCATTAAAAAGATCATGGGACTCAACGTAATGGACACGGCAGTGTACCTTTTTTTGACGGCAAAGGGCTACATCTACGGCCGCATGGTGCCCATTGAGGTAAACGGCATCAACGATCCGAATGCCTATACCAACCCGATCCCGGACGGACTCGTCCTAACGGGAATAGTGGTGTCCGTCAGCGTATCGGCGCTGTTATTGTCCCTGACGATCAGGCTTTACGGCAGATATCACACCCTCAACCTGGATGACATCATAATGCAGCTGCACAAGGAGGAGGAAGGCTGATGAGTTTCGTCCGTAATTTTCCCTTCTTTACCATAATGCTGGGAATGCTCTCGGGCATAGTTTCGTCCGCCCTGTCAGGCAAATGGGCCAGGAGAGTCACGCTCACGCTGGTGACGGCCGTGCTGTGCATGTCGGGCGCGGTGCTTGCATATGCCGTAAACATCGGTCACAGCGTGACGTACATGATGGGACATTTCCCCGCGCCCTGGGGCAACGAGATAAGGTTCGGCACGCTGGAGGCCTTCCTCGCGACGTATTTCGCTGGGATCATGCTGTTGGCGGTGCTCGGAGGAATGAGCCACGTAACGTCTGACGTCGATCCGGCCAAGGAAAACCTTTTTTACGTGCTGGTGGACATGATGCTGAGCTCGCTGCTGGCGATGATCTACACCAATGACCTTTTTACCGGATACGTGTTCGTCGAGATCAACACCATAGCAGCATGCGGCATGATCATGATCAGGCAGAACGGTCACAGCATAGTGGCGGCGATACGCTACATGGTCATGAGCCTGATAGGATCGGGACTTTTTCTGATAGGCATCAGCATCCTGTACGACGTCACCGGACAGCTGCTGATGGTTCCGGCGCATGATGCCATCCAGCGCATGATGATAAGTGACACGTATACGACCCCGCTGCTCGTCCTGCTGTCGCTGATCTCGGTCGGCATGGCGATCAAGAGCGGCCTCTATCCCTTCCATTCGTGGATACCGGAGACTTACGGATACGCGACGCCGACGGCGAGCGCCATCCTGTCGAGCCTGGTGTCGAAGGGCTACGTCATACTGCTGATCAAGATATTTTACCGCGTCGTGGGATTTGGCGTGGTGCTGTCGAGCCACATCCTGAACGCCCTGTTCATACTGGGCATCGTGGCCATGGTCATGGGTTCGCTGCATGCGATCATGCAGACCGACTGCCGCAAGATGATCGCTTACTCGTCGGTTGCGCAGATCGGATACATATACATGGGCATAGGCCTCGGTTCCAAGTCGGGCATGATAGCGGCGATCTTTCACCTGCTGACGCATGCCGCCACTAAGTCGCTGCTCTTTATCAGCGCGGTGGGACTCTATGAGGTATCTGACGGGCGCACGGACTACGTGGGCCTGCGTAACGCCGGCTACCGTAACCGGGTGGCGGGCATAGCCTTTTCGGTGGGTGCCCTGAGCATGGTCGGCTTTCCGATGCTGAGCGGATTCATTTCCAAGTACCTGTTTGCAACGGCATCCCTTGAGCGTCCCTCCAAGATGATCGCGACGCTGCTTGCGCTGATCGTCAGCACCATCCTGAACGCGATATATTTCCTGCGTCAGGTGGTCACGATCTATTCCGGCCAGGACGAGGAGGAAGAGTACAGCACGGCGCAGTTTTTCAAGGAGGCGGTGGCCGGATCGTCATTTGCCAACCATTTTGCGATGGTGCTGCTGATAGCGCTTAACTTATTTTTGGGACTGGGATCCAGCCTGATAGTCGGGCTGATCTCCAAGGGACTGGACCTGTTTTCGTAGAACATGAACAATTACGTGCTGACAATTCCCATACTGATACCGGTCATATGCGGACTGTTTCTGTTTGCCATGCGGCGCAGGCTCGTCACGAAACGCAGGCTGGCAGAGACCGTCGCCATGGCGGGACCGGCCGTGACCTTCGTCTCTGCGATTCTGGCGAGGTTCGACGGGGAATCCCTGCTGCTGTGGAGGCTTACGGACGACATTGGACTGTATTTTCGCATGGATGACCTGGGCGCCACGTTTATGACGCTGTTCGCGGGCATCTGGCTGCTGGTGGGAATATATGCGCTGTCTTACGTGCGCGGTGACAGGAGTGCCGTCAGCTTTTTGGGATGGTACGTGCTGGCTGAGGGACCGCTGATGGCCCTGGCGTGTGCCGGCAATCTCATGACGTTTTACGCGTTCTTTGAGCTGATGACCATCTTTACGTTTCCGCTGGTCATGCATGATGGGACGCCCGAGGCGATCAATGCGGGCCTCAAGTACCTGTTCTATTCGGTGGCGGGCGCCTTCATGGCATTGTTCGGCATCCTTCTGCTGGCTGATTACGGGATCCTGGGAGAGTTTGCGTACGGCGGCATATTACTCGCGGACGTAAGCTCGCATCCGGGCGTGCTGTATGGCGCTTCGCTGCTCATCATAATCGGCTTCGGCACCAAGGCCGGCATGTTTCCGATGCATTCCTGGCTGCCCGCCGCGCACCCCGAAGCTCCGGCTCCGGCCAGTGCCGTGCTGTCGGGAGTCATCACCAAGAGCGGAGTGCTCGGACTGATCCGCGCGGTCTATTACCTGATCGGACCTGATCTCCTGCGGGGAACCTTCGTGCAGAAGACCTGGCTGGCGCTGTCGCTTGTTACCGTCTTCATGGGTTCCATGATGGCGTACCGTGAGAAATTGCTAAAAAAACGCCTGGCGTATTCCACGGTGTCCCAGGTATCGTACGTGCTGTTTGGCCTGGCGGTGATGGATGCGATAAGCTATCAGGGCGCGATGATGCACGTCATCTTTCATGCGGTGATCAAGACAGGACTGTTCCTGGCGGCGGGCGCATACATCCACGAAACGGGCAAGGTGCGCGTGGACGAGTACGGTTCGGTAGGCACGCGGATGCCGGTCACGACCTGGTGCTGGACGCTGCTGTCGATATCAATGGTCGGAATACCGCCCCTGAGCGGCTTCGTGAGCAAATGGTACCTGGCGACGGGCGCCATGCAGTCGGGACCGGGAGTTTACGCCTGGCTGGGACCTGCGGTGCTGCTGATCAGTGCCCTGCTAACGGCGGGCTATCTGCTGCCATTTGCCTTTAGGGGATTTTTCCCCGAAAAGGAAGAATCAGGTGAAATGGCCGGGGCCGGGGGAACGGATGAAGGCAGCCGGATCGTGACCGATGAAACGGGGGCAGGCAGCCGGATCAAAGCCGGGGCCGGTCCCGCGGATGCGGATCCCGATCCTAAAATGCTCGTGCCGATGCTCATCCTCACCGCCGTAACGGTGATGCTGGGCATATGGCCGATGATCACAGAGGTATTGTAATGAGTCAGAGAATACTGCTGCTGCCGGTGCTGTTGCCGATACTCACCGGAGCGGTCATGATCCTCATTCCTCACAAAAGAAGATTCCGTCCGGTCGCGCTGGAGATTCCGGTGATCTTGAACAGCGTGCTGGTCTGGTACGTGATCCTTTCCGGAGCGGGACGGGGCAGCGGAGCCTTGTTTTTTAAGCTGGGCACGGAGCTGACCGTCTATTTCCGCATGGACGGGATGGGAGCCGTGTTTGCCGGCCTCGTGGCCATTCTGTGGCCCCTTGCCACGCTGTATGCCTTTGAATACATGGAGCACGACCAGCATCCGCGCAACTTTTTCGCGCTGTACACCATGACTTACGGAGTGACGCTGGGCATAGCGCTGGCGGGCAACCTGGTCACGCTCTACGTGTTTTATGAGATGCTGACGCTGGTTACCTTTCCCCTGGTGCTGCACGACAGGACGCGTGAAGCCAGGAGGGCGAGCCGCATGTACCTGTATTATTCCATCGGAGGCGCGGCATGTGCGTTCATGGGACTGGTGTTCGTGCTTACGACCGGCCCTGAGACCACCGACTTCATCATGGGAGGCGTGATGGCAGGCAGGGCGTCCAACATGAACGTCAACATACTGCTGGCGATGTACGTGCTGGCTTTCTTTGGATTCGGAGTGAAGTCCGCGATCTTTCCCGTGCAGAAATGGCTGCCCGCGGCATCGGTGGCACCCACGCCGGTCACGGCCCTGCTGCACGCCGTGGCCGTCGTCAAGTCGGGAGCATTCGCCATACTCAGGCTCACCTACTACAGCTACGGGGCTGATTTCCTGCGCGGAACCTGGGCACAGTATCTCGTGTCGGGATTCGTGCTGTTTACGATAGCGTATGGTTCCACGATGGCCGTCAAGGAGGTTCATTTCAAAAGGCGTCTCGCCTACTCCACGATCAGCAACTTAAGCTACGTACTGCTGGGAGCGTGCATGATGTCACCGCTGGGTCTCGTGGCTGCCCTGACGCATTTCGTCAATCATGCATTCATGAAGATATGCTCTTTCTTCTGCGCCGGCGTCGTGATGCACCGCACCGGGCGCAATTACGTATATGAGCTGGACGGACTTGGCCATAAGATGCCCGTTACCTTCGCATGTTTCACCGCATCTGCCATGGCCCTGACCGGCATGCCTCCGTTTGCGGGATTCATCAGCAAATGGAACATCGCCAACGCCGCGCTCGATCACGGCAGCGCCCTGGGCGTGCTGGCGGTGGCGGTACTGTTGTACTCGGCGCTGATGACTGCCATCTACATGTTCTCGGTGGTGGTCCGCGCATATTGGAATGACTATCATCCGATGGAGGGAGACGAGGCAGGCGATCCGAGCCGGCACATGCTGGTGCCGCTCGTGATCTTCGTGATCGCCTTTACCGCGCTGGGCATTTGCTCCGCGCCGCTTACTCATTATCTGATGAACGTGGCCAGGGGGGCGTGACGGATGAACCTATTTGAGATCCCCGGAATATGCGGAATGCACGTGATTTTTGACCTGGGCCGGACGGAAGGGATGCTTTTTGCCCTCATCGCCCTGTTCATGTGGGCAATGTGTGCCCTGTTCAGTCCCGAATACCTGAGGAACGGCGAGCATAAGGGCAGGTTTTATCTATTCAGCATCATTACGCTGATCGCCACGGTGGGAGTGTTTGCATCGGGTGACCTGTTCACTCTTTTCATATTCTTTGAGATCATGTCGTTCACTTCCTTCGTCTGGGTGGCACATGAACAGACCGGGGCGGCCATGAGGGCTGCATACACCTACGTGGGGATATCGATCATCGGCGGACTCGTGATGCTGATGGGACTGTTCATGTACTATACGGATTATCCGGCGAGCAAATACGTATCCGGTGGACTCATGGCATTCGGATTCGCGGTCAAGGCCGGAGTGTGGCCGGTGCACATATGGCTGCCCAAGGCTCACCCGGTGGCGCCCGCGCCTGCCAGTGCACTGCTGTCCGGCATACTGACCAAGACCGGCATCTTTGGACTCCTGTACGTGACCGTGCGTATCATCGGGCCTGACGCGGCCTGGGGCAACGTGCTCGTGTCGCTTGGCATGATCACGATGCTGACCGGTGCGCTGCTCGCGATGTTTTCCATGGACCTGAAAAGGACGCTCGCCTGCTCATCGGTGTCCCAGATCGGCATCATCGTGATCGGACTGGGCGAATGGGCGCTTATCGGCGAGGATGAGTTCGGGGATGCGTTCGGCGGATTCCTGTCCGTAACCGCGGCTGAGCTTCACATGGTCAACCATTCGATGATCAAGCTGATACTTTTCCTCGTGGCGGGCACCATATACATGAACGTGCACAGGCTCGACCTCAACGACCTGAGGGGATTTGGCAGGCACAAACCGCTGCTTGCGGCATGCTTCCTGATGGGCGGGCTGTCGCTGTGCGGCATACCGCTGACGCTTGGCTTTACCAGCAAGAATGCCGTGCATGAGCTGATCCCTGCCGGCACGGGCTGGCTCTTCAACCTGGGCAGCGGCATGACGATCAGCTACGTGCTCAAGCTTTTTGTTGCCATTTTTGTTGAAAAAAATGAAGATGATGAGGTGCAGGCATCATATGACGGCCTGAAAAAATACTGGAATCCGGCTTCGATGCTCGCAGTGGTCATCCCGTCCGCCGTGCTGTTCGTGCTCGGATCAGTCGCCATGGTCAGGATGCCGATGGGCGTGATGGTTTACGTGGAGGTTCTCATCCCGATGGCGATCGGCGCGATCCTGTATCTCGGCGTCATACGCACGCTGTTCATGATGAAGCTGCCTGACGGCGGCCGCAGGTACGTGAACCGGTGGCCTGCATGGCTGGACCTTGAAAACCTGCTCTATCGCCCCCTGCTGCTGAAGGTGCTGCCGGCCGCATGCGGATTCGTGAGCGCCCTCATCAGTCAGGTCATGGACGCGCTGGTGGTACTGCTGCGCAGGACCACGCATCGCCAGATCGCCACCCGCATCAATACGGGATCCATGGACGATCAGATGGCCGTGACCGCCGGAAACATTGCGGACAGGATAATTCCAAACAAGGACGGCACATCTCACGTGCCCGGATTCATGGAGACCGAGGAGAGGATCGCGATGACGCAGCGATTCATCTCGGGCTCGCTCTCATTCGGCCTGATCTTCGTCAGCATCGGCCTGATCTTCATCCTCGTCTATACCCTCGTCACGACCCTGTGATCCATTTTGATGCCCGGGGACGGAGTCAGGGCGTCATTTTTTTCCGCTTTGACGCCCGTGACACTCGAGGACGGAGTCACGGGCGTCATTTTAGGATGACCCGCATGACCGAGGGTTATCTCAAGTGCCGCCCTTGTGAAGGGACGGCGCTTATTGTATACTTATGACCTGACGGATCGTCAGGGTCAGTCAGGAACCGTAACTGATCCTTAGTGACTGCCTGTCCACGGGCGTCAAGATATGAGAGGGAAAAATGCAAAACGTAATGGAGATAATAAACGATAATCCCAAACTGCGAGAAGCGTATGATGAACTGGAAAAGAAGTTTGTGAGCCGGCTGGTCATACAGGGCAAGCCGGACAAAAAACTTGAAGATGCGCTTCACAAGGTTTCGGATGAGCTGTTTGAGGCAATCTGGAACAAAACCTTTGAACGGCATGACGAAGATCCGGACAATCAAGCAGATCAGATTGATCGGAGAGATAAGAGTGATTCGGACGAGGGCGTGAATCCTGACGACCACGGTGGGATTGGTGAAGTTGATGGGGCTGCGAAATCCAGGGCGGACAGGGAGAAGATTCTGGCAGGGCAGATATTGGCCGATCTGGAAACGGCACTTCCCTTTCTTTCTCCGCATGAGCTTGATCTGTTCAGCCTGGCAACGTACTGCTCTGATGCTACGGATCCCGGGTCTTTGTCAGAGGTCTTCGAAGAACTCGTCATGCGGGGGTTGTGCTTTGCGTATTCTGTGGATTCCGGATCCTTCGTGTTCGAGGTGCCGGAGGAAGTCGTGAACGTGCTTCAGAAGCTAAAGACCCCTGAAGTGGAGGCGGAGTACGCCCTCGTGTGCACGATCCGCCGGGCGCATGAGATATGTGCGGCCCTGTACGGCGTCTATCGGTCAGAGTATCTTGTGGAGGTTCTAAAGGCCATGTCTGAGGGTCATGAAGACGAGGATTACAAGGTTTTCACGGACCATCTCGCAGAGATCTCTGAGGTGCTTCTGGATGAAAGGATTTTTGAAACGCACGGAGAGATTTACGTAAGCCATGGCCTTGATGAAGAGGCAGCACGAGCCATTCTTGAAAAGCGCGGTGATGACTGGTTCCGTCCCAATGAAGAATCGTTAGCGTCATTTTTGAGACCGGACATTGATGGATATTGGCGGGATGATGATTATGACGTCATGGTCAGAGCCCTGAACGTAGAATTAAAGGACATGAATGATGCGAGGTTCCTCGCAGACGAGATATTCACGAGCTTCAGGGAAAAGGACTGGAGTATGTCGGACTGCATGAATTATCTTAAGAAGGAGGACGTCGGATTTATCAGCCGGGAGCAGGGAGAGCGTTTCATGCGCGCGATGATATCAATGTACAGGAACGCCAGAAGATGGGTTCTCGGAGGATTCAGCAGGGCGGAAAAGGGGATTGAGGTAACGGGACAGCTGGTCGTGGACATAGCGGTAGGCAATGCGAAAATCTATCCCAATGATCCGTGCCCCTGCGGAAGCGGCAAGAAATACAAGAAATGCTGCGGCAGGAAGTAACGGGGTATGGGCATGAAAAAGATAGGCATAGGATACGAGAATTTCAAGGATTTTACCAAGGAGAAGATGTATTACGTGGACAAGACGCTGCTGATAAGGGACGTCGTCGAGAAAGGTGGAAAGACTACCCTGTTTACCCGTCCCAGGCGTTTCGGCAAGACCCTCGCCCTGTCCATGCTCCGAACCTTCTTTGAAGTCGAATACGACGAGAGCGGAAACGTCATCGACAACCGCCGGTATTTCGAGGGCACTAAGATTCTGGATGAGGGAGGCGACGTCCTTGACATGATGGGGCAGTATCCCGTGATCAACATGTCTCTTAAATCCGCCAGACAGAATGATTTTTATAGTGCCTTCAGCATGCTGCGTAATGCGATCATAAGGGAATTCCGAAGACACGATTATCTTCTGAGATCGGATGCACTGGATGAGAGGGATAAGCTGCAATTTAGCGAGTTGGAATGCGGAGACATTGACTGGGAGGAGAGGCGAAAGGGTTTCAGGGACGGACGGGAGGAAGATGAGGCATTTATGAAGGAAGTCAGCAAATATGCCGATTCACTTCAAACCCTGTCCGGATTACTTAAAAAACATCACGACAGGAACGTGATCATCCTGATCGACGAATACGACGTGCCGCTTGAAAATGCATGGGTTTGCGGCTTCTATGATGAGATGGTCGGCTTCGTCCGTTCGCTTTTTGAATCGGCGCTGAAGACCAATGACGCGCTGGAACGGGCCGTGGTGACGGGGTGCCTCAGGATCAGCAGGGAGAGCATCTTTACGGGACTGAATAACCTTGAGGTCAATTCCATACGGAGCCTCTCCTTTGGGGAATGCTTTGGCTTCACGCAGGAGGAGACGGAGAAGATTCTCACGGAATACGGCCTTAAGGACAGGATTGAGCTTGTAAGGAAGTGGTATGACGGATACCTCTTTGGCAGGACCGAGGTATACAATCCCTGGAGCGTCATCAGCTACGTAGACGATCACGTAAGCGATCATGAACGGTTTGCCAAACCCTACTGGGCCAACACGTCATCCAATTCGATCATAAAGGAACTGATCGAGAATGCTGATGACGACGTGCGTAAGGAACTGGACGAGCTGATCGGCGGCGGAACCATAGAGAAGCAGATACATGAGGACATAACCTACGGGGACGTCCATGACAGCGAGGACAACCTCTGGAACTTCCTGTTCTTTACCGGATACATGAAGAAGGTGTCCGAAAGGCAGGATGGCAATAAAATATACCTGACCATGAGGATTCCCAACATGGAAGTCGGATATGTCTATGAGAATCAGATCAGCAACTGGTTTAAAAATGTCGTGAAGTCCACGGGCATGGAGGAACTGCACAGGGCTATTTTTGACAAGGACACGGAGAAGATGTCTGACTTCGTGAGCGACCTGCTGGCGAAGAGCATCTCCACGTTCGACAGCGGGGAATCATTCTACCACGGATATTTCCTGTCTCTCCTTAACGGCGTGCCGCGTTACACGGCCAAATCCAACAGGGAGGAAGGCGACGGCCGTCCGGACGTGGTCCTCTATCCCCTGCGGCCCAGGGAGCCTGCCTACCTCTTCGAGATCAAGGTGCGCAAAAAGTATAACGAGATGGATGACGGCATACGGGAGGCCTTCGATCAGATCCGTGACCGGAAATATGAGGAGGGGATCCTCGATGACGGCTATGCCGGGGTGATCTCCTTCGGAATCTGCTTCTGCAAAAAGAGCTGCATCGTGGAGCTGTATTCCTGACGTAGCCTGAATCTGATCGGCAGGAACCATGCGGACCTACGACAACATAAGAGTGCCCCGGAGCAGCTCCATCGCTCCGGGGCCAGGTCAATGGGGCAAAGGCATCGGGATCACTATTTAACCATATCCTGAATGAAACCGATCAGGCCTTCTCCATTTCGCTTAATGGCCGGGGCAGAATCCTTTAGCACATTTCGTATTGTTTTCACGGACTGACTTGTCCTGTCCATAAAATTACCCTCCAGCGTGACTGCCAGGTCGGGTGAAAATGGAAACGTGCAGTTTATCAATCTCCCGATTCAAACATCAGTCATCAAACATTCGCTTTGGCATTTTCTTACCACAATTTTATCAAACCCCATGAATCAAGACAACCCCGGAAGATAGACCGGGGCTTTCCTTCATTGTTCCCCAAATTTAGATGGTAAAACCAGTCAGGTGATGGTATGATTAATGCAAGTCATCAAAATGATAAGTTTTTTAAGAAATCTTACATCAAAATGATGACACCTGCAAATCCCTTGTGCAATTCCTTAATTCGGTTAATTCGTTACGCGGTTAATTCGTTACACGTCAGGGCATTAAGGCATTTCTCAACAGGAGACGTTTAGAATGAAAAAGACAGAAAAGTACGTGAGGCCTGATTACGTCACTTCGTCGGAGATCAAGGCGTTTAGAAAGAGATACGGCATAGCCCTTATCATCGATCTGCAGCATACCGTTGATCTGGCGATGACTCTTCGTAAATGAATCAGGGTGCTTTGAACAAGCATGAAAAGACGTGAGATCGGAAGAGCGT
>CALGGH010000233.1 GCA_937916415.1 uncultured Lachnospiraceae bacterium
GTGTTTTTGAACGTTGTTTTTATCCGTATCGGACTTGCGCCGCTGTTTTATAAATATAAGTATCTGGCATCGACCGGCTTCTTTTTTACGATTCCGGTCTGCATGCTGATAATGACGGCCGTATGGATGGAATGCGGATATCGTGACAGAGCTGAAGGGCGGAACACAGATTTTTTGAAGGGCATATACCTGCTCGGAGAGCTCTCGTCATATATCTATTTGATCCATTATCCGGTAATAACCGGAGTACACGGAGTGCTGAAGCGCCTGGGGGCGGACAATATCGTGTTATGGAGCATGATCTCGGTCGTAATGACGCTCGGTTTGGCGGTTTTGTGGGATAAGCTTTATGCAAAAATAAGAAAGGGTTGACATGGGCATATTGACAGCATTGATACCGGCTGCCGCGATCGCGGTCAGGTTTAATAAAAAAATCGAAGAAACGATGGCACCGGCCACCATGATCATCCTGCTCATCATCTATCTGCCGGGATTATGGACCGTGCTGACATTTGGGTATGCAGTGGGACTGGCGGTTATTGCCGGATCAGCGGTTTATTGTGCTTACGTCCTGTTCAGAAACAGGCAAAGGCTCATTGACAGCCTGGCCACATGGGGGATGGCTGCGTTTGTCATTTATGCCGCATTCTTTGCGTATTATTCACTTCACAGGGATTTTTCACATCCTGATGAGTTGTATTGCTGGGGATTGATGGCCAAAAACTATTACTATTATGACAGCATGTTCAGTCCTCTTTCCACTGCGCTTTCGGCTGATCAGACGCCGCTAATGCCGATCTTGGGTTATTTCTCGGCTAAATCGTGGATCGGCTTTAGTGACAGCGCGTGCTATTTTGGACAGGACATATTTACTATTTCGCTGCTGCTGCCGGTCTTTGCCCATGTCAGGAGCAAGATCAACGCCCCTGTTTTTCTGCTTGTTACTGCAGCGATTCCCTCCTTGTTTGTCATTTCAGGGCTGGAGGCATTCAGGTACGTTCTGGGCGACATGGTGATAGCCGGCACGATCTGTTTTTTTGTTATCAATATTGTAAGATATGCCGAAACCGATGAGCATTATTACTACGTGACCGCGCTTATTTCGCTTTGCTCAATGTGCCTCACCAAGAGGCTTGGCCCGGTATACGCTTCCCTTTGCGTTTTTATGGCCGTTCCCATATGCATCAGGAGCAGCGTCATGAGGATTCGTGAGCTTTCGGGACTGATGGCGGCCATCAGCATTGTGACGTTTTCGTGGTTTGGCATCTCGGTTTATGATCTTGTGCCCATTGCCGGGCTGCTTGGCGGAGTTGCCCTGTATTGGGGCATCGGACGCTTGGGCAGGGTGTCCGGACGATATCGTGAAGCATTCACGGTGGCGATTGCCCTGGGCATCATTGGAGTCATATTTGGGTTTATGATATTGGTTCTGGGCAGATCCTCATATGGCTACGCGGTCATGGCCAGATTTATGCAGGACCTGTTTAAGGTGACGACTGAGGATGGATATATTTGCCTCTCATATGGATTATATACGGTGATTGCTTTTGTCATGGCCCTGACGTTTCGGTATCTTGGAAGGGCAAGGACATGGGGATTTACCGGGGAGGAAGCCGCCGGCAATGAGACGCTGTTTGCCTGGACCGGGATTGCCATGGCGGTTTTCTCGCTTTTCATGCTGACCATGCATATATGGCAGATCGGTCCCATGAATGATAATATGGAGGGGCTGATTCCCAGATACATGATTCCGTGGGAGATACTGACGGTATTTCTGGTGGCGTACGCTTTTCTCAGACATGTTGAGGAAATCAAACTGATCCCCTTGGTCATAGGAGTGCTGGCCATCATGCTCGTCTCTGACTCCGGAGAGTTGTACCGTCAGATGTTTGCCAAGCATCAATGTGTCGGATATTATGCGCTTTCAGATGCCGGCATTACGCTTGAAGCCGGAGACATGGTTTATTTCATAGACGAGCAAAACTATTTTACGTATTCTGACCGCGAATTCTATTATCGTTCCTGGCCGGCCAGGACCAATTTCATCGACCAGATATTTATGGGCAACAATGGCAGGGTTCAGTTTACCGCGGAGGAGCTTGAACGAATGATCGCCAGTGACCAGTATCTGGAGATCCCGTATGATTATCTGTATCTGCAGACCATAGATGATGATTTCGCAGACAGATATGCGTCCTTGTTTGAGAATCCGTATGACATAGCGCCGGGCAGCGCATATTACGTATTTGTGGACGGCGATCACGTCAGATTAAGATCCGTTAAGTCCGGGAATGGAAACGCTGATTGACAAACGGCCATATTGGCCACGTAAAGCCGTGACATGACATAGATGAAGAGAAAATCAATCAAGAAAAATGCGATATTGAACGCATTAAGAAGCATAATTGCGGTTATTTTTCCGCTGATAACCTATCCCTATGCGGCTCACGTGGTAGGTGTGGAAAATCTGGGACGGGTGGACTACGTCGCTCATTACGTAGAGTTTTTTATGCTGTTTGCCATGTTTGGTACGGCCACCTATGCGGTGAGGGAGTGTGCTGCCGTGAGGGATGACAGACAGGCATCGGATGAGGTGGCTTCCGAAATATGGACGTTTAGCCTGTGCACGACGTTCATCTCTCTGGCACTTATGTGCGTCATGGTCCTGGTTTATGGCAAGCTGCATTCTTACGCTCCCATCTTTATCATACAGGGCACCAGCATAGCATTCACCACACTGGGGGCCGACTGGATAAACGTGGTTTATGAAAACTTTGGATACGTCACGGTCAGGGGAATACTGATCAACCTGATCAACATGACGCTCCTTTTTACGCTCGTCAAAAGTCCGGATGATTATCTCGTATATGCGTTTTTGAGCGTTGCCACGTCCGTATTCATAGGATTGAGCAACCTTTTGTACGTAAGGCGTCACGTGACGCTGAGACTGCGTTTCTCAGATCGCCTTAAGGGACTTGCGGGCAAGCTGCTTCCCTTTTTTGCCAATGAGTTCAGCATAGCGATCTACGTTGGAGCTGATTCCATCATACTGGGCATCATGCGCGGCGACTATTACGTGGGAATATATTCCGTCGCGGTCAAGATTTATACGATAGTCAAAAGCGTGTTCATCGCCATTTTCTCCGTTACGCTGAGCCGCCTGTCTGAGCATGCCGCACGAGGAGAAATGGACGAATTTGGCAGGATACTTAGCGGAGTGACGTCCGTCTTCATCATTCTGGGCTTACCTGCCATGACCGGACTCATGCTGTATGCCGGCCCCATAGTTCTGCTGGTGGGGGGGAATGATTACGTCAGATCGGCGGATTCGCTCAGGCTTCTGGCAGTCGCGCTGATATTTGCCATATTTGGGGGCATAGCCACCAACTGCGTGAACATGCCGCTGGGGTACGAAAAAGTCAACAGCCGCGCGGCCATGATCGCCGCCGTCGAGAACGTCGTACTCAACGTACCATTCATCATGCTCTGGGACGAGAAGGGAGCAGCATTGTCAACAATTATTGCTGAACTCACCGTTTTGTGC
Organism: uncultured Lachnospiraceae bacterium; assembly: GCA_937916415.1. GTDB lineage: Bacteria > Bacillota > Clostridia > Lachnospirales > Lachnospiraceae > XBB2008. The sequence continues at coordinate 3,545 of CALGGH010000233.1, forward strand.
ATCTGCGTTTTACGCTTGATGCGCGTACGTACGGATTTGCGCGAACTTAGGTTTGGCAGGGACGTAAGGGATTCCGTTGTGGGCGTAGCCTTGATCATCGCGGCGTATTTCCTGATCCGGGAGCTTGAAGTCCATGTTTTTGTCCAGCTTTTTATCGGAGTCGTGGCATCGGTCATTTTGTATGGCGCAGCGCTCATCGCGCTAAAGAATCGCCTGGCCTGGGCTGTTGTGGGCAGGCTGGGTAAGATCAGGTAGTCAATAAATTCCATCATTTCCCAATATGTGATATCATATATCTTGGTATGTCGTTAGTAAGCTACGGCGAGGCTTTCTGATGCAGATATCGGGAAAGCAGACAAGTGAAATGACTATGTTAATTCGCTACGGTTCCTAAGAGGAGAATATAATTATGCGTAAGATCAGAGCATTGGTTACCGGCGGAGCAGGTTTTTTGGGTTCACATCTGTGCGACCGTCTCATTAGGGACGGATATGACGTCATCTGCGTCGACAACCTGTTTACCGGCAGCAAGGACAACATCAGGCACCTGATAGGCAATCCGTATTTTGAATTCATACGGCATGACGTGATTCAGCCCATATACGTGGAGTGTGACCAGATATATAACCTGGCATGTCCTGCCAGTCCGCTGTGGTATCAGAGGGATCCGATATATACGACCAAAACCTCCATCTACGGAGCATTTAATACGCTTGGTCTGGCCAAAAGGACCGGTGCGCGCATTCTACAGTCATCCACTTCGGAGGTGTATGGTGATCCGGAATGCAATCCCCAGCCGGAGGAGTACAGGGGGTGCGTCAATACCATAGGCATCAGGTCCTGCTATGACGAGGGCAAACGCGTGGCTGAGACGCTGTTCTTCGACTACCACAGGAAGCATGGCGTGGACATCAAGGTCATGAGGATATTCAACACCTACGGTCCCAGGATGGACATAGGTGACGGGCGCGTGGTATCGAACTTTATCGTGCAGGCGCTCAGGGGCGAGGACATCACCATATACGGTGACGGCTCACAGACCAGGAGTTTCTGTTACGTGGATGACCTCATAGAGGGCATGGTCAGGCTCATGAACAGCCGTGACGGGTTCACCGGTCCCGTAAACATAGGCAATCCGGGCGAGTTTACGATCAAGCAGCTTGCCGAGATAGTGATCGAACTGACCGGATCCAAGTCTCAGATAGTTTACAGGGAGCTTCCTCAGGATGATCCCACCCAGAGGAGACCTGACATTACCCTGGCCAAAAGGGAACTGAACTGGGAACCCGCCATACAGCTTAAGGAAGGGCTTAAGTCCACCATCGAATATTTTAAGGGGATTATTTAATACAAGCATTTATTGACCGGGTCTTTTCTGACGAATGGAATGAGGAGTGCAATGAAAGTCATTACGCTGCTGACGGCAGGCCATATAGGCGGAATAGAGACTCTGTGCATGGATTATGCCGTTCATTCAAGACATGACAATCTGATGCTCATTCTTTGGGGCGACGGACACGTGGATGAACTTATGATAGAAAGAGGCATCAGGGTGATGAATCTGCATGCCTCCAGACGAAACGTGCCCGAAACGGTGAAAAAGGTCATGCAGGTGATCCGGGATGAGAAAGCTGACGTGCTCATTGCGCAGCATGAAGCCGCCATGTCACATCTGTGTCTGATGAGGGCCAAGAAGCTGTTTCCGCGCATTCACACCATTGCATACGCCCAGCTTAATGCCGTTGACATGATCAGGGCTGATGAAAAAAGGAGGCTCTGGCTTCGCAAAGCCGTGCTGGGCACGTCACTTAAAAAGGCGGATGACGTCGTTGCGATTTCTCAATCCGTAAAGCGGAGCCTTTTAGACGTGCTGGACGTTCCTGAGGAGAAGATATCGATCATATACAATGGAACTGACCTGGCAGTATTCCCATACGTGACGCGTGATCATGCGTCCGACGTGCTTGAATTGATCTATACCGGCAGGCTGATACCCGAGAAAGGGGTGCAGATTACGCTGAAGGCACTCAGCGAGGTCAGTGACAGGTTACGGTTTCATTTTAGGATAGCCGGTGACGGTCCGTATGCGGAAGAACTCAAGCGGCTGACGGATGAGCTGGGAGTCTCGGATGTCGTGGAATTCCTCGGAAGCCGGAGTGACGTGCCGGAATTGCTGAAGATGGCAGACGTATTCGTTCACATGCCGGTCTGGGCAGAGGGCTTCGGGATATCCGTGACGGAGGCCATGTCTTCGGGATGCATGTGCATCTGCGCAAATAATGGCGCCATGCCCGAATTGATCACGGACGGACGGGATGGCTATCTGGTCGGCAGGGAGGATCATGCTGCCCTGGCCCGCAGGCTGGATGCCATATGTCTTATGTCTGCCGAAGAAAAAGAAGCAATTGCCCTGGCTGCACACGAAAGGGCCAAGGAGTTCTCGATAGAGCGGTTCGTTCGGGATCTTGATGACCTGGCAGAGCGGGTGGTGGTCAAATGAGCTTAAGCAGGCTTGCCCTTATCATACTAAACTATAATTCTTATGACGACACCATGCATCTGGTGGATCAGCTGATCGGATTTGGCGCTGACTATCACGTGATAGTTGTTGACAATGCTTCTCCGGATGGGTCAGGGAAGCAGCTGATGGCTCGTTATGGGGACATGAATGTTGTTGACGTCGTCATGTCTGAGTACAACGGAGGATATGGAGCCGGCAATAACGTCGGATTTCATTATGCTGAGGATAAATATGGGTCTGCCGTGATGGCGGTGATCAATCCTGACGTGGAGATTCCTTCTCTCGACGTGATCAGCACGATGCATGAGACGATGATGGGTGATGACAGGATTGGCGTCGTGGGAGCCGTGATCGGAGACCGCGAGTCCAATGCGGATCTTAATCATTCTGCGTGGCCCATTGTTACCGCGAGGCAATTTGCCCGCAAGCAATCGCTGTTCAGCAGGAGATATGATCTGACGTTTAAGGGTGATCCCGTCACGTCCGACCTGGTCCGGGTTGGCTGCGTGGCAGGTTGCTTTTTTATGATACGGACCGAAACGCTTCATGACGTTGGATACTATGATGAAGCCATGTTTCTCTATAACGAAGAGGATGCGCTTGGCATTAAATGCCGGCAAAAAGGATGGAAGACGGTTCTGACGTTAAACTGCGCTTACCAACATAACCATCATGACGCTGACGGCAATCTGTCTTTTGGGCAAAAAATACGCGCGACCAGTGCCTCATACACATCCGCAAAATATGTTTGCAGGCGGTATTATGATGGCAGGGGGCTTATCACGCTGTGTCTGGCTGAGGCCATGAACAGGCTGTATCTTGCGGCTGCGTTTTTCAAAAACAAACTGATCGGAAGATGAGATGAATCAAAAGAGTTACGGAAGATATCCCAAAAGGAGAGTGCTTTTGGCTGATCTGGCTTCGCTGGTTCCGGCCTGGTTTGTTTCGCTCATGATCCGGTATGACAATTGGCCGGACCGTTTTTCGGAAACTTATATTTCCCTGATCATTACCATGTGCCTTTTCCAGGTAATAGTGTTTCTGGTGATCGATCTCAAGCATTCATCAATATTTGAAATGGATCCTGTTGAGAACCTTACTGCAGTGCTCAGGGACAGGACCATCATCATAGTTTTCGCCGTGATATATCTGTTTGCTTCACAGCGGGGAGAGCTGGCGTCAAGGCTTATCATCGGCATGATGTACGTCATGAACGTCATTTTTGATTTCGTGCTTCGCATGCTGCTTAGACGGTCATTGCTAAAGAAGACCTGTCATGGACGCGAGGCGCGTGTTCTTACGATTACATATCCGTATCCTGACGTGGAAAGACTTAGGACTCAGATACACAGCGGTAATTATGATGAGGTGATCGTATATTGCGGCGGGGCATCGGATGAAGAGTATGACAAGATGCTCAATGGGGCATCCTCCCTTGGCCTCAGAACCTATGCGGGACTATCCGTTCCGGGTTATGAGGTGAAGAGCGGCATCGCATGTGACGTAGACGGACGAACGTCAATACCGGTGAGCGTGCGTGCCGACCGTTTTGAACTGTTTGGGGTGCGTTATGCGATCGCTCGTACCGAGGAGGCCGTGCTGCACGTGATCAGGCACCTGAGGGACCTTTCGGGCAAATACGTTTGCTTTTCCAATACGCACACTCTGGTGATGGCCAGGGAAAGCAATGAGTACAGGGACGTTTTGAATAATGCGGCTTTTACGTTTGCCGATGGCAGTCCGATAGCCAGACTTCAGGCTAAATCCGGACTGATCGGAGCCGAAAGGGTAGCAGGCCCCGACTTCATGGAGCATATGTTCCGTGATTCCGCAGAGGCCTCCGTGAGCCATTTTTTCTATGGGGCATCGCCGGAAACCCTGTCAGAGCTGGATAGGAAACTACGTGAAAAATATCCCGGAATAGACGTTCGGGGCATGTTTTCGCCTCCGTACAGGGATCTTACGCCGGAGGAGGACGCGGAGATCATTCGCATGATCAATGAATCAGGCGCGGACATAGTCTGGATAGGCCTGGGAGCTCCGAAACAGGAAAAATGGATGTCTGCTCATGCGGGCAAGATAAACGGCGTCATGATGGGAGTCGGAGCCGGCTTTGACTTCCATGCGGGGACGATCAAAAGGGCTCCCCTGTGGGTCCAGAAGATAGGAATGGAATGGCTTTACCGGCTGTTTCAGGATCCGGGACGGTTGCTAAAAAGATACGTCGTGACCAATTTCAAGTTTTACCTTTACAGATTCATTGACCTATTTGACAGATCGGGCAAATGACGCGGCATGAACTTAAGAACGCTTTTCAAAAAAATAAAGAAGCTGGGATTAAGACTGGGATTCAAGAAGCTGATGGGATATGAGGCCATATTTTCGTGTGCTTTTAGGCCGAATGGGGATCAGGGCTGGATCCTGCTCCCTCATTCAGACGATTACTGGTACGCCGACCCTTTGATATTCAGCCGTGAAGGACTTGAAATAGTGTTTATGGAACGCGTAAACCGGCACACCGGAATAGGCTCCATCGTGGCATCTGACGTAACGGACGGAACGTGGAAGCCGGAGGTCCCGGTCATAGAGGAAAAGTTCCACATGTCCTTTCCCATGATATTTGAATGGCGTGATGAACTGTACATGATCCCCGAGACCGAAATGGATCGTGGGATAAACCTGTACAGATGCACTGAATTTCCTTACGCATGGGAACACGTCGGCAGGTACCTGGACGGCACCAGGATAGTGGATTCCGTCGTTGAATGCATAGCGGATGACCATGTCAGGCTCTTAGGCTCGGATTTCAATGAGGATGATGATTTTTATACCAGATTTCATGGTTACGGGCTTCACGCAGATGAGGACGGGAGCATCTCGGCAACGGATGACGGGCTGATCACCCGGGAGTATACGTTACGGTCACGCATGGCAGGATATCCGTTGAAAGAAACCGGACGGACCGTTTATCCGGTACAGCGCAGCACGTCAGGCGTATACGGCTATTCGGTGATGTTTATGAAGGATCACCCCGCTGACGGAGAGACCTTAAGTGAGATATTGCCTTCGGACGTATACAACCAGAGTCCGGCAGCGATGCCAAAGCTGATCGGCGTACATACTTATAGCAGATCAGACCGATATGAGGTTATTGACGTTCAGTATCTGACCAGGAAGATTAAGTGCAAAAATGGATGATTACGTAGTTGAGGCATCCTGGGGATGTCCGTCTGATAAATATCCGCTGCACGGACTTTTTCAGTTTGATCAGGCCAGGGCCCTGGCGAATGCCGGAACAAACATTGTTTTTTTGGCACTTGACATGAGATCGATCCGCAGATGGCGCAGATGGGGAGTGAGCTTTCGAACGAAGGATGGAATCCCCGTGTGCGAATACAGCTTTCCGTATGGGCCTTTTTCTCCCGAGAGAAAATACAGGATCCAGGACAAGGGCTTTGCCAGGAGCATGGCAAAGATTGAAGACCGGCATGGCAAACCCAAATGCATTCATTTCCATGGAGTCATGGAAGCGATATCCGGGATGGATTACTGCATTGAGCGTGGCATTCCATACGTCATCACCGAACATATCACCCCGGTGGAAGAAGGGGAAAAGGTGCATCGCCGAATGGCAGATGCCTATGCGCATGCTGACCGGATAATCTGCGTGAGCAATAAACTGGCGGCAGACGTTAAGGCAGCGTATGGAGCGGATGCCGATGCGGTGATCCCTAATATCATGGATCTGGAGATTTTCGGCCAGGCGGCAGGAAAACGCCATGGCGCGCCGGACGATGCGGACGCTGCCAGGCCCGGCCAAGAGGATGGCCGGTTTGATTTCATCACGGCGTCCAGGCTCGTTGAGGGCAAGGGTTTGTCGCTGCTGCTGAGAGCCTTTTCGAGACTTGCTGATCATGCGAGACTGACCGTCATGGGTGATGGTGCGCTCAGGACGGAGCTTGAAGACGAAGCGGGGTCCCTGGGCGTAAGCGGCCGGGTCAGTTTCACGGGGACGTACGTACGGCCGGAATTTGCCGAGAGGCTTCGGCATGCTGACTGTTTTGTACTTCCGAGTGAATCGGAGACGTTTGGCATAGTTTACGCTGAAGCGATGGCAGCAGGCGTGCCGGTGATAGCGACCAGATGCGGAGGACCGGAGGATTTTGTGGATGACTCCAATGGCATCCTGGTTCCCGTAGGCGACGAGGATGGGCTTGTTTCAGCCATGCAAAAGATGATTGAAGCTGTCCGTGGATATGACCGTCTCCGGATTTCGGAGGAATGCAGACGTCGTTTCAGCCCTGACGTCATAGCGAAACAGATCAGACAGGTAATGGCGGATGCCGTGAATGATTATGACACGTCTTCAGAAGAATAACGTCACGAAACAGAATAACAAGCGCAGGGTGGTCATGATCGGACATAAGACCATTCCCTCCAGACAGGGCGGCGTGGAGATTGTCGTTGACAGACTGTCGACGGGCCTGGCTGCTGACGGATATGAGGTATGGGCTTACAACCGGGGCAGGGCGGAGAACGCCGAAGACTGCCATAACGGCGTGAGGATACGCCATATCCCCGCACCTGCCAGCAGCGGGCTTAATGCATTCGTTTATGCCTGCCTGGCTACGATTCGTGCGACGATCGCCGGATTCGACGTTTATCACTATCATGCCGAAGGCCCCTGCGTCATGTTGTGGCTGCCGGCCTTTGTGCGCAGACGCAGCCGCATCATAGTCACGATACACGGCCTTGACTGGCAGCGTGCCAAATGGGGCAGGTTTGCATCACTGGTGATCAGAACGGGTGAAAAGCAGGCCGTCAGGCATGCAGATGAGATCATAGTCCTTTCCCGTAACGTTCAGCGGTACTTTACTGAGATTTATGGCCGTAAGACCGTGTACGTTCCCAATGGAGTTGACCGGCCGGAACCTGTTTCCCCGGCATTGATAACGGAACGGTTCGGGCTTAGCGGCAATGATTACGTTCTCTTCGTGGCTCGTATCGTGCCGGAAAAAGGCCTTCATTATCTCATTGAGGCATTTAAGAAGATCAAGACGGACAAGAAGCTCGTGATAGCCGGAGGAAGCGGACAGGCAGATGACTACATGCGACGGATCACGGAGATGGCATCCGGTGATGACCGCATCATCCTGACCGGCTTCGTGGAAGGGAGAACGCTGGCAGAACTCTATTCAAATGCTTATCTTTATGTCTGTCCCTCGGACGTGGAGGGCATGTCCCTGAGTCTGTTGGAGGCTGCTTCGTATGGGAATTGCTGCCTGATCAGCGACATACCGGAGAATGCCGAAGTCATGGAAGATCATTCCGTAACGTTCCTGCATGGCGATTCGGAAGACTTAAGATCCAAACTGGAGGCACTCATTGAGTCCCCCGGACAAGTCGCATCCCTGCGCAGCTCCACGGCTGACTTTATCTGCTCCAAATATGACTGGAACAGGATGATCGCGGATACCGGGGCTTTATATGGCAATCCTCCGGAATGATAGAAATGCGTTTATGAATCTATATTTGGTTTGATATGAAAATCCTGATCGTTAATAAATTCCTTCATCCCAATGGCGGATCGGAGACATACATATTTGAAGTTGGCAGATGCCTGCAGTCAATGGGACATGAAGTGCAGTATTTCGGCATGGAGCATGAGGGACGGATCGTGGGCAATCACGCGGAGATTTACGTTCCGAACATGGATTTTCACGGAGCAGGGTTTAAGGGTAAGCTTTCCAGGCTTACTTATCCCTTTAAGATCATCCATTCAAAAGATGCCGCAAGACGGATAACCGGGGTAATTGATGATTTTCATCCGGACGTCGTTCATTTTAATAACGTCAATTTCCAGCTTACGCCATCCGTGATCGAAGCAGTGGCGGATCATGACATAAGAAACAAAGCGACGACGCGAATGGTATATACGGCACATGATTCGCAGTGGGCATGTCCGAATCATCTCCTGATGCGTCCGGACGGACACAGATGCTTTGAATGTAAAGGCGGAAAATACGCTAATTGCATTAGACACAGATGCATTCATGGCAGCAGGCTTCGCAGCATTCTTGGAGCGTATGAGGCCTTGTATTATAAGCAACGCAAGACATACGCCCTGATCGATCTGATAATCACCCCGAGCCGGTTCATGAAAGAGGTGCTTGAATCGGATCCGATCCTTAAGGGCAAGTGTATGGTCATGCATAATTTCATGCCCCGTCCCGAAGGAAACGCAATGGTTGCTCCTTATGAACGCAGGGATTTGACCGGTGGCAGTTATGTTTTGTATTTTGGCCGCTTTTCGGAGGAAAAGGGGGTAGCGACGCTGCTTCAAAGTGTTTCGGAGCTTCCTGACGTGGATTTTGTTTTTGCCGGATCCGGACCGATGGAAGATGAGGTTAACCGTCATAAAAACATCAATAACGTAGGCTTTAAGAGCGGAGATGAATTAATGAAGCTGGTGAAAAACGCAAGATTCACGGTCTTTCCGTCAGTCTGTCATGAGAACTGTTCATTTACAGTAATGGAATCGATCTCCCATGGAACGCCGGTCATAGCATCCAATACCGGCGGGACGCCGGAACTGGTGGAAAACGACGGAAATGGCCTGTTGTTTGAAGCCGGAGACAAGGATGCACTGACGCGGGCAATTCGCAGATTATGGGAGGACGGAGCCGAAACGGACCGACTGAGAAGGGGATGCGGGATGACACGTTATCCGTCCGTTGAAGAATACTGTGACCGGCTGCTCAAGATCTATGCAGGAGATCAGGTAGCGGTTTCTCAAACGGGATCTGATTATGAGGGATAGAAGAGCGGTAATCATAAGAATATGCTTTTTTACTATATTGACAGGGTTTATGGCGTTGTTCTATTTGCGTTTACATCCGTTGATCCTACATACTCCGGATGACTGGAGATACGTAAACTATTGGAGGGATTTTGCATTTACGGTTATCGGCAGGGGGTGGAATCCGGGCCGGGTGAATCCAAAAGATCGATCAGATATAAGCGCTTATCCGTGTTTTCCCGTAAGGAGTACAGTGGCAGCAAGTATTTCTACAAACAGATTTTTCCTAACAAGATGACACATGCATTCGGACTCAGGTCGGGGTTCGAGAATGCTTTTGGCATGCATCTGGCACAAGACAGGGACGTTGCCTTTCAGGAGAGCTTTCCGGTCAGGGTATATCTGAACGGGGAGTTCTGGTATGACACGTATATTCAGGAAAGATACAATGAAACCTTCTTTAAGGAAACATATGGGGTGCAATCCGCAGAATTCATTAAGCAGGGGATAACCGATGAGATAACGGAGTTCCTGGCAAATAATGATCTGTCGGATGACGCGGCTTACGCTGAATTTGACAGGATGGTGGACGTTCAAAGCTTTATTGACTATCTGTGCATTAACGTCTATCTTGCCAACGCGGACTACAGCTATCTGGATAACATAGCCATGTGGAGATCCCTGAGCATAAATAACAGAAATGAGCATGCGGATGGAAGGTGGAGATACTGTCTTTATGACCTGGATCTCGAAACAGCCCTGATCAGGCATGAATCCGGCATGGAGGACATAAATGATGCGGAGTACGACTCTTTTCACAACATGGCTGATTGGTCAGAACCAATATGTGACTGGCCGATGTTTAAGGCACTAAAGAAAAACGAATCTTTTTGCAGGCAGTTCGTACTCTCGTTCATGGACATGGTAAATACGGATTTTAAGCCGGAGCGCATTTCAGACCTTCTGAAGGAGTGGGACCGGGACATTACGTATGACAACGGATTCTTTTTGGACAGACCCGAGATCATAACCGGATACATGGCGGATGAGTTCGGACTGAGCGGCACGCAGGAGACCCTGAAAATATCCGTTAACGGCAGTCAAAAGGGGGAAATAGTAGTTAACACCTGTGTTCCGGAACTGAAATACGGAAAATGGGAAGGAAGATATTTTACGGACTATCCCATTACCTTAAGGGCGGTTCCGCATAAGGGTTACAGATTTGTCAGATGGGAAGGCGGGGTGAGCTCCGGGAGAGACGTCCTGGAACTGTACGTTCCCGAGGGCGGCATAGAGGTCAAGGCTGTATTTGAGCGTGATTTATGATATGATGTTTAGGTTAAAGGTTATAAGGGTCATCGTTATGGCCCGGTAAAGTGCAATTGCTTAATTCGTTTGCCATAACTGAAAGGTCAATTATAGATGTCACGAAGAAAACTTTATGGAACCGTGATAGTTACGTACAGATGCAACGCCAGATGCAATATGTGTGACTGCTTCAAGGATCCGACCAGGCCCGAGGAGGAGATCACCTTAGATGACATAAAGAAGCTGCCGGAGATGGCATTTACCAATATCACCGGAGGGGAACCATTTGTCCGCCGGGACATCCCGGACATCGTCCGGGAACTGTACAAGAAATCCGACCGAATAGTGATCTCTACCAACGGCTATTTCACGGACCGCATCATTGACCTGTGCAAGGAATTCCCTAAGGTTGGCATACGCATCAGCATCGAAGGCCTGCAGGCGACGAATGATGCCATACGCGGCATCCCCAATGGATTTGAGCGCGGTTATACTACGCTAAAGACTTTGGTTGAGATGGGGCATCCCGACGTGGGATTTGGCATGACCGTGCAGGACATGAACTGCGAGGACCTGGTGCCGTTGTACGAGATTTCCAATGAACTGGGGATGGAATTTGCCACGGCCACGCTTCACAACTCATTCTATTTCCGTAAGACAGATAATAAAATTAACGACAAATACAAGGTCGCGCAGAACTTCGAGAAACTGATTAACGAACTGCTGAGGAGCAGGTCACCGAAGAAGTGGTTCAGGGCTTATTTTAACCACGGCCTGATCAACTACATATATGGCAACAAGCGGCTCCTTCCGTGTGACATGAGCAAGGATGCCTTTTTCATCGATCCGTTCTGTGACGTGATCCCCTGTAACGGCATGGCACAGAAGGCAGTTATGGGCAACCTGCGAGAGACTGACTGGGATACGCTGTGGCATTCCGAACAGGCTGAGGCGGTCAGGGAATGCACCCGCAAGTGCGAACGCAACTGCTGGATGATCGGCAGTGCTTCTCCTGCCATGCACAGGTATATTTGGGTGCCCGGATGGTGGGTGATCAGGCATAAATTTCTCAAAAGGGGTTATAGCCTGAGCGAAAACAAATTCATACCGGAGGCGCAAAATAATGGTTAAGAGAGATCAGATACCGACATTATATCTGGTGCTGCCATGCTATAATGAGGAAGCCGTGATAGACAAGACGTCACGCGTCGTCAGGGACAAGATGACCAGGCTCATGAAAGAGGGGAAGATCACGGACAGGAGCAAGGCACTGTTCGTCAATGACGGCAGCCGTGATGCAACGCTTAGGATGCTTCATGACCTGGCTCGCGAGGATTCATTTTACGGCGTTCTATCCTTCGCCGGCAATTACGGACATCAGAGCGCCATATTGGCCGGAATGATGGAGGCAAGGCATCACGCTGACGCCGCGGTCACCATAGATGCGGACCTTCAGCAGGACATAGAGGCATTGGACAGGTTTTTGGAATGTTACATGGCCGGCTGTGACGTTGTCTACGGAGTGAGGAATGACCGCAATACAGACGGATTCTTCAAAAAAATGACCGCTACTGCATATTATAAGCTAATGCATTTTCTGGGCAGCGGTGCGCTGACCAATTCGGCTGACTACCGGCTCATGTCTTCCAAGGCGCTTAACGCTTTGGCGGAGTATCCGGAAAGCTCACTGTTTTTGCGCGGCCTGATCCCTACCATGGGCTTTGAATCAGACATAGTCTATTTCGACGTAAAGGCACGCGAGGCCGGTGAGTCCAAGTATACCTTCAAGAAGATGGTAAATCTGGCCATGGACGGCATCACTTCGTCCAGCATCAGGCCGATACACATGATAGGCGGACTAGGCTTCATTACGGTCCTGGCAGCGCTCGTGATGATAGTTTTTTCCATAGTGGACTGGGCCAACGGCAATGCGGTCCAGGGCTATACCACTTCACTGATCGTAATGCTGATCCTGGGCGGCGTGATCCTGGTCAGCCTGTCGGTGATAGGTGAATACGTGGGCAAGACCTACATGGAGGCCAAGCATCGTCCGAGATACATCATAGATAGCGTGGTTTTGCGTGATTTTGAGCATCCGAATGAGAAGAACGACGATAAGGCATGATGCATTTTGACATCCATCTTTTGACAACGGTTACCGGATAAGCATTAGTCGACCGTCAGGGTTCCTGCCTTGAAACAATCTTCATCATTTGATCATATGATTCATATCCGTATACCACCAGGTTTTCCGTGGTCATGATGACGTCTTCGTCACGCAATTTATCTTTCCAGCGACAGTTATAGACGTCCTCATATGAATACAGGGCGAATACTTTTCCTTCCGGAGGATTGGCGGAATGGCTCTTTTTTTGCAGCCATTTATGTAAGTCGTTTACGTCTTCGACGTAAGCCATCATCATTGAATCATCCCATGAATAAACGTCTATCTGGCCATTGGAAAGCTCGGTCAGTACGTTTGCATTCCAAAAGGTGGCGTATCCGGCCAGATACTCATTGTCTGTCAAAAAAGAAGCAACCGTCCGTTGTTCTGACGTCTTGTCGATCAAACCCAGTTCCCGATAGTTAAATGCGCCCGTCAGGAGCACCATCACCGCCAGGATCATGGGGAAGGCCTGCCCCAAACCTGAATCATCAAAACATTCGCGAATTCCGGCAAGTACTACCGGAAATGCAAAAATGGCGACCGGAACTCCGTAAAGGTCGTAGTAAACCATGTCCGTCAGTCCGTATAACAAAGCAAAAACCATGATGGCACAAAGTGAATAAAGCGAGACAAAATAATATCCCGCGGATACCCTGCGGCGACCGGTAAGTGCACGGATCAGAAAATACAGATAC
>CALGGH010000234.1 GCA_937916415.1 uncultured Lachnospiraceae bacterium
CTCATAGAATACGTCTCTTCCGATCCTTTCGGGTATCGTAGGCACTCCGGAGAACAGGTTTGTGCCCAGTCCAAGTCGCTCTCCGTCTATTTGGGTTCCCATGGCTGCCAATATAGTAGGAAAAATATCACAGGTAGAGAACTCCCTGTTCTTAACACGTGTAGTATCAAGACCGTCTGCACAATTGATGAAACAGTTATAAACTTCACGGGTATATGCATCAAAATCCCAGTATCCCTCTCCCGCACGATAATAGTCAGCCATCGTAGTGTGATCCCCCATGACAAGGATTGTCGTATCTCCATACCAGTCCTGCTCTTCGGCCCACTTTACGAAATCATACAGTTGTTTGCTGGCGCACGCCAACACGTTGGCATATTGATCATCATATTTATCAGGACACAATTCACATACATATCCTGCCGGTGTATGCGTATCAACCGTAAGCATAGTGTAATTAAACGGCTCGCCAAGTGTTGAGATCTCGGTTAGTTCCGTTTTGGCGATCTCGTAGAGATACAGATCCTCATAGCCCCAGAAGCCGTTATTGTAATCCTCCGGAACATATCCCTTCTCCTGCGCGTACGTCAGATCCTTGATCTGATAATCTCCGTGATCAATCAGGTATGTGTCACGTCCGGCGAATTCCGCCATGGATCCACATTGAAAATAATTGGTATATCCGTTCTCTTTCAGGACATCTCCAAGTGAAGTGACTCCCGGTAAAAACTCCGCAAACATCTGCTGATACGTGTTCATGACGGGAATCTTGTAATTGATGCCGGACGTGGAGGCAAGCATTCCGGCCATGGTAAAGCCTATGCCATATACGTGAAAACCTCCCATCTTGTCCGAACTTGAGAAATTAACGTTCTTCTCAGCGAGTTCCGTAAGCTCCGGAATGCTGTTATATTCTAAAATCCCTCCGCTCTCAGTATCAGCAAATGAAGACTCCATGCTTTCTACATAAATGAGAAGAAGATTTCTCTTTTTTTCGGGAAACGTTATATCAACATCTTTCGTTTCTACGTATTCGTCCTCATATATGGTCGAGCTCTGAGAGATCTCGCGAAAATATTGCGGAACACCTATCGCCTTCGCCCGGGAAGCAAGCATGGATACAAGAATGATCAAAGCAAGGGCGCATATGCATCCGTGAATGATCTTAAAGCGGTCGGTCTTTAAGACGATAGGTCTATGAGTTCCGTCCTTATCCGATCTGATGACAATATCTCTATCATAAAACCTGAATTTCAAAATTCCGATCGGAACAAGGATCAACGCCGATATTATCGAACCGGCTATCAGTACGTTCCTGAATACTTCATTCATTATCTCCTGGGAGGTTCCCGTAAGCGGAGTAGTAAGCTGGTAGACAACTATAGAGAAAGCCATATCCGCAAAGGCTTCCCGATACCAGTCTGCAAGCCTGATCAACAGAACAAGCAATATGACCGCCAGACCAAAAACAGTAAATCCGATAATACGACCAGGCTTTCTGATTTTCCCGGTTTTATCACTCATAACCCTGTTTACCTCCGTCAAAATAAACAAACTACCTGATAGTATATCATGATTTGTTGAAGTTCGGTCATTATGTTATGATAACAGATGATGATATAAAGACAAGCAAATTAATGATTTATTTATGAACAGATCCTTAATGCGTTTACGATATATACCAAATGTTTCATTACCAGATCAACAATGAAAAGCGGATCAGAAAACAAAATCACCAACATAAGCAGTCGTCCCGTTCAATTCATTGCTCACGTGCTTCCGACCCTGTTGATCATATCGATTGCAATATGCATATTTATCGTCTCCTATGTGGACAGGTATCGTGATGTCGGCATTTATGCTTTTTTTAACCACATGTTCCTTCCTAATCCATTCAGGCCCTTACCCCTGATATTGCTTCTATTTACCGTTACAGGGGTCATTGGTGCCCATATGATCATTCATATATTGCTGACGCCCGGTAACAGTATCTGCAAGACTGTGCCTGTATTCTGCTGTTTTTGCATTGTACTGATAGTCCCGCTTGTAATCCTGATAAACAAAATATCCGTTACATGCCATCGACAGGCTTCAATTATTGAACTGCGTGACGATCTTGCCTCGGAACGAACAATCATCCACGCCTGCGGTGCAATCTATGACAGTGCCGGAAACCTGTGCACCTATACAAACAGTCTCGAAGCTATTGAAAACACCATAGATTCGGGCAACCGGTTCATCGAAGTGGACTTTGATTTCTCAGCAGACGGCTATCTGGTCTGCACTCATGAACTTGAATCTCCTGTCACCGAGGCGGAATTCATGTCAGAAAAGGCAAATGGAGAATTCACGCATATGAATCTGGACACGGTCGCGAAAATAATGCACAATCACCCTCAAATCCATGTCATAACGGATATCAAGGGTAATAATGTCTCCGGTTGCAGTCAGATCCGTGAAAAATACCCGGAACTGACAGAAAGGTTCATAATACAGGTATATCACGACAGCGAATATGAGGAGATCAGAGAACTCGGTTTTAAATACCTAATCTTCACGTTGTATAATACCAAACCGGCTGAAAGAGACTATCCGGTACTGAAGAAATGCTTTGATGCCCATGATTATGTCGGACTGACCTTCAAGCATAAATGGATAGCAGTCAATCCAAGCGATTACGAGGGATATGATACGGAAAGCAATTCCGATGACTTCTCCGATTTTTCTTCAGATATGAAAAGAATTGGTGTTCCGATCTACACTCATACCGTTGACAGCATAGATACAATTCTGTATGACCTGCAATACGGAGCTGCTGCCGTATATACCAACAATACCGAAAACGAATGGATAAAACGCGAGAAGATCATCATTGATTGAAATTGTTCACTCTGGCACATCGCCCCACACGATATTATCCAGAAACCACTGTGAATGCTTCTCAAGCTCTGTGTCCTCATAATCAAAACCATACTCTTCGGTCAGCGTCTGTTTGCCCGAAAAGAGATCAGTGCCCAGCCCAAGCCTGTCTCCGGGCACTTCCATGCCTATGGCCGTCAATACCGTGGGCATCATGTCCATGGCCACGAATGACCTGTTCTGATAGTTAAGCTCGGACTTGTCAAAGCCCGTATTTATGAAACACTGATATGTCGTTCTTTCCTTGGCAGGCACGTCCTCTAACAGATACTTGGTCCTGGCGGGATGATCGCCCTGTATGACGATGACAGTATCCTCATACCAGCTCTGCGTGCTGCACCATCTCACAAAATCTGCCACCTGTCTGTCAGCGCAGCTAATGACGTTGGCAACCTGAACCGGATAATCATCCGTGCACAACTCACAGACGTATCCTCCATCGTCATGAGTGTCAACCGTAAGCAGAGTCAGGTTAAAAGGAGCATTCTGAGCTGAAAGCTCCGCAAGCTCCTCCTTCGCGACGTCATACAGCATGAAATCTTCGAATCCCCACCATACGTAGTGATCTTCATCGACGTAACCTGCATCGACCGCGGCATAATAATCCATTATCTTGCAGTCCCCATGAGTGGTAAACAGGGCCCTGCGTCCTCCAAATTCAGCATCCGATCCACAGATAAATTCCTGTTTATACCCCTTGTCTGCCAATATGTCGCCTATTGTGACCAGCGAACTGAAATTCTCCCATATGCCGCCACCTCCAATCGGAGTCATGAACGGTATGCCGGACTGCGTCGAAAACAATGCCGCGGAAGTCCATCCGGTATGCGCACAGTTATAAAATCCTCCCAACTTCTCCGTATTTGAAAAAGAAATGTTGTCATCAGCGATCTGCGTAAGATTTGGAACGTAATTCACGTCAGGCTGCCTGCCTCCGACAGCTTCGGAAGCATATGCCGTCTCAACGCTCTCCATGTAAATATATATCAGGTTCTTGGGCTTGTCCTTGACCTTGATCGCGCTTACGTCGGGTTTAACGTAATGCTCCTCGATGAAATGAGTCTCAGAATACCTGTACTTCAGATAATCCGTAAACTCAAGAGTTTTATTGGCCAGCAGAAGCAGAACTATAAGTCCCGCACCACATACCGCGGGCACTAACCAACGAAGCAGCCTGCTTAGTTTCCAGTCCTCCTTTTTATTCAGCAGCCATATGTAAGCGCCCATGAAAATGATCCACAGGAAACCTCCGGGAATGCAATATTTGATGGCACCCTTAACAACGCCAAGATTGGCGCCCTTCATCGGTGACTGCACAGTAAATACCAGCACGGTAAACGTGGAGTCATACGTCTTCCTGTACCAGCTATATAACGGATAACCCAGAAAACAAGTGAAACTCAACAGTATGGTCAGTATGATCAGCAATATCTTCAGCGGCCTGTTTTTCATATGCTTCTCCAACTTCTAATCCCGATAGATCATCTGCTTTATCTTAGATTCATACTCCGGGAACTCGCTCCTGTAGGAGGTACAGTACTTGACCCAGCGGTCCAGTTCTTCTTCATATACCGGTTCCTTGAAGTGAAATCCCATCGCACCGCTTATGTGGATTGATGCCGTATTGTCGACGTGCACGTCCCCGTAGAGTTCATCCAGTCCCAGGACTTCATATGCAAATTTCATTGCCAGCATGGTCGCCTCGAAAGACTGAAACGGATTACCAACCATCAAGAGTCTCCCAAGATGTCCCACGTTTTTTTCTATGCCATATACGCCAACAGTTCCCACCTTGTCTCCATCCGCAGACTCAGCCACAAAAAAATAATCCCCGGGAGCAGCCATCTGCTTCCTGATCCAAGCGGTCTGCTTGTTGATGTCATTGTCAACGGGATGAAGGTACTTAGTCTTCTCCTTATCCTGTCTGATGTCCAGCGAAAACTGTGCATCCGATTCATTAATCGACCTTAATCGGACGTACCTGCCCTCGATCATTTGGTCATAGATCATGTCAGCGGCCCTCCCAGAGTATTCCATCTAACCATTCTGTCCATGATGAACATTCCGTCCCATGGTGATTCAAAATTGAGCATCTTGCCACATGCGGGAAAGCGTATCGCTCCGCGTTGCGCCGCGTCAGTCGCAAACTCCTCCGCCCTGGCTCCAGTTGCGGCAAGTCCTATGGTTTGCACGTCATCCGTGATCAGTGGCAACACGTCATTCATGGAGTCAACGGCATGCACAAAGACTACCCTGGAATATGCCGGCGGACTCAGTTCCGCGGAATCGTCATATAAGACCGTCCAGACTGAATCGGCATCTCCATGAACCCGTCCCTTAAAATCATATAGTCCGCGTGCCGAATGTACGGCAGCAAACTCTTCGGGAGTCATGGCTTCCTTAGGTATCTGCTCTGCAACCTTATGCATGCCGTCTCCCAGTAACAGGGCAAATTCATCGGGAGATATCCCTGCTCCCTTTTCCACAAAAACATTATGAACGGATGCGCACCCGGTCTGATCAAACACGCTCGCATCCACCGCTATCCTGCGGGCCAGTTTACGCGCCTTGCGCTCATCAGGGATTGCTTCCCGTGACACCACCGCCATCGAAAGCTTCGGACCCAGGATTATGTCCGAGCAGTCATATTTTGAGGGATATGCCGAAACTGCACCAACGGCTTCGCTGCCTCCCCAAGCAACACGAACGTCCGCCATCCGGGACATGGCCCGTCCGGCCTTTTGATCTCCATGATCGTAATAGGTCAGTGCTATCGTTGAGAGCAGGTCATCACCGGAGATCACGTACCCTCCCGGAGTCACGTACATAACGCCCTTAAAGCCATCCAACAACGATCTGAAGGCTCCTCGGTCACGGCCAGAGACTCTCAGCAGATTCACGTTCTTACACAGAACGCCCTGAACTAAAGCAAACATTCCAAGGGCCTGCACGTTGCCGGCCAGCCAATGACATACAAGCCCCCTTGAAGTAGTCCTGATCTTATGGACTGCATTATCGTCAGCGGCAATAAATCCGTCAGCGGCCTTGCGATTGCCGCGAAGGCCCTCGTTCGCCATCCTGGTGAGGTTCTCGGCCGAGCACCATGATGACAGGAACGACAGTCCCTTGGCCTGAGAATCCGTAAAGGAATCCTCACTCTCACTCCACCTGGATGCAACCGTGCCTATCAGGCCGATCAACGCATCTACGGGCTGCTGCCTGATCCATCCCAGCCGGTCACGCAGCTTCTCTTCCAGTTCAAGCAGGCCGTCCGCGGCATTTCCATCAGCGACTTTCATTTCTCCCATGTAATAGGTCCTGAAGGAACCGGCTGATGCCCTACCGGCTTTCACGTCCGTGGCGTCTGCAAACTTAAGCTTGCCGGACAGGATGTCTCCACATCCGCGTATCTCGGCTTTTTTAAGCCTGCCAATGACCTTAAACCGCGTTCCCGACCTGCCGAACCTGCATTCTCCGGGAACGATGATCCCCAGGTCGTCCGTCAATACCGCGTTGCCGGGATAAGAGTGCGGGATGGGAGTAATGAATTCCAGCAGTCCTTCCATGCCAGCCGGCAAGGGTGCTCCGGAAACCGCGTCACGCACGATGACTTCTGAATACAACGGAGCGTGTTTGCAGCCACACTGGCAATCGGGATAATTAAGTCCCATCTGCTCAGTAAATCCATATATGTCTATCACGTCATCGGGCTCTATCCCAAACACCTTGGCGGCAAGGTCATTAAACTCATCCTTGCCGATCTTTTCACTCTCCAGCTTCTTCCATCCGCCAATATGGATCACTTTGGAACCCTTAGGCAGCTGCAGGCTGATGCCCTTATCCGAGAGTGGCCTGACAACCTCAGAATACAATATGTAAGTAAATCCAAAGACGACAGCATTTTCTCCATTTAACCCGGATATGTAATCCCTGATCCCATCGATGTCAAAATAATACGTATTACTGTCATCTGCCTTGAGAAAGTAGGCCGCATCAGATGCAAAGTTTAAATATCCGCTGACGGCAGCATACCTGGCACCAAGCATCTCCCTAAATCCCGTAGCGGGATCCACGTCCATGATGAGGAACGGTCTTCTCTCATTTCCGATATAATCGCCCACCACTCTTATCATCGACCTGGCCTGTCTTTTGGACGTAACGGAGTCGACGGGAATGCTGCTGGGTACTCCGGACGTGGCCGAAGACTGGAGCGTCAGCCTGACGTCCTCCTTAGGCACGCTGTTAAGCTTTCTGCCAAGCTCCTTAAAGACGCTTACCTGAACGGGCGGAATCTCCTCCAGCGAACCGTCAAAAGACTTTGGGGTGAAACCCTTGTTGTCACAAAACCTACGATACATGGGATTATTATCATAATGAAAGCGCAATTCCTCCACAAGCGCCCTGTAGAAGCTGCCGCCAGGCGCCTTAGCCGTCTCGTCATATTCAAAAGGTGGATGCTTAACCAATTCGTCCGCCAGAAATCCCATCTCTAAATGCTCCCGATCAACTCTTTAACGTATTCGTCAGTAATCTCCAGGGGATTGCCCTTTCCTCCGCGGTCATTCCTGATGCTTTCGCAAAATGCTTCGTCAGGGATGCGTCTCTCCATCAATTCGGTAAGCTCCCCCCGTCTCTCAAATATTCCGGCAGCCCGCTGAAGTTCACGAATAAAGTCAAGGAGTTCATCCACGTCTTCAAATCCGGATCTCCCGGCGATCCTCCGATATTTGGCGTTTACTTCGGGAGCCGTGGAATTAATCTTAATGACTGCAGGAAGCAGCAGCCCTACCGCCTCAGAATGCGCATATCCATACTCAGTCAGCTGGTGGGCTACGCCATGTGCCGCACCAACCGTACGGTGATTCTGAACGATGCCTCCCAGAAAACCCGCATGCTGAAGCCTGTCAAGACTTACCGCATCTAAATCCCCGTCCACAAGCAGGCTAAGTTCTGCATGCAACAGTGCCATTCCTTCCTCGGCCATCGGCTCCGTCATGACGTTTTCAACATTGGAAACGTACCCTTCCAATAGGTGAGCCATGGCATCCAGTGCCGCCCGAACCAGCATGCCTGATGGAGTTCCCTCCACGTATCTGCCATCATAAACCACTGCCTCAGGCAGAAGTTCATGCATGACTATCATGTTCTTGGCGTGCGTATTCCTGTCAACGTAAACCGCCGCCGAAGACACCTCAGCGCCGCTGCCTATGGTGGTGGGAACGGCTACGAATCCCGTCTTTAAGACTGCTCCGCTCAGTCTGGTGACGTTACGGTCATAATATGGAACTTCATAAAAAAGACGGCATAACTTGCAGCCGTCGATTACGGATCCGCCCCCCACCGCAATGATCAGGTCAGGGTTAAAGCTTTCCAGGCATCCAACAGTTCCCTTCAGCCCCTCCAGGTCCGGCTCCCCCGTCCAGCTGCGCTCAAAACACCTCACGTCCTTTCCCGCAAATGCGGAAACAAAGTCATCCACGTGTTTGAATGACCTGCCATGAATCACCGCAATCCTGGACGCGGGATAGTTATATAATCCACGCACCGATTCCGGCCCCGCGAGAAGGACCGGAGTGCGCAGCACGTATTGATTGTAAAAGCCTTGCGGTTGCCACATTTTCGTTACCTTACGTTACTTTAGCGATAGTCTCCGGATCTTGCCCGATGCAGTCTTGGGAATCTCATCTATGAGTTCATAAGCCACCGGATGCTTATATCCCTCCAGACTGTTTCCGATCATCCCGTCCAGCTCTTCCCTTATGATCCGCTCCGGCCGATCCGTGACGACAAACGCCTTGACGACCTCACCCAGTATGCCATCCGGATCCGACATGCCGACACACGCGCAGTCATCAATGCAATCAAACTGTTTCAGGACCTCTTCCACCTCAATTGGGCTCACCTTTTTGCCGCCGACGTTTATCAGTTCCTTACGTCGGCTCTTGAGCCTGACGTAACCGTCATCATCGCGTACTCCCCAATCACCAGTCCTAAAGGCATTACCCCAGAAACATTCATCCCGGGATAATCCAAGATACCCTGTCGTGACGGCGTCACCCTCAACACAGATTTCTCCTTCTTCGCCATCGGCAAGCACGTTGCCGGCATCATCCCTGATGGTTACGGTCATGTTGGGAGACTGTTTCCCGACGGTATCAAGCCGACCTGCTTCCCCATGAAATTCCATGAAAGCACTTCGGGATGCTTCAGTCAGACCGTAATGCATGCATATGCGGGTATCCGGAAGCAATTCCATCAGGTGTTCCTTGTCCATGATGGGCATGGGGGCAGAACCGATCTCAACGTAATGAAGCTGATCTCTGAACCGTCCTATCTCATCCCCGCTCATCTTCTTGAGCAGTGCCCAGCTGGCCGGAACCATTCCGAAGCCGTTTACGCCATATTCTGACATGAAACGGAAAAACCTCTTGACGTTGGCAAAGCTCCCGAGCATGACTATGGTCTGCCCGTTGGTCAGCGCGCACCTCATGCGCCCAAGTCCGAATGAATGTGAGATCGGGAGTGCAAGCATCTCCACGTCATCCATGGAATTACCGATAAACGTATTGATGTTATGCGCGGCAGCGGAAATGTTCTTATGGGACAGCTGCACTCCCTTGGGTTCTCCGGTCGTACCGGTCGTAAAAATCACGTCGGCTACGGATTCCTGATCCGGAAAAGATAGCTCGTCAATCCGTATGGCCTGGCCGTCCTCAAATCTGAATCTGTCCAGTTGCGCAGTCTGCAGCCTGCGGTCTGTCTCATCAAAGCCGATGACCAGTTTAGGGGATATCTTTGATTTGATCAGCTCATATCTGCCGGGATTGGTGTCAGGCGCTATGGGAAGCGTCACCGCCTCCAATAAGTGACACGCGAAATAAGCAGCCACGAATTCAAGCTGCTTATCTGCCGCAAGTATGACGCTGTCTCCCTTGCTTATGCCGAATTCCCGGGACAACAGTTCGGATGCCCTGACTACTTCCGTCAGCATCCTGCCGTAGGTCATGCTCTCCTTACCGTTTAACAGTGCGGGTTTGTCCGGATTGTCCATTCCGAATCGAAATATCTTCTCAATGACTGACTTCATGGCTAACGCCCTTCGTTTACTGGTTCACCCTCAATTCAACGGCGTTTACGATATCATCCACGTCTTCTAAGTCCATCATTACGTCCGGCGTAAACCTAAAGTCAAACGCCTTCTCGATGGCCGATATGAGCTGAATGTGGTGCAGGGAATCCCATTCAGGTATGTCTCCAATGGCAACGTCGTCCTGCAAAACGTCAACGCTTACCTTAAGGACCTCAGCCATGATGCCTTTTACCCTGTCTCTGATCGATTCCATTTTATCCTCCAACGCATCAATAATTCTCTGCCTTCAGCTGGAAGTATGCCTGAGCATGATTGCACACGGGGCAAACCTCCGGAGCTTCCGGACCGACTACGATATGTCCGCAGTTCGAACACTGCCAGATCGCGTCCCCATCCCTTGAGAATACGATCTTATCCTCTATGTTCTTGAGCAGCTTGCGGTATCTTTCCTCATGTTCCTTCTCTATGGCTGCAACTCCCTCGAAAAGCTCAGCTATCTCATCAAAGCCTTCTTCCCTGGCCGTCCTGGCAAATCCGGGATACATCTCCTGCCACTCGTATGACTCGCCTTCAGCAGCTTCCCTAAGGCAATCGATGGTGCTGCCGATGCCCGTCAAAATCTTGTACCAGATCTCGGCATGTTCCTTTTCGTTGGCTGCCGTCTCGGCAAAAATGTTGGATATCTGAACATATCCTTCTTTTTTTGCCTTGGACGCAAAAAAAGTATATTTGTTTCTCGCCTCTGACTCACCGGCAAAGGCTGCCTTTAAGTTTTCCTCGGTCCTGGTTCCCTTCAGGTCCTCCGCCCTGCAGCGCCACTTGTTATTATCTGCCATGATGACACCTCCTAAAAACTCACTTATCTGCACACAAGCATATTGATAGCAAAACAACATAGTAAGTATATCACAAACAATGCTGAATCGAGTAGGGCAAACGCATAAAAACCAGGCACGGAGCATTCGCCCCGTGCCTGAAGTTATCGTCTGCCCGGCAGTTCAGATTTCTATTCCTGCAATGAACCGATCAGGTCGTCAAATTTGCTCATGACTGCGTCATAAGTCTTCTGGCTGATCTCGGGCAGCTCGCCGCCCCAGGTCTTCTGTGCCTGATCATACCCCTTCTTGAACGCCTCGCGCATTTCCTCAAGCTTCTTCGGATCATCACCGGCCAAAGCCTGAGCGAAGTCAAGGATCCTGTCAGAGGTCTTGTTAACGCCCCAGTAACCGTCCTCGGAAACGTCTTCCCGTGCCTGTGCCCTGGTCTCTGGATCAACCTCCACGCGGCCTTCGCGCAGCGCATCCCAAATGCTTCCCATAGCCGAATCAGCCACGCCGGACTGCTTCAGCATGATCTTCTCAACCAGGCTCTGAAGCTGCGCCGTGCGATTCTCGGCATCGCTCTTCAACTGTGCGACAAGAGTAGGATTGGCATAAGTAGCCTGCTTCGTCGAAGACGCATCAGACTTCTCATAAACCACGCCCGTATTCTCGGCAGCGGCTGCACCGGCAGTGTTTTCAGTTGCGGTTGTCTGTGTTGCGGAAGTCGATGACTGTGCAGAATAAGCACTGTACAGATCAGAGGCTCCCGTAATTCCATTTACGCTCATGTAATCACCTCCTTATTGAATTTACGCACGTCCTTGTGCGTATTATGATACTACAATTTGTATATCGGCAGCAAGGATTAATTTCCTAATAGCCCAGTAATCGTTTTTTATGGTTTTTTTGTTATAATTTCAGCTTGTGCCGTATACGATTAATTATGCTGTTTTTCTTTTTTTGTTTGCTTCGATATATCTGGAGATTTTGTGATCTGTCCGGATATTCGGCATTCATCAGCAGTTCACGTAATGCCTCATTTTTGTCCAGCGGTCGACGTGCCACGGTGTCATTTTCATCCTTTTCAACATGATAAATCTTTTCAATGACATCCGATCTGAGTGAAGAATTGGCTATCCAAATGACGTCGTTATCCGGATTATATGATTTCAGGATTTCGATAATATGAGAATGGTTTTTCTCGATCCACCGGAGATCCGACATGACACCGTCCCCATCCTTTTTTTCATCCGAGATGTATCTCAAAAAAAGGGTCGGTTCCTGAATGTCATGATAAAACCTGTCAATCCTGCGCTCGAACTTTTCAAGCACTTCATGATATTGCTCACCAAACGTTTGCGTTTCATTGAAATCATGCACGAACTGAAATCCAGTTTCAGAATTGACATAGATGCGGTTTTGTCCGGACAGGGGACGCAATGCGACCGGATCAAGAAATCCGTCAAAATGCGTTTCCACCATTTTGACGACCTGACTCATGTCCTGAGTGACCAGCCAGTCAAAAGGGTACGAAGCGCTCCGCAAGCCAATCCGCTCCAATTCCATGGCTACTGAGCAAAAATATCCAAGCGATATGTAATTCTTGTAGTTCCCCCGTAAACTCATTTTCTTCTCAACCTGGCCAGGACGAATCGGGTCATGAACGGCACTGCCTTAACGTACGCGCTCTTATAAAACGGCTTTTTGTACCTGTCGGGTATGGATCTGATCACGGCCCTATATTCAGCCCTCTGACCGCGATCCACTGCCATTCCCAGCCTGCCGACCGCATAGTGCTCGGCATAATGATACGAAAAATCTATCCTGTCTCCCCATCGTGCATTCAGACCATTAAGCAACTCAATATGCTGGCTGAATTTCTCAAGCCTGGAATATCTGGAATTGTAGTTGTTGTGCTCGAGGTCCGACGGAACCACCCTGTGTGCATCCGATGCAAAATCCATTACGTAGATCGGACCGCGCATGAGCAGCAGCAGTTCATCTACCGCATCATCCACGTATTTGCTTATCCTGGATGCCTCCGCAAAATACTCCCTGCCCTCTTCAGTCAGAAAGAAGTTTTTCATCACACAGCCATGCAGTCCCACCCGACGACATTTCTCATAATCATCAATCGTGTACAGCCTGTTGACGCGGGAAGCCTCGCGCGGAACGACGTCGTACGCCACGTCACTGCCATCCATCCTGAGCTCCACCCGATTGCACGTGGCCGCATAGTCAGGATGTGCGTCCATGAACGCGACCTGCGTCTCAAGCTTGTCGTCCCTTATCCAATAATCATCCCCCGAGCATACCGCCACGTACCGGCCACGGCACATGCACCTTGCCTTATAGATGTTGCCGGGGATGCCCAGGTTGGACTCGTTGACGTTAATGCGTATGAGATCGGGATGAGCTGCCTCGTACTCACGCAGGATGGCCACGGTCCCATCCTCCGAATGATCATCGGATATGACCACTTCATAACTGTAATGCGTCTTTTGGGATAGTATTGAGTCCAGTGCCTGTCTTATGTATTTTTCATGAAAATACGTCAGCACGTACACGCTGACGTCAGGATTAGTCTTTTCCGTCATATCCGCATTATCCCGATATGGGTTTGATCACGTTTTCCCTTTTTTGATAAAAAAGAGTATCTTCCGGAACCTCACCCTTCACCACGCTGCCGGCTGCGATCACGGCTCCGTCTCCTATCACCGATCCTCGCAGGATCACCACGTTGGCGCCGACCCATACGTTTCGTCCGATGATGACGGGAGCCGAGACAAGCGGAGCCCCGCCTTCCTTCTTGTAATCATGATCGTGATCGATTATCACCACGTTGTTTCCAAACTGGCATCCTGAACCGATCTCTATCTTATCAAGGCACGTAATGCTTACGTTGGCATTAAAAAAGCATTTGTCTCCGATCTCCAGATCTCCGTTCTGAACGCGCAGGATCACGTTCTCCCTCGTAACGCATCTTTGACCGATGCGAAGTCTCGATCCCGCGCCATCCAAGTGAACGCGGACGCCCCTGCCCCAGGATTGCGGAAAGGGCGCGGCAAACCTTCGACCATGCAGAAGCTTATGCCCTATTATTTTGAAAGTCGTGAATATGGCTCGTATTGCGATTTCCATCCCTGCCCCTTACGTCAGTCTGTGCAGTACCTCTTTTTCGAGTGAATCGATGCCCCTTGGGATCGCCTTGCTGCCGGAGATATGGATTGCCTCGGCGCATCCGCCGGTGTCATACGTGATCACGGGCGTACCACAGGCTTCCGCCTCGAGAATCACGGATGGATAGTTGTCTTCATACGTTGGATTAAGCACCACGTCGGCAGCGGAATAAATCTCAGCCAGTTCATTGGCATTGGCAGTACGCTTCATCCCTATGATGCCGGACGGAAGCGATTTCAGCTGCTTGTCATTAAGTCCTACGATGACGAGGTGAAATCCCTGCGTGATCGTTTTATCCTCCGCCAGCCTTTTATGAAGCTCGATCAGGTCAACCAGGCCCTTTCTCGGTTCCCACACGTTAGCTACCCCCAGCATCACGAAGTCAGTTCTCCTGATGCCATGTTCTGCCCTGAATTCTGACTGAGTCTGCTTAAAAACGCTCGTATCGATGCGGTTATAGACAACCTGCACGGGATACTCTGACAAAAAGCTCTGTCTCACCTGATTCTTGAGCCACACGGACGGGGTGATCAGGGACATTTTGGGTATCCCGGTGAATGCGGCCTTTTTGCGCTGATAGTTGTCAGCACTCGCATCCTTAAAAAGGCTCCTTGGATATGCGCCTCTTTGTGGACAGTTCCCACAGCCGCCCTTCTTGACGTCACCAAAGCGAAGATCTTCGTTTATCAGCCACCTGTCGCATCCAACGTACGAAAAATACGCGCAGTGTCCGGTGAACGCCCAACAGTCATGCAGCGTCCACTTCACGCTCATCTGAGGCCTGCTTTTGATCCACTCAAACAGAAGCTCGTAATTGACGTAATAGCCATGGACGTTATGCATCCACAAAACGTCCGGATCATACCGGTCTGCCCATTCAAGAAACTCACGCGTGGCATTTACGGAAAAAAGGCCATGCCTGTCGGTAAACCGGGTTCCCGCAATATGCAGGTATACGTCCGTGGAACTGCCTATTCTGACCGCGTACTTGCGGCAGTCATCAGGTACCTTATCGTTTCTGCCAAAGGCTATCTTAACCTCATGGCCATCACGCTCATACGCCTTGGCAATGTCCACGCACAGTCTTCCGGTGGATCCATATCCGATGACTGAATTTAGCAGCAATAGTTTCATGTGACATCCATCCTTTATCTTTGTGCGTACTGAGTATCCACTATCTCCCTATATGTTTCCGGATGCGTCTCATCAAAAATCTCATTGGCCCACATCACCGTGACCAGGTCTTCATCATCCGACAAATTGATGATGTTGTGAGTATATCCCGGCAGCATCTGCACGGCCTGTATCTTTTCCCCGGACACCTCATATTCATGCACCGGATACTCCAGGCCGGTTTCCGGATCCATGCCAAGCCTTCGCTCCTGTATCAGTCCATGTCCCGAAACCACCATGAATATTTCCCACTTGGAGTTGTGCCAATGCTGACCCTTGATGACTCCTGGCTTGGATACGTTGATGCTCACCTGGCCGGCGCTTTTGGATTTGAGCAGCTCGGTAAAGTGACCGCGCTCATCCTCCGCCATGGGAACGTCATATATGGCCTTTTCCGGCGGCAAGTATGACAGATAGGTCGAATAAAGCTTTTTGGCAAAGCTGCCCTCAGGAATGTCCGGCAATACCAGGCTCATCGGCTGGTCATGAAATTCATGAAGCAGTTCCGCGATCTCCCCCAGCCTCACCCGGTGCGTGACCGGCACGTAACAGCACTCTTGTCCATCATCCGGGAGCCTTCTGTGTTCCCTGCCCTCAAGGGCATCCAGCAGTTCGCGTACTACGTCGTCTATATATGCGAGTTCCAGTTCCGTGGCCGGGTCGTCTATGCGGATGTCCAGGTCCCGGGCTACGTTATGACAAAAAGTGGCAACCACTGAATTGTAGTTTGGCCTGCACCATTTGCCAAAAACGTTGGGGAAGCGGTATACGAGCGTCCTGACCCCATGCATCCGGCCATATTCAAAAATCAGTTTTTCACCCGCCAGCTTAGACCGGCCGTATTCGGAATTCTCAAACCTGCCCTTCAGCCCGGCCTGGATCGAAGATGAAAACATGATGGGCGCGGTACTGCCGCATGATGCCAGCACGTCCAAAAGCTCTGATGCGAATCCGAAATTACCCTTCATGTATTCATCCGGATCCTTTGGGCGGTTTATTCCAGCCAGGTTATAAACAAAGTCCGCTCCGGCGCAATACCTCCGCAGTTCACCCGGATCCGAGTCAACGTCGTACTCATAAATCTCATCTATGCGCAGGCCGGGCCTGGTCCTGTCCTTCCCGTCCCGCAGATTTTTGAGATTCTCTATCAGGTTTAGTCCCAGGAACCCCTTTGCCCCTGTCACGAGTACGTTCATGTATGTGCTCCATTTCTTCGGATGCGGGATTCTACGCCTCAGAATGATAATCTCTTAAGTGAGACGATCTTCATTTGCATCAGAATGCCATCTGCCTGAGCATGCGTTCCAAGGCCTCGAAATGCTGTTCTTCCATAAAATGGTTTTTGAAATATTCTCGCGCCCGATTTCCGCATTCCGCATAGGAAGCCTTGTCATTCACGAAAGCTTCCAGTGCCTTGCCCAGGGCCGTCACGTCACCTGCTGCCACGCAGGTGCCGCAGCCGGCTTCCTCTATCACCTCCCGGGCGGCTCCATTTGCCGAAGCAATTATCGCCTTGCCGGCAGACATGTACGTCTGCAGCTTGCCGGGCAGCGTGTCTCCTATGTGATTGCTGCCGTCCAGCGTCAGCACGCAGGCATCAGCCATCGAATACATGCTTAAGGATTCATCAAAAGGCTTCGGCCCGTAGAACAGGACGTTACCGGTCAGCCCCAGCTCCGCAGCAAGCCTGCGCACGTTGTCAGCTTCGGAGCCTCCGCCGACCACGTGCAGCCTCACGTCACCCCTACCCTTAAAAATCTCAAAGGCCCTGATCAGACAGTCAAGGTTCTGTGCCTTGCCGATGTTGCCTATGAACAAAAAGTCCGTGCCTGATGCGTCAATCCGCTTGGCCGTGTCCATGTCCAGGAGCCGTCCGTCCCCAAACTGCGGCAGATAACTCATCTTTTCCATCGGAACGCCATTTACGCGTGACAGGTACTCAAAAAAAGGCTTGGATGAAACTGCCACGTGGTCACATTTATTGTATATGCTCCTGGACCAGGCATGAATGATACCGTATGCCGGCGTACCCTCCCTTATGTTCATGGCCTTGACGCATTCAGGCCAGATGTCCATGCAATACAGGAACAACGGCTTGCCAAAGCGCCTGCTGAAGGTGATCCCCGGCATCGCCATCGTAACCGGGGACACCT
>CALGGH010000235.1 GCA_937916415.1 uncultured Lachnospiraceae bacterium
ATGGCTGCAGAATGGCACTCGGGGACGGAGTCAGTGGGTCATTTTGCCACGTATGCCGGGGCGGCCGAAAAATGGCACTCGGGGACGGAGTCAGTGGGTCATTTTGCCACGTATGCCAAAGCCGCCGACGACGTGACTGCGTCCGAAGATCACTGGTATGATACCGACAGCGAGGAGCACGCGGACGTCGACTATGCCGACATGGAGTACGTGGGCATAGACGAGGACGAGATGATGGGCATGCTCGATGACATGCAGGCAGCGATCAAAAGCGAGGATCTGGATGCGATCATCAAGGCATATGAGGCCGTGGAGAGCACGGGCGATCATTTTGACACTCAGATGACCCTGAATGACATCAGGCATTACACGGACGTGAACAACGAGGAATACAACGAAGAGGAAATACGCATGTCGGAATTCTTTACCGATTTTGCGGACCGGTTTAACGCATGCGTAAGGGATGCCCTGAAGGGCAGTCAGGGTGAGGCGCTGGCGAAGTACCTGGATGACGAGGAACTGGTGGATCATTATCTGCACTACGAGGAGCTTACCGCTGAGGAAAAGACGCTGGTCGTTGATTATGACAGGCTGACGCAGGAATATGACAAACGTCTCCTTGATGACGTTCACGTAGAGGTGGACGGAGAGGACTGGAGCTTCGACAAGCTGAATGAAACGAGCAAGCTGAACTATGGCCAGTACCTGGATATATACGGAGAGCTGGCCAGGGCCAGAAACAAGGACCTGGCTGAGATCTACCTGCAGATAGTTGACAACCGCAACAAGGTCGCCCTCAAAAACGACTATGACAACTTCGCGGATTATGCATATGAGGAAGAATACAATCGGGACTATACGACCGAGGACGTCAGGAAGGTATATGAGGGCGTAAAAAAATATATCGTGCCCCTCAGGCAGGAGATCATCGACCTGGAAACCTATAATTACAAGCTTGAGCACCTGTCGCTCTCCGGAGAGGAGAGACTTGAACGCGTAGCCCCGATCATACCTAAGATAAACCCCGAACTTCAGACCGCCTGGGATTACATGATAGAGCATCACCTGTATGACATAGAGCATTCTGATACCAAGATGGACAAGGGCTTCACCACGGTGATACAGGACTATCGGGCCCCGTTCTTTTTTGACCAGCCGTATGGGTACTGGACTGACGTGCAGACCGTCATTCACGAATTTGGACACTATAACAATGCGTATCACGTACAGTACACGACTGCAACCGGTGGCAACAACCTGGACGTAGCGGAGACACAGTCCCAGGGGCTCGAGCTGCTGGCACTTGAGTACGCCGACGAATTGTACGGTGACGGAGTCGGGGATGAAGCCACTCTCAGGGTGCTGGAGAACATGACCACCAGCGTGATAGACGGGTGCGTGTTTGATGAGTTTCAGTATCGCGCCTACACCTACGCCGGCGAACTGACCGTTGACAGGCTCAATGAAATCTACGGCGAGGTGCTCTCGGAGTACAGCGTAGACGGCGAGGTGGACGATCTGAACGTCCTGGCGTGGGTCGGAGTTCCTCATAACTTTGAAGCGCCGATGTACTACATATCTTATTGCGTGTCAGCGCTGGCGTCCCTGGATCTCTTCGCGATGTCGGTGGAAGACCGTCAGGCCGGAGTGGACTGTTACATGTACGTCACCACGTACGGATGGGAGACGGGTTTCAGGCAGATGCTCGAGGAAGTAGGCATTCCGGACATTTTTGAAGAGGAGAACATAGAGGACATATCGATAGCCGTCTCAGGATATGCCAACGGCCTGAAGACGCGGGCGGACAGGTCTGCCGCGCTCATCACGCTTGGACTCGTGTTTGGGTTCATGCTGTTTGTCGCGCTGATCGTTGCGATCGCGATACGTTCCTGGCGCAAAAAGGAGATGGCCAGGGAAGAGGAATACAGAAGGCAGCTTGAAATGCATTACATGAGGCAGAACGCGGGACAGTTTGAACCGGAGCAGCAGGCGCGACCCATGATGCAGTTGCAGGACATGCACGAGGAGAATGAACAATGAGAAGGAGCGGAATCCTCATGCCGATATCGGCATTTCCATCTAAATACGGCATAGGAACCTTTTCGAAGGAGGCGTATGAATTCGTGGATTTCCTTGAAAAGGCGGAGCAGTCGCTCTGGCAGATACTGCCGCTTGGACCGACCGGATATGGAGACTCGCCGTACCAGTCGTTTTCAACCTTTGCGGGCAATCCGTATTTCATAGATCCGGATGACCTGGTGGAGCGGGGCTGGCTGACGAAGAAGGAGTGCGAGGCCACGTATGCGGGCAGAAATGATGCCGACATTGATTATGAGCACGTGTACCTCACCAGGTTTAAGCTGCTTAGGCAGGCTTACGAACGCAGCGACATAGCTTCCGATCCTGACTTTATGACATTTGTCACTGAAAATGCCTTTTGGCTTGATGACTACGCACTTTACATGGCGGTCAAGAATTCCTTTGGAGGCATCAGCTGGATTGAATGGGACGAGGACGTCAGGCTGCGAAAGCCCTCGGCGATCAAGGCCTGCTCAGACAGGTATGCGGATGACGTGCTTTTTTATAAGTTCCAGCAATACGTGTTTGCGACCGAATGGGGCACCCTCAAAAAATATGCCAATGAGCGTGGCATCAGCATAGTTGGCGACATACCGATATACGTGGCATTTGACTCGTCCGATACCTGGGCCAATCCGGGACTTTTTCAGCTGGATGAGGAGAATTATCCCATAGCCGTGGCAGGGTGTCCTCCGGATGCCTTTTCGGCGACCGGACAGCTCTGGGGCAATCCGCTCTATAAGTGGGAGGAGCATCGCAGGACCGGATATGAGTGGTGGATCAGGCGCTTCGAGTACTGCTACAGGCTTTATGACGTGCTGAGGATAGACCATTTCAGGGGATTTGACGAGTATTACTCCATTCCCTATGGGGATGAGACCGCTGAATTCGGCAAATGGGAGCCCGGGCCGGGGATTGAGATTTTTACCGCCATGAAGAAGGCCCTGGGCAAAAAGGAAGTCATAGCCGAGGATCTGGGCTTCCTGACTGATTCGGTGCTTAAGATGGTCAAAAAGACGGGCTATCCGGGGATGAAGGTGCTTCTTTTTGCCTTTGATTCCAGGGAGCCCAGCGACTACCTGCCTCACATGTATACGTCCAACAGCGTGGTGTATACGGGCACTCACGACAATGACACCGTGGAAGGCTGGATACGGAGCGCCAGGCCAGCCGACGTCAGGTTCGCGATGAAATACCTGGGAGTCAGGAGGAGAAAGGACGTCCGGGAGGCGCTGATCAGGTCTGCGCAGGGATGCGTGTCCGACACGTGCATCATTCCGATGCAGGATTATCTCGGACTGGACAATTCCGCCAGGATCAACGTGCCGTCGACCTTGGGGACCAACTGGCTGTGGCGCATGGACGAGCAGGCGCTTACCGATGAACTCGCAGCCCGCGTAAGGGACCTGACGGTGCTGTATGGCAGGTCGCAAAAAACGGCGAGGTGACCATGTTAGCCATAGTTACCGGGGCATCGAGAGGAATAGGCGCCGCGATCGCGGAAGCCCTGGCACGCGAAGGATATGACCTGTGTCTCACGTGTGACAGGACGATGGATGACCTGAAGGCGGTGGCCGAAGGAGTTTCTTCTAAATATAACATAAGGGCCATTGCGGTCAGGGCGGACTCATCTGACGAGGCGGACGTCAAAAGCCTATTTAAGGACCTGGGTGAACTGGACGTGCTGGTCAACAACGCCGGCATAGCGCATTTCGGTCTCCTGCAGGACATGGAATATTCCGATTGGAAAAGGGTGATCGGGGTTAACCTCGATTCGGTCTTTCTGACCTGCAGGGAAGCAGCCCGGATCATGGTAAGGCAGCATCATGGCTGCATCATCAACGTATCATCCATATGGGGAGCCGTGGGGGCATCCATGGAGACGGCCTATTCCGCGTCCAAGGGAGGAGTGAACGCGCTGACCAGGGCACTTGCCAAGGAGCTTGCACCTAGCGGGATCAGGGTCAATGCGCTGGCATGCGGCATAATTGACACGGACATGAACGGACGTTTTACCACGGGGGAAATGTCAGAGATGCTTAGTGACGTGCCCGCCGACAGGATGGGACGTCCGTCAGAAATAGCAGATGCGACAGTTATGTTAACCAAAGCACCGGAGTATCTTACCGGCCAGATAATCACGATTGACGGAGGGTATGTTTAAAATGGAAAATGCGGATAAGATTTATGACATGCTGGTGATAGGTTCCGGACCTGCCGGACTGGGAACCGCGCTGTACGCCGCCAGGTCCGGGATCTCGGTACTGGTGATTGAAAAGAGTCCCATGTCGGGCGGGCAGATCATCAATACCACTGAAGTGGACAATTACCTGGGACTGCCCGGCATAGGCGGATTCGAGATGGGGGACGCCTTTAGGCAGCACGTGGACAAGATGGGAGCGGAGTTCGTTGAGGACGAAATCCTGACCGTCACCGTCGATGGGAGCGTCAAGGTTGCCAAGGGCAGAAGCGGCGAATACAGGTCACGCACGCTGGTTTTTGCCATGGGAGCCAACCGCTCCACGCTCGGGATTCCCGGA
>CALGGH010000236.1 GCA_937916415.1 uncultured Lachnospiraceae bacterium
AATGCCGGCCAGATCGGCAGTTACCTGATGAACCAGAACGTGATGGATCAGAACACGGCCAACCAGCTGTATCAGTCCGTGCCCCAGGTTCAGCAGGCACTGAACCAAAAATAAATCATGCAAAACCCAGCCGCACTCGGGATGACTCCCTGGGCGCGGACGGGTCAATGAATTAAACAAGCTTAAAACAGGACCCAGCTCAACATGGCATCCCTCAATGCATCCCAGGCCGCACAGACGGCTGCGATCATCCAGGGTCAGTCCGCAGAAGTTGACGCCCTGTACAACAGGCTGAGCAACTGTCCCGTTCCCTGCGTTCCGGTTTACGGCAGGCAGCCCATCTTCTCCTGCGGCGGTACCGGCTGTGGCTGCAGCGGCAGCCTGATCGCGTGATCGGGGGTGACGACATGGCAGAATATCTGGCAAACAACGAACAGACAGTCGCGCTCAACGCTCCGATCGTGTTCGAGTCTTCTATCCCCTGCAACAAAGGATACGTGTATCACGAGGATCAGACAGGGATTTTTATTCTCCGTGGCGTCACCAATAACTGTTTTGCCCGTTATCAGGTGACCTTCAATGGCAACATTGGACTTCCCGAGGGAGCCACCGTGGCTCCCATAGCGGTCGCAATCACGGTTAACGGCGAGCCCAGGCCCACCAGCAGGGCCATCTCCACTCCCGCTGCCGTCGAGACCTACGACAACGTGACCAGCACGGCTATCGTCACGGTGCCCAGGGGCTGCTGCTTCACCGTGTCCGTAAGGGCCGTGAGCGGCGTCACCGACGGAACGACTGCTCCCGCTGACAACGTCAGCGTGATCAACAGTAACCTGGTTATCAACAGAATCGCATAGGGAGGAAAACAGATGGATTATCGCATGATTGACGACACCTGCAGGATGGTGGAAAAAGAAATCGATTCGATCGTCAGCAAGGACGAACTGACGCCAACCGAGCTTGATCAGCTGGACAAGCTGGTTGACATCTACAAGGACATCGCGGAAGTCAAGAGCATGGACGGCGGCGGCATGAGCCAGGGCAGGTCGAACGGCCGCTCCAGCTACAACGGCGCATCCTACGGCTACGACAAGTCCCGCATGATGCGCCAGGGCGAGTGGATATGATCCACAGCCATACAACTGAATAGCGAAACGCCCTCTTGGAGGGCGCAGGGGCACCGTATCTAATAAAAAGATGCGGTGCCTTAAAAATCTTTGATTACAGTCCTGCTGCCCTGGTATCATGATCATGTTGATTGATGAGATACGATGATGTTTCGGAATGGAGGACATCATGAAATATGTCGGCCGTTACCCGGATTTTTAGGGAATACATGGCGAAGAATGCTGCCGGTGGGAAGAATGCTATATGGCTAAAGGTGAATACGATCTCGTATTCGACGAATTTGAGTTCGAAGATCCGGATGAACCTGGCGACAGCGTAATCGACCTGCGGCATGATGACGAACCGGTCATCTGATGCCATCAGCTCTCCTCTCCCACTACAAATAATTCGTAGCTCATTCGTTGCGTGGATTTACATGCAAATGTAGTATATATCTATTATCTTCGACTCAATAATTTTTCGTACCTAACGTTTTCGTACGCCCCACTTCTGAAAACCCCCATAAATACGCAAAAGGAGAATTTTGTAACATGAAAAAGTTTTCAAAAACTTTTGGATCCTTCCTCGCTGGTCTTTTGGCAGCGGCAATGGTCGTAACTTCAGTTCCTGAAGTTGTATTTGCTGCAAGCCTGGATCAGAATCCGGAAGCTGTGGTTGAAGATGTTGATGCTGTTGAATCGACGACTGATACCTATGGAGATCTCGTTGTAGATGATGAGGCACCTGCTCCGGCTGAGGAGCATGATGCCGAAGGTTCTGTTGAGGAAGAGCCGAGCACAGCTGATATTGTTGAACAAGAGGGCGTGGCCGTTAAGCGAGTATTTACCATCAGTGCTCAAGGCGGGAATACTTCGTCTAACAATGGTAACATCGGCGGAACGTATGGTACGTCCCTCGCAAGTCAAACAAATGGTAATGCGACATATACCATAACCAATA
Source organism: uncultured Lachnospiraceae bacterium (assembly GCA_937916415.1). Taxonomy (GTDB): domain Bacteria; phylum Bacillota; class Clostridia; order Lachnospirales; family Lachnospiraceae; genus XBB2008. Next base: position 2,068 of record CALGGH010000236.1, read on the forward strand.
CCATCGGTGAGGTCTCAACGTACACATATAAGTTCATGAAGCTGACCGGAACTTATACGGAGACTGATTTTAACAACGCAGACGGCATGGCAGCAAAGGAAGCCATGCTCGAGGAAACCTCGCTTCCTTCGGGACTTTCCCACAGTGCATCAGGACTTAAAATCACTGTCAGCGGAACTCCCCTGGAGGTGGTGGCAGACGGTCTTTTATTCCTTGTTGTGAAGGACACGTCACCTACAAGTGCCGAGTATGATACCGCGGATGACGTTATAAGCAGAATAACTGTAGATATTGTATCATACGGCGGGGTGCAAAACGCGATAAGTCCTGCCAGGGATTTTGAAACAACGGCAAATAATGGAGTGCTTGAAGACAACGACACAATCAAGTTTGGTGCTGGCACAAAAAATAACGTCACATCCGTATCTGCAAAGCAGGGATACACGGTTGGTGAAACCGCACCAGAGGGATCCGAGGCTGACAACGTGGTACCCGTCGTGATTACATATTCCGCAGCAACCCTCAGTGAGGAAACCGGTGGAATTGTGAATGCTGAAATAATCAGCTTTGATGAAGGCAATAACAACTCGACTACGTCTGTGACAAGCGGAACGGCAAGCTCAGGGGCATTTACCGTAACACCCGCAGCGAGCGCGAAAAAGCTAAGCGACGGGGAACCCGCAAAATTTACAGTGGCACCCGCGGCCGGTCTGCTTGCAAAGAGCGTAACCGGAACAACTTACAGGGCAAAATTAGTCGTAACCTCCACCGTATTTACAAAAAAAACGTATGACCTTGAGTTCACCGTTAGCAATGGTCTTGCCATTTCCTCCGTAACGGCTCATGGCGGAGCTGCTGCAAGTGGAAACGGGTCGGACACAACGACAAATGCCTACGATCTTGGATCCTTTAAGGTTGGCGAGACGATTGATGACGTGGTCATCGTGGCTGCCGGAGGGAAAGGCACGCTGACATTTACTGCCGATACGGCTTCGACCGGGCTGACGACGTTACCGGAAGGTCTGCGCTTTGACACCTCAACCGCAGGCCAGATTAAAATATCAGGGATGGCAAATCCCATCGCCACATCAAGTCTTGACACGACTCGGGCATTTGGAGTAACCGTGAAAGACGAGGAGACGGGCGTAGAAACCTCGAAGCTGTATTTTAAGTATCGAATTGCACAGGCTGACGTAGGGGTGAAGGTTACGGATGGCGCATATGTTGAAAGCAAGGCCGCTTCACTTACTTTGGGTGCCGCTGCCCAAAATTTCTCATGGTATGGAGTGAGCGGTGCTGCGGTTACGAATGAGTATGCCACAATAAACATAAACAACAAAAGCGGCGTTGATCTTACCTTCAAAATGAACTTTGCAACAGCAGATCAATACACGCTTGATCCGGAAACCGTAGATTCCAATAAAGTAGGGCTGCTTGTAAAGGCGGGAAGTGAGGGGAGCTTTAAGGTTCTTCCCAAAACCAGTGCCAACCAATCGAGTAATTATACTCTTTCCGCAATTGGAATGAAGGATACAACCGGAACGCTTACATATGCACAAAATGCCGATCTGACCATCACGAAGCCGGCAACAAGCGGGGAGTATGATGGGAGCGGAGAAGCTAAGGCGATTCCAATTGATGCGGCATCCATTGGAAAGGTCTATAGTTACACCTTTGAGGAGACACATCCTGCAACGGTGAAAACCGTTACGTGGAAAATCAATACCGTGAAAGTAGGAGGGACCGGCAGCACAGTTGCGGTGCTTAATGATGATTATGGCCTGAGCTTTAATAACGGAACGTTGAGCGGGACGGTAAAGGGCAGCACTGCGACGTCCATCGTTCTTGAAGTACAGGCAAATGACGTTTCGAAGTGGGTATCAATTGCCGTGAATAAGCCTGCGGCGAGCGTGAAACTTTCATCGAACGGAGATGATATCGCTAATGACGGTAAAATGAGCATGGGTTCCGTTAAGCTTGACAGCGTTACGGATGCCAATGCCACGATTGCGGTGAAAAACGACGTTGCCATGAAGCAGACGGGCATAAAAGCAGAAGTGACTGCTGCATCGCTTGCGCCTCTGACTGGGGCGGATTCAAATGACTACAAGACGTCATTCAAAATCGAATATGACCCGGACACTGCGAAGGACACCGCTCTTGGAAACAGCGGGCTGACCTTAGGAGTTGGCGAGTCCGGCGAATTTAAGATCAAGGCTCTCGATACCGTTACCAAAGCGGGCACCTACGAACTTACGGTGAAAGTTGTCAGCGACCAGATGGCTGCCGGGGGCATTACGTTCACCTCAAACTTAAAAGTGACGGACGTGCCGACAATCAAAAACACCAATAATAATAAAAGTGATGGAGGCGGCACAAAACAACTCGCATATACAGTGGGGACTGCGGCGGACGGAACGGAACAGTATTATTATGCCGAATATGCGACAAACACATATACGGGGACCTTTACCTACGCATTGATGTCCGGAGAGATTCCCGGCCTTACGTTTAATGAGAAGGGATATTTTGAGGGAACCCCCACAACTGCAGGTACCTATAAGGTAACCGTGAGCGCAACGACGGACACACTGCAAAATGACGTGACCGGTACCCTGACGCATGAGATCGTCGTGACCGGAAACTCAACCCTTAGCGTGAAACTGGATGGCGTAGCCACCATTCTCGACGGCAAAACATATACCCTTCCGGGCGAAGTTGTCGGATATGAAGCGAAGGGGAACAAGCTTGCTCTGGTTGCCGGCGCGACTGCCGAGGACGCGACAGGCGTTACGGTGAGTGTCGCTGATGCCGAGGATGACCGTAACGCTACGGAAAATCTTGACGGAAATGCCGTTGACGTGATTGAGCATCCTGAAAATCCATATAAAGGTAGCAATGAATATCTGGGCGTAAGCACCATTGCATCAACAATCACAGAGGATGAGGGGACTAAATTCTACATTACCACCAAGGCAGGAGCCCCCGCCGGATTCTATAAAGTAACCGTGACCGTCTCCGCGACAAACGCGAGCCCGGTAAAATTTGACGTTGCCATGGTTGTCGTAGATAAGCTTGAAATAAGCGTTCCCGCATCTGCCAACATTACCGTGGCTGATACGTTTACGGCTGATGATTCAAGCATCTACTTCACGGCAGAAGGCGGTTATGCTGACCAAAAAATCACGTGGTCTGAAAAAGGAACGAGCGTGGACTCCATATCAAAGTATTACATTACCAAAAGCGCTACGGCACAGACCACGAAGAGTGATATCACGAACCTCCTTCTTGCCACTGAGGCCGACAAGATTGGCGCAGCGGACGGGATTGGACTAAAAAATGAGGTGGTGACCGGCACGGCTGTTGTTGCGGCCGGAACTTATACTGTCAACGTTGGGGCCAGCGTTGCAAAAATGGATTATTCGGAGCTGGCAAAGGAATTTGGCCACGTTAAGGATTACATTGACCGTGTTGCGGCTGGAAACCAATTGGGTACAAGCAACATAATCCCTGCTCAAACTGCTAAGGATGCATCCTTCAGTCTTACGATCAAGAAGAGCAGCAATCCACAGATCACTGACCTTACCTATGCCACCAAGACCGCATCCAGCGGAGAGATCGCGGGGACGGTGAAGGGCCAGTCCATTGGTAAAAATTATCTGAACATAAGCGAATATACGTATCCCGGAGTTCCTACCGGATATAGCGCGCAGGCACTTACCATTAAAATGACGGACGTAAAGAATAATGGCCTTTATGCAGAACCCAAGCATACCAACAGCGATCAGTTTACCATTGCGGGCGGCAAGCAGAGCGTTACGAGCAGCGGGACAACCTGGACGCTTACTCCTGCAACGGGAATGCCCAAGGGAACATATACGGACGTTATCACGTTTGGGGGCGATGACATTGAACCCGTCAGGCTAACCGTGAATTTCATCGTTGAGGACAAAACCTATCTGGCGACCGTGGACAATAACATTACTAAGGCGGCTGCAGAGGCTGATGCCAGCCTGGAACGCGTTGAATATATCGCTAATTCCGCCGGAGGTACTACCGGGCCCGTAGAGGGAAGCATTCCGGTTGAATTGAACGTGCCCGTAGCCACGACTGGCTCCGATTTTACGCTGGCGATAAGAAATAGCGGGAACAGTGACATATCAGACGTAACGGCCCGTGAGGTTACGCTGAATTCGACGACCGGTAATTTTGTAGGCGGAGGAAACCTGCTGACCTTTAAGGCCGGTGAAACTGCTGGGACGGGGAAGGTTCAATTGACGGTTGCCGCGAATGTTGCGAGCGTTGACAAGATTCCCGTAGGCCAGTACGGAACCTTCAAGGTAACAAATGCAATTACAACGGCCACCGACAAGACGGCATACATCGATATTTCCTTCAAGGATGCAGAGGCTGCGGAACATGAAATAATCATCCCGGTAAAGGTGCTTGTTCTTAATGGATCGGTGGAAAATGTGAGTGTTACCCCAGGTTCAACCGAGGGCGAGGAAGTGTCCATGACGAAGATGGCCGAGTTCTATTCGGCCAATGATGCCGCTCTGATGTTTACGGTTAAAAACGAGAACACGGCTGCTTCCGAAAAGCTAATCGGCGTTGGTGCTAGCCTGTCCGGTACTGATGCGGCGAAGTTTGCGATAGTGCCCATTGACAGCGGTAATGACGACGTTGGGCCCGGAAAGAGCATGGACATAACGGTAAAGCCCGTGGAAGGCCTTGCGAAGGGGACGTACACGGCCACGATTCAGTTTACCGCAGACAACATGGCCGCTCAGAGCAGGGTAATTGAATTTGAGGTTGAGGAATCTACAACATATACGGCTAACAGGGTTACAACTGCCGGTATGTTTGGCGACCGCGGTTCTGGAACCCTTACGTCAGAGTATACCGTTTTGACAACCATAGAAGCTTCTGCAGCAGAAAGACTCTACAATTCGCTTGCCTCTGGATTGACGACGGCGAATGATTATGTTTCTGAGACTGCTACGAAATCCGGAGATACTAAGCATGTCCTTTTCTTGGATCTTGACAAGGACAGCGTAGAAGACTTAACGCTAACGTTTACCGGCGGCGCAACAACAGAAGCTAGCGGCAAGCTTACTGGGGGGATAACCGCAGCGACGATTGCGATTCATGAAAATAACAGTGTAACTGCCGCATCAAAAACCATTACGCTTACTGCCGTTCAGCAGAGTGCTGCAAAATCCGGGGGAGTTGGAAACAAGAAGTGCTTCAGTGAGATTACCTTTAACCTCTATTCAATCGTTGATTATGCTGGGACTCTCTTCGAGGAGAAGACGGTTGATCTTGAAGCTTTCGATGGGTGCGTGACTGTTGGAGCTTCGAGTACCGATGCAGGAACCGTAGGTCAGGCAAAAACATCCATACGTACGCTTGTACCATATGGCAGCGTTATCGGTTCCGTATTTAAGGACGGCAAGCTTCCTACCGCAATCGAAACCGGAAAAGTTGTTAAGGGCTGGGAGACAGCTGAAGGATCCGCAGTTACGACATCAACTGTAGCGACCGGCGATATCTCTGCTAAAGTGAACGGTCACAAAATTACTTATTCTACGGGGTCAACAAAGGTTGAAGATGACGGCGTTAAATGGGTATGGACTACAAACAATGGCAACTATGATGCTGTTTTGTACCTGACGGATACTAGCGGTGATTATGACAATGAATCGCTTATCACGATTGAGAAAGATACCGCTGCGGTTGGTACAAGCGATGCGCTTGATATTAACCAGGCTGTCGTAATCACGGATAATGGAAGTCAGCCCGCCAACTGCACAAAGGGTTCCAGGAAAGAATTAAAGGCAGAGGCTAAAATGTACGATCAGGATAAGAACCTAAGGACGTATTCCAGTACATATTCTCTTTCTGAGGCGGATGATGCACTTGGACATACTTGGCTTGATCCCGTAGTTACCTGGACAGACTCCAATGGCGACGGCAAGTATACGCAGAATGAAGTTACCGTGACTCGTACATGTTCAGCTTGCGGTGAAAAGATTACCCTTTCCGTCGTGAGCGTAACTGGAACCATATCCGTTGAACCCACATGTACTAGAGATGGAAAGGCTACATACAGCGTAACTTATGCTAATGTTGACAAGTATGAAAAAGCCGCAGGTAACGTGACTGATACGAAAAATGTCAAAGAATCTACCGTGAAAGCTCTTGGTCATAATTATGACTTAGTAGTGGAATGGGCTGCCGATCACAAGACGGTGACCAAGGCGACGCTGGTATGTGACCAATGCACGGAAAGCGAAACCGGACATACCGTTGACGTAACAACCAGCGGGAGCATCACCTATAATACGCAAACAGATAAGGAAACCGGAGAGGTTCTCAGCAATCAGGCAATTTATGCTGCCGGAACTGAAAATGAGGTTAAGTCCGAGGTATGGCTCTCTCATACTGAACACAACTGGGTATTTGACGGATTCACATGGTCCGGTCTGACCAGCGCGACAGGCGGCTTCACATGCTCTGTAGGCAGTGAGAAGAAGTCTGCAACCGTAGAAATGACATCCAAGACCAACGGCGAAGGCGATGAGGCTGTCACCGCTTACACGGCGACTGTGTCTGTGGATCCCGAGGGCAAGTCCATCACGGCCATCACCGAGACCAAGTACGTCAAGGCCGACGGCACCGAGGGCACCAAGGCTGACTTCAACAAGGCGGCAGGTTCTTCAGAGTCAGGTTCAACCGAAGGCGAGGCAGTTCAGACCGGTCAGGAGACCGTAAACCTGTTCTACACCGATGTTGAACTTAGCATTCCTCTTCCGAGCGACGCGGACGTATCCAAGGCAACCGGAAACTGGAAGGCATACTATGAAGTTGATTCCAGCGGCGACGTGACCGTATTGGCAGTCGGAGCGGCGAACCGCAAAAAGGCGGCCAACGCAAAGAACAGCCTGATCGTAATCCCTCGCGTTGACTCCGAAGGAAACGTGATCGGCGAGTTCGAGTATTCGCTTCCCGTAAGCTACGTCAAGCCCACCCTGAAGCTCACGAGCACCAAGGGCACGGTAAAGACGGGCGCAGGCGACCAGGTGCTCTTCACCAGGGTTACCGAGAAGAAGTCCACGGGCGCGTTTGAGCCCCTCGACATATCGGATCAGGATACCGAGAACGTACCTTACTTTACCGCCAAGTCCGGTTCCGTGACCGTTGAGACCGGCGACAACGCAGGCGACCTGGCGATCACCGCATCCGCCAAGGCATCCGGCAAGATCGGCATCCAGCTTCCTAACTGGACCGAGAAGATCGAGCTGGCATACACCGTGGCACAGAGCGCCAAGAACGTGCTCACGGCTTCCACGAAGCAGATCACCGTTAACGTGAACGCTGACAAGAACAAGGCTGAGGCCCAGTCATTCAAGATTTACGTAAACGGAAACGAGGCTTCAAGTGAGGACGCAGTTGCCGTTACCCTTCCCAAGAAGGATTCGGGACTCGTCGTAACCGGAATTGAGAACGGCCAGCTTACCGATTCCGAGGTGACCTTCGCATACGGCGACGCCGCACCCGTGAAGGGAACCTACACCTACAAGTTCTCGACCGCTGACAAGGGTTCCGTATCCGTCAAGGTAGTGGTATCCAATGCGGCACTCGCCAACAAGTCCGTGACCTACAAGGTACAGGGCAAGATGGACGTGGTGACCAGGACTCCCATGGTTCTCATCCCCACGCTCAAGGGCGTGACCGGTGAGATCACTGACGTGACCCTGGGAGACAGTGAGACCGAGTTCGAGGCAGAGTACAATGAGGAGACGAATCAGGTGATCGTCACTCCCGTTGACTGGACCAAGGTTGCGATTGCCAACACTACCAAAACCTTTACCACCACGGTAAGCGGAGTTGAGTGCAAGACCGACGTCAAGTTCAAGCCCCTTGCCAAGAAGCCTACCGTCAAGATTGACAAGGTAGTCCTTCCCAAGGCAAAGGTAATCGCTTCCACGGAAGACGATGCCGCACTTGGAACGGCCAACGTATACGCATACAGCAAGTTTGGAGGAAAGACCTTCTCAGTCGCTCCCGACAAGGTGACGGTTGACGCAGCGTCCGCAGCCAAGGCAAACGTAAAGGTAGAGTATGACGAGGAAGAAGGCGTTCTGAACGTAACCGCCCTTCCCGGCAACTCCAAGGCCAAGCTCGGATCGGTTAAGGTAACCCTCCAGTTCGGCAGCGTTTCCGTAACCAAGAGCGTAAGCATCAAGGCCAAGAAGTGATCGTCAGGCAATTCTGTCACGGATCGCAAGGGAAGTGACGAAACCTGATAGGCATGAGTAACACGAACCCCCGGGGGGAAGTGATGCATCAGGGCATCACCCCTCCGGGGGTTATCGCATTTATGAAACCGGGCGTTGCTCTGCCGGCCGTTAGATATTTGTTGCTGCCCTCTCCTGCAATTCGTAGGCTACTAATCCATTCGTTGCCTGTTTGTAGCCCGGTTCCGGGGAAAAAAACAGTATTTTCTTTAGCTGAAGTGTTTTATTTTTTTTCATGTGGTTATATAATGAGAAAAAAAAGAAACACGATAACCCATTCCAATCAAAACAGGAATATAACGGTTGGGAGATGGGGTTTGCGTGTTTTCTTTTGATTTATATATATTGAGGGATGAGCATGGAAGGAGAATGATATGGACGTAGTGGAATTGAATGAGTGGCCGGGTATTGAGGATTTAAGACCCATTAAGCAGGAGGACACATTTCAAAACAAACCCTTTATTTATGCCGTGAACAGCAATCGTGGGCTGTATACGGATTTTGGAATGCGGGATGAATTGGCTGCTCAGGGAATGGAAGTATTCCGAAAGCTTACAGCGGATTAAACATTAACTCTGAGAAGCGGGCTTAATGCCCGCTTTTTCAATAAGGAGACCAGCTATGAAAAGATTATCTTCAGTGGATTATTACGCTCAAAGATATGCCCTGCTGAAATCAGCCATGGATTCTATAAAAGATTTCATTTCATCCCATTCCGAAACTTATCTAATAGAAAAAGCGATACTTGAGTTGACGATTCCTCGTTTGGACGAAGACGCGATTTATGCGGAAAGCGCACATACTATGCTTGAAAAAGAAGATAGATATCGACGGATCGTCTATGAGCATAATTCTGCATTGAGCATTGTTCAGTCAGCCATTGGTGACAAGAATAATCCTACGGATTCCTGCGATTATCGGGAAAAATGTTTGTTCGCATATCGTGAATTTTTACAGGATATGGATGAGGAATTTACCAAATGTCATGATGATTATCAGCATAGCATTTTTACAATCTCGTATGACCTAACTCGTGGACGTACGCGCATGATTACATTGTTTTCGGATCGACGTAATAATCGTCCGGCAATGTGTGCTGTTTTTATGCCTTCTGACATGGATGCCGCTAAGGCTTTTAAATATCTTCCCACGCTTGTACACGAGGCGTCACACAATTTTATGTATATAGAAAGGTCTGAGAGAAATGGGCAGGTAATCAGCTACCTTTTGAACAGGCTGGCAAGAGATTTCATCAGGAATCTGATTGAAATCGTTCCGGAGGCAGCTTATAGTCTAAATATTTCCCAGCAAAATGCCGTACTTACTTCTGCTGTGCAAACTGCATTTAGAAAATGCATTCCCGAAGATGTATTTGAAGACATCATTAATAGGGCCAGATTGACTGAAATCCCATCAATACTAACTTCAACAATATTTAGCAATGTAAAACCGATAGGCGATTGGATTGACCCTTCCGGAGAACAAGTTTCTTTTGAGAAAGTTCTGTCTATGTCATTTATTGAACTTATAAGCCTATCAGGACAACCACCCGTTGGCTGTACTACTGATTCAATAGATGATGACAATGTCCTTAACAATGCCGCGATGTCTTCCTTGCTCAACGGAAAACCCGTTTCTGTTCTTGATGTCAGTCAAGTTAAAGCGGCATTTATGGTGATAAGTAAGCGATGTATTGAATGCCTGATTCGTGAAGCATGCGATAATGACCTGCTAGAAATCATTGGCTTTAACAAAAATGACGGCGATGCAACAGAGCAAATGTTAAAGAATATGTATGGCAACGAAGCTGAATTCCAGTCATTTTTGGCTACTGTGATCCAAAAAAGCCAAAAGCAACAGATGAGACCTGAAAGAATTACTGCTCTGATCAATCTGCTTGACAGTGTTATTCGCATCAGAACCAACTGCACAAACATATTGTATGTATGTCAGTTGTGTGGAGATGGGGAAATACCCTTGACTACCGATAAATCAAGTGAATTGGGAGAGATTATTTTTTCCCACCTGCATGATGGCATCCAATCCGTCTTAAAGTATAATATTTATAATATAGATGGATTGGAAGACAAAACGCATGGAATCCTTAATAAGATTTACTATTCGTCCAAAAAGAACCATGCCGCACTTGTTAAGCTAGGCCTTTTGGAAGAAAATAGTTCGATATTCTTGGTACACTTTGATAAAATGATGAAAATATGGACTAAAACACGTATTGTTACCTTGATGAATGAATATATGCAAGTTTACAGGGAAATATTTGCTGATTTGGGCATGTGTGCGGTATTCAGCTTTAACCATGTCGGTTATCGAAATTTTATGAATCTTCATAGCATGTATACTCCTGAACGGCTAAACACTGAAATTATGATGGACAGGATCGATACCGTAGAACGTGTTTTAAAAATGGCCTCCGGCATGAAGGTTGTTTCTGGCGAATTCGACAAAATGTATTTAACCATATACAAAAGCAGTGTGGCAGGTTCCGCGTGGGCAAAAACAATGCATGAAACAGAAATCGCCTCACAAATAGGAATTTACTATAATGGGGCAGATACGAATATGGATACGGATGGAATAGAGGCAGAATTTGTGAGCACATACTATGAAAAATACCGCCAAAAACAACTATGGGCCAATGCAAATGAAAATGAGAATGGTGTCTTAAAAATAGTATTGGGGGATTACGGTGATTAAAAGATATTCAGCATATTCGCTTGCAGAACTCATAGAAATCATATCTAACATGGCGGAGGATCCTGCCTCAGCCGATGATCCCTTATGGTTTCGCGGACATAATTTGTTCCATTATAAGTTGCTGCCCACGGCACTTCGGTCTTTCTCCTCCGGCATGATCAATGAGTTGGATTCTTATAACAGCCTGAACTTAACAGAGGATTCCAAATTACAAGTCTTTAAGTCCCGATCCTGGCACCTGCTGCAAGAGAAACCACGCACCAAAATGGAATGGATGGCGCTATATAGACATTATGGCGGATCAACCCGACTATTGGATTGGAGCGAGTCGCTTTGGACTGCTCTGTCCTTTGCTCTTGACGCATTCCTGTCTGATTCAGGCAATTCCAGGTCCAGAGATGCTGCAACTCCCGCAATATGGGTGCTTAGGCCCATTAGGCTTAATCAGGTGGTCTTTGATTTCATTAAGAACGATGATCACAAGGAGACATATATAAAACATGCCATCAAGCCGCTTGAATCCATCCCTGGTGCTAAAAGTAATCTGACCAACGTCCTTAGTACCATAATCTCAAATGACATATACAACCTATGGCCAACGAATGTCTCCGGAGTTGGAATACCTAACCTGAGCGTTATTGATGAAAGGCGTATACAAATGGAAGGCAACTTGGCAGGATATCTGGCCGCAGGCGAGTTTAATCCCTTTTTTTACCTGTGTCTGAGATATTACAATGACGCCTATCCTATAGTCGTGAACCAATTAAATGATGTCCTGCCTCCGCTCTCCATCTATCACCATTATCAAAGCGACCGAATGAGAAATCAGAAGGGAGCATTTACCATATTTCCCAATTATCACCTCAAGGGAGACATGGCGTCGGCAAAGGAACTATCATACGATTGCAGGTGTATGGAAAATCAGAATGCCATCAACTCCACGCTTTTTGAAATAAGACTTTTAAATCCAACAAGGATAGCAAAAGATTTTATTCGGTTGGGTGCAAGTCGAGAAGAAATATATCCTGAAAGCGAAATCGTAGTGCGACACATGGAAAGTGATTATTTTAAATAGTTTTTCTAAAGTGAACGGAGACGATCATGAAATACACAGGCCGTTACCTGGATTTCCAGGGAATGCATGGCGAGGAACGCCCGTCAGTGGGAAGAATACTATATGGCTCATGAAGAATATGACCTGGTATTCGACGACTTTGAGTTCGATGATCTAGATGAACCCGGCGACGGCGTAATTGACCTGCGCCATGACGACGAACCGGTCATCTGCAATGAGTATTAGTCTCCTGCCGTCTTCTCTCTCCTGCGCTTCGTAAGCTACTAATCCATTCGTTGTCTGTTTGTTGCCCGGCTCTGAACAAAAGTGCAGCATTTTCTATATTCTCTGGCTCAATAATTTTTCACTCTATATTTTTTCGTAGTAAGCGTCAAATAGATTGTATCTATTAATTAGTGTCTGCTGATTATTTCGTAACTGGTAGATAATAGGTGCATTTTTTCACTGGAAGATTCCTGATAGAATTGC
>CALGGH010000237.1 GCA_937916415.1 uncultured Lachnospiraceae bacterium
TGCTCTTCCGATCTATGCGTAACTGTCAGAACCCAGGGGGTTCTGAACAGTTACGACATGGTTTTATGAAGTCGTGAGCATAGACGGAGATTATGCGAATCTGCGGCGCATTGACGTGGAATCGGATGACCTGAAGCTGGTGGCGAGAGCACTTTTGTCGCCTGAGCTCACTGAGGGCAGCAGACTGAAATATGAGATGATGACGTATACATTGGAGAAATAGAAAAAAACATTCTGCGTGAAATGACTTGGTAATTCTGTTACAGTTCCTTAGGAGAAGGGGCATTAAGCATGTCAGAGAGGTTACTATGAGGAAGCTAAAAGGACATAAGCCGAATAGGTTCTTTGCAGCTTTTAGCATGCTGTTCATCATGACATTTCTGCCGCCTATGATAATTAAGGCAGCACCAACGGATAGCGAATCCTCGTTCCGGGTTGAATTCATCGACGTGGGACAGGGGGGATGCAGCTCTCATTAAGTGTGACGGTCATTACATGCTCATAGACGGCGGGCCGGCTAATGCATCGTCGACCATCTATACAATACTCAGCCAAAACAGGATCAAGAAGATTGACGTGATCATAGCCACACACCCGGACGGAGATCACATAGGCGGACTCTCCGGCGCGCTAAACTATGCGTCAGTCAACCTGTCGTGACTCCAACTGACGGATCTGCGGTTGCTACGGATCAAAACCGGAAATCTACAGGCTCTCACTCCTACGTCAGGACGTGGATATGTCCCGGGAAGAGATCATCGCGCTGGGTTACGATCCATGCGGAAACTGTCACCCTTGAATAAGAGTGGAAAGGGATGCCGATAATGGATTCTGATATGATGAAATATATAAGGATACGATGCCGTTATCAGTTATGATGCGGGCAACTTACCACGCATTATCCAGCATGCTCTTAAAGGCTTCTGAATTGTCAATAGACCGACTTTCGTTCTGCATTATTGCGATAATGTTCATATTGGAGGCCTTGCTATTATAAAAAATCGCATAGTATCCGGTTACCGCATAACTCTGCAGATTCTGAAAACCTTCATTTTGATATCCGGATACTTCATAGAGGTGAGCATTGTATCCTGCAATGTTGATTTCATTAAATGATCCTATACTGACGTCATCATAAAATCTTGCTGCAAATGACCTGACTTTGTCCATTTCAGAGTCATCGGCCGCCTGATCAGCCTGGCTTGTACGATAAAACAGAATGCTGGCACTATAATCAGTCTGCGCATCAACATCTATGAATACTGAACAATCATTGCCCAAAAAATCATAATCGTCAAAATCAGCATATGTTTTTGGAACCACGTAGCTAATGCCATCCATTTCATATGTGATGGTGCCGTCAATATTCAGAGTACCTTTTGGATCATATGTCGTAAGCTTTCTGGTCAGATATTCCTCCGGAGATACGTTAACCTTTGTAAATACCTCAGGATTCCAATTAATGCTGTCAGACTTGAAAATCAGTTCGTCAGCATTTATGTCGGCATATATGGTGCAATGTAGCCTGGCCAGAGCAATGTAAACACGATCATCTTCTACGTACCATGGACATTGCAGGTCGGTATATTGTTTTTGAATGCAATAGTAATATGCCATGCCATCGGAATCTATCACAAGGGCTTCGTGATCATCGCCCGTATATACTCCGGAGACATCGACTTCCCCTGTTTTTTCTTCTGAATCATCTACGGAATCATTATCTGCTTCTTTCTCATCATCAGCTTCTTTTTGCTGATGGCCGTCGGATTCGTCAGCGGGTGATTCATTGAAATCCTGAGAGATTAGACTGGGTTCGGAGACTGATTCTTCATTGACAGTTTCCGCATCTTCATCATAGGATTCGGTAGTTTCAGTTGCGACATTCTGAATTATGGATGCATGAGTGAATCCTTTTTTGATCCTGACTGTGGCAACAATTGCCGTAATAACTACTACGGCAATGCCTAAAAACATTAATGTCTGCTTATCAATATGCTTTTTCTGTTTTGATTTGCTTACCTCAAAATATGTCCCTAAATCAAAACCGCAGTCCGGACATGTCTGACACTGGTCAGAACATCTTATTCCGCATTTTGGACAGTTGATTAACCGCATTTTTTATGAAACCTCGTAAATTCCCACCTGTACGGTGTGGGTATCTCACGGCGATGGTTGATATAATTGGGCGTAGAAATACATCCATGTGAATGTGTCATGTGCACTTTGACAGGCATTTTTTTAGGTGTTCAGCTGAGGCAAAACGATCCCTTGGATTAATCTGCAGGCACTTATCCAGCACTGACTGCAGCCTGGAAGAGACCTTTGCCCGACCGGAATCCGGGTTCAGCAGATTTTTTATGAGATTTCCGACTGCATAAATGTCCGTCTGACAGGTGGAATTCCCAAATCCAAACTGTTCGGGAGCCGCATAACCTTCGGTACCAAGCAGCCTGGTGTCGCGCTCCTTTTCATCTTGACTGATCCTTGCGGCGTTTAAGTCAAGCAGGATGATCCTGGAGTCCTCGGTAAGCATTATGTTTGAGGGCTTGACGTCGCGGTGTATGATAGACGGCGACTGACCGTGCAGTTCAGAAAGTATATCGCACAGCTTGATCGCGTAATCTACCACTTCGGGTTCGGAAAATGATACGCCCATGTCAAGAACTTCCTGCAGAGTTTCCCCGGAGACGTATTCCTCTATTACGGTCAGCACGTCATCCTTTTCATACATGGCGTAGATTCGTGGAGTATGAATTACCGGATGCCTGAATAATTGTTCAAAAACGGCCGGATTGTATACCGTAAGAACCTTCTTTACATAGATTTTACGGGTTTCAACGTGCTGAACGATATAAACCTTATGATCTTCATTTAGAGTTGCGATTTCCTTGTAATAAGAAACCGGCAATATGCTGTCAAACATAAACCACCTCGCAAAACGGTACGTAATTAAGTATAACACAGGAGTGATTTATGTATAAAAAGGATACTGAGGATTTGGAGAAAATACTTGAACATACCCATCCGGGTAAGTTTGATATTTTTCTTGATGAAAATGAGGAAGATCTGTTAAGCAGAGACCGTGATTTCATGAGGTATATGAACGCCAGGTTTAAGGAAAAAGGGCTGTTCAAGCAGGATGTTCTGCTACAGGCTGATATTTCGC
This sequence comes from uncultured Lachnospiraceae bacterium, assembly GCA_937916415.1. GTDB lineage: Bacteria > Bacillota > Clostridia > Lachnospirales > Lachnospiraceae > XBB2008. The sequence continues at coordinate 3,167 of CALGGH010000237.1, forward strand.
AGGGTTACGGATATAAGTTGCTGACCGAGGAAAAAATCACCCGGCAGAGGGATGTAATTCTAAGAATCTGTTACGCGGCAAGATTTACTCTCCGGGAAACGCAGAGAGCCCTTGAAATATATCATATGGATAGGCTGTATGCCAGGGATTCCAGGGACGCGTTGATCATGACTTTCTTTAATGAACGCCCCGGTAGCATCCTTGACATAAACGAAATTCTGCTCAAAAACAAAATGCTTCCACTAAAATCCAGTGGAGTACAGGAATGATTCAAAGAGGGAGGATGTGATGGTGCTTATTATCTGTCCGGAATGCGGAAAAGAAATATCTGATCAGTCACCTGCCTGCATTCACTGTGGGTATGTTCTGCATCCGGAGTCATTGGGAGATGCAACTGTCGGTTCAAAGAAGGTAAGTGTTGAAAGAATCAGAAAACCACTTATTATCGTGGGAACGGTATTTGCCATCGTTGCGGTAGCCTTGCCGGTGTATTTTATGAACTTCACGATTTCAGCTAAGTATGATAAGGCAGACAGGGCATTTGAAAGGGGAGATTACGAAAAGGCCGTCAATTACTACACTGTCGTTGGTGATTATAAGAATGCCGCTACGAAGCTTGATGAAGCAACCACTTTGTATAATTATACCGCGGGTAAGTCTGCGCTTGAAAACAATGACTGGCTAAAGGCAAAGTAACATTTGGCTTTATGCATTGAATATGAGGATTCGTCGGATCTTATACAGCAGGCAGATTTCAATTATGCCGTTTCCCTTATGGATGAAGGGAACTATTCTGATGCCAAGGCAATTCTTGTAGGCATAAAAGATTATTCAGGAGCCCAGGATAAGATCTATGAGTGTGAGTATAATCTAGGTTTGGCATCGCAGGACAAGGGGGATTACCTTGCCGCCGCCAAAAGCTACAGGGCCTCTTCTGGATTTCATGATGCAAATGATCGGATAATGACAATGGGAGAGCAGTTAGTTGAAAAACAGGATTACTCCACCGCTTGGGTTCATTATATTCTGAACACCCGGAGTCAAATAATGTTTCTTCCAATAAGGCAGCCAGATATGCAGAAGGGCAGACATGTCTAAGCCGAAAGGACAATAAGGGTGCTTCAACTGCCTTTCAGGCTGCATCAGGATATATGGATTCCGATGATCTGTTTAAGTCAGCCACATATGATTATGCAACCTCACTGTTTCATGCAAAGGACTATGACACGGCAAAAACCTGGTTTTCACGAATATCTGGATATAAGGATTCAACAGACATGATAAACGGATGTCTGCTTCTGAACGTTAGGGATATGATAGAGTCCGGCAACCTGCACTCGGCTGAAACCGCACTGAATTCTATGGGCGAAGATGTCAAATACGATGATTATTCAGTGCAGGATTACAAGGAATTGCTTACAAAAAACGCCAAATGGGTTAATCTGTGCGGAAGGTGGACTTCCACCGGTGGACAGATGCGTTCGACTCAAAGATCACTGTAAATTATAAAAAGGTGGATAAGAACCAGGACGTATATTTCGATTACGTATACAAAACCGATGTTACGTATGGAAAACGTATATCTGATTATTGAATACCTGCTTACTTGTGTGGGGAGGAGAGTAATCCCCTTTATATTTTTGCTTTGGAAGTGATATAGTATACAGTAAATCCGCATAAGGAGAACTGTGTCAATGAAACCAAAGTCTACAAATGAATTAAACGCCATTCTGGAGAACACGCATCCGGATCAGCTGGGCGAATATATAAAAGCGAATCGCTCCGATCTTATTGACGGCAGCAAGTCATTCTACTACTACATGAAGGATACCCTTGCAAAAAAGAAGATCAGGTTAAAGGATGTTTATTCCCTTGCCGGCGTGACTGAATCATACGGCAGTAAGATCATTACCATGGAAAAGCATACAACCAACAGGGATCTGATCATCCGATTCTGCATTGTCGGTCACTTTACAAAAGAAGAGGCAAATAAAGCTCTGAAACTATATGGATTTAATGAACTGTATCCCAGGGACATGCGTGATGCCTGCATAATTTCGGCACTGAACTTTGGAAAAAACAGATTGTGCGATGTAGATGATCTCCTACGGGAGAATAATCTGAGAATAATCACGGAAGACGCAGAGGAAAATGATAGAAGTGGAAATAGCCGACATTTTCTTACTATCTCCAGATAATATGTTTTCTACAAAATGTTTGTTGCATGAATATGTCACATTCCCACCATATTGGTGGGGATGTGATTTTTTGTGTGATGATAAAGTATACATATGGGCGTATAGCTGCGGGGTTACGCAACGTGATCAAAAAGTGATTTGAAGTCCAGGCGTGTAATGCTTACATGAAATTCTGTGGGCATAGTGAATAACCTCATAACCTGATGGGAGACAGGAGGAGCATTTAAATGAGACATGAAATTGAAGACATGATTGAACGCACTCAGAAAACAAAGGAAGCAAGCCGTCTCGTCATGGCCATGGCATCCGATCTTGTAAACCAGTATGGCAAAGATCCACTGATGCGCCGACTGATCGAGGTCAATTGCAGGACGGTTGAGATCATGGAGAGGTTTGAGCAAACCATGACCTATTACAATGAGCATCCGGAAACAGACTCATGACAATAGAGCATTACATCCTAAAAACGGATGACTCCGCTAAAACAAAGTGAAAACCAGGAACAGAGGAGGTTCATTATGGCATTTTGTGGCAAATGTGGGACTGAAAATCCCGATGGTAACAAGTTTTGCGCGGCTTGCGGCGCGGAACTGGTAACGGTGCAGACACCGCAGCAAGCACGGCAAGCAAATATGGATGAAGTGAAACAATCATATACCCAGTCACAGGCGTATGCACAGCAGCCGGTGCAGAACGAACCGATAAAGACGGAAGAACGGAAGAGATCCTTCGTATGGACTATAGTGGCAGTGGCTGCCATTGTTATGGCCGGTGCATCGTGGTTTGTTGATGGCATTCCGCTGACGATTTTTCTTGTGGTAAGCGCACTTGTGTTGTCGATCTTATCACTGGTCAAGCGGGCACGGTTTAGGGTGATTTCCATTATTGCGGTTATCATATCGGGGTTGTTATCTGTTCTCTGGATCATACAGGGCATTATCGATTTTACCGGGAAGGGATCCTACGCGGAAAAGACAGTTGAAATCGGAAACATCCAATACACCATCCCCGGATATTTTCAGGAGCCGGATGATGAAGGGGGGGATATGCTGGTATACGCCTTTGAAACATCGAAGGATCAGGGCGGATTTATAGATTTTATTTACAGGAATATGTATGATGATGACGGAGAAACGGCTACGGCTATTGCATCACATCAGGCCCTGTTGCAGACAAATCAGACACAAGTGGATGCGGCAGTGGATAGAATGCTGTTTGACGCGATTGAGGCAGGCCTTGATAATATTAATGGGCAGGATGAAGCATTTGTAAAAGAAATACAGATTGCAGGCTTCCCCGGAAAGGAATTCCGGTTTACCGTTAATCAGGATGGCATGGATCTGAATGGTTTGCTTGTGGCATCGTTTGACATACATACAGGTGACATGTACTGTGTGGTAATGTGCGAGACTGTTGATTCAACAGAGAATAAGATAGCTGATTTTGATAAGATAGTTGAATCTGCCAAGCTTATGGGAGGTCCTGCAGAGACCTCGGTGACATCTTTCGGTGGCGGAGAAAAGAATGGTGCCGATCCATCGCAAAAACCAGGCTTGTCCTCTACCACCGGAGTGGATCCGGAACTAAAGACAGCACTTGATGAATACGAATCCTTTATGAACGACTACTGTGACTTTATGAAAAAGTATGCGGAGAACCCTGCAAATGCAATATCCATGCTTTCAGACTACACGGAGATGCTGAACAGGTATACGGAATTTGCCTCCAAGATCGATAATCTTGATACGAGCAATATGTCGACGGCGGACTATGAATACTACCTGGACGTATTAAACAGAGTAGAGAAGAAGCTGCTGCAGGTTACCCAGTAGAATTAACGGGGCATAAAATAGGATCGGGTGACATCATCTCGGCTATATATTTTTGCAAGGGATGGTGAGGCGTATGATAGTTGATGGGACACATATAAATGGAATCGTGAATATGGCATTTGTTGTAGATAAAGCTTTTGGGCTGTACTATAATAATAATTTATAGAAGCATAACCAAAAATATATTAAAAAGCGTAGGCTTTATCAGTATTTACACCGCCTTGAGGTCTGGAAGGTTTGAGTAATAGTAGGAGATGCGTAAGAAAATATATGAGATAATTGAAGTATCAAGGGACAATGATAAGCTTACATCGACGACTGACGACAGCGACGCTTCTGTGAATCCAGACAAGCAAAATGGCAAGATTATTTCGTGACAGTTCCTTAGCATGGCCTGGGTGGAAATGAACAGCAGGCTATGGAAATAGTTGCGCGTGAGAAACAGCAAAGCATGGAAAAAACACTTAATCTTGTAGAACAAATGCCCAATGTAGTTGTTTCGCCCGCGGATACGACTCCATCCATGAAGAAGACAGCGGTATCATTTTTAAGCGGATTCATCAATCACGGATTTGATGCATACATCAAAGAAAATATGGTATACAGAATTGACGAAATAAGAGAGATAATAATCCCCATTGCCATTAGAATTAAGAGAAAGGGTAAAACGGGAAAGGATTCCATTGTATGCAGCAGTTTGATCAAAGTAGTCAAACATATGAGGAGAATTATTTTATGCATGCAGAGGGAAGCCGTATAATCGGAAACGTAACGCTTGGACGGGACAGCAGCGTCTGGTACAATGCCGTGATCAGAGGTGATGAGGATCGAATTACAATAGGTGAGCGGACAAACATTCAGGATAACTGCGTGTTGCACGTGGACAGGGGCTTTCCCATGGATATCGGATCGGACGTAACGGTAGGACATGGAAGCATACTTCATGGCTGCAGCGTGGGCAATAATACGCTGATCGGAATGGGCAGCATAGTTCTAAATGGAGCAAGGATAGGCAGTAACTGTGTTATAGGTGCCGGAACCCTGATCACGCAGAATAAGGAAATACCGGACGGAATGCTGGCATTTGGCAATCCTGTGAACATAGTAAGGCCGCTTACCGATGATGAGATCAGGCAGGTCGGGGCATCTGCTGAACACTATGTCCTTGAAGCGAAGAAAGCCATTGAACAGGCGTGAGGCATCGATGCGGATATGATCTGAAGGTGAAGTATTAAACACCGAATCCGTGCTGTTAACCTGAGGAACGGAAAAGATGGCCTCATTTTCATGCTCGCGCATCAACATAATGAAGAATTTCAATATGTTTGCCTCGATCATCTGTTCGCTGTATTTAGGTCGGTCTGACCATTCCCGATAAGACTCCAGAACCAATTCGCATAGATCATCATCGCCCTTACAGCGCCAAAGGATATAACTCCCTTCCATGTTGTAGATCGCATTTGAAAACACCACTGACAAGTAATTTCACTTGTTAAGCAACTGGGAAAAAACGGCATCAAAAGTCGTCACCCTGATAAAAAAATCCAGGATAATGCTGTTGTCATCATGTGTTTTAAAGCAATGATCAAATTTGGGTGGGCAAAGGATGATATCGCCATCATTGAGCGGCAGGTTGCCGGATCGGGTTATCATCACGCTTCCGGAACTCTTTAGCACGTAGTTGATCTCTATGAACTGGTGGGAGTGTAACAACAGTGGCATGTATCTCAGATTCTTTCGCATGGTCACGTTTTCCTGCGGCATAAGAAAGAAGTCCTCCCTGACTTAAAAAGCATTTTTGTCCAGGAAGACAAATGCCCCCTTCGTTCTTGATCAGGATGAACATGATAAGATCATAAACAGGATGGAAGCCTTCATAAAAGAATCCGGAACTCAAAAAGCGATACATATTACGCTGATAAGCGGAAACAGACATAAACGGAATAAATACTCCGGGATATTACAAAACGTCATTTCCGGAGAGGAACTGTTTGTGCAGTAACGTTAAGGATAAAGCATCATGAGGGGATTGAGCAATGACTGAACAAGTATGTACCGGATAAACGAAGAATCGGATGCGGATCCGGAACGAAAGAGACACAAACATCCGTAACGGAAAGCTCACAGGATGATCCGGAAATAAATGAAGGCGGAAGCATTATATGGCACAATGAAGCATGCTGATTGTATATAATTGACATGAGGAAAAGCATTTGAGAACCTAAAACTGTCTCTGATAGAGACGGCAAAATATACCGGAACACAAGGGAACAAGATGAAACTGATTCCTGATTTTGGGAGGACTTGCGGTGGGAATCTTCGGGGCGGCGATATTCGTGATCCCCATAGCGCTGCTCGCCGGACTCGCATCGATCGGCACCGCAGCCGTGACGGCCTGACAAGATGAAAAGACGAGTAAGACACAGAAAAAACACAATTATTGCACAAATTCACCATAATTCATTTGTATCATGTGATCATGGCAAGCGTAGAAGGCTTGATGAAACTCCCGACTGAACGGCTTGATGCCGGGCGGTGAAAGGGAAAAGAGAAGAGGAGGAAGAGATCATGTATGACAACGATTATGGATTTGTGACTACCGGAGCAAACACTACAAATAATAATTCGGACGGAATTGATTCCACGAAGACTGAAAATGCCGCGACTACGCAGGCAGTCAACACGACGGTTCAGACCGGAACTGAATCAACGGCGGACGTGACCGGAGGATCGACTCAGACGGTTGAGACGGCCGGGACCGAAACTGAAACGCAGAACACCGGAAACACGTATGGCACGACGGGCAGCACGACGCAGCCCAGCCCTACCGTTTCCAACCCCAGATATACGGACCTGACTGCCGGCGGTTCCGCATCCAACGCAGGTAATGGTTATTACTCATCAGGCGGCACCGGATTCTCGGGTTATGCAAATGGCGGTTATGACAGGTCATATGGTCAGGGTACCGGATCGACCTATGGAACGACCGGCAGCAACTATGGCGGCAATTCGGGTGGCAGGTCATACACGAATACGGCAGCGGGCAGCACCTACGGCAATGCTTATTCCAGGACGCCCGGCAACGCTTACGGCAGCAATTCGGGCAGCAGTTCATATACTGGCTCGGCGGCGGGCAGCACGTACGGCTCGGCAGGCACGGGATCAAGCTACGGCACGACAGGCACCGCCTACGGTACGGGCTATGGCAGCACTTCAAACGGTCCGGACAACAATACCGGTTACAACAGGTATGGCTACTCCCCTGAAGAACATAAGAAATCGAGGAAAAAGGCCAAGGGCGAAAAGAAGGGCAGGTTCGGAATGGTGCTTGGAGCGGCCGCGATACTCATGGCCGGCATCCTCGGCGGAAGTGCGATATCCTATTCATATCTTAACAGCCGCATGACCGCGCTGGAGGAGTCCGTCAACAAGCAGGCAGCTTCCAATAAGAACAATGCGGGGACCACGACCGTGCAGGACCGCATAGAGCTGAACAAGGGTAACAAGCAGGATGACGTCAAGGACGGTGCGGCCAATACCGTGGTAGGGTCTTCAGCCGGATACAACATGGACGTGAGCGACGTGGTGGAGGCAAACCTGTCCAGCGTCGTTGCCATCACCAACTATGGCGTGACCGAGATCCGCAGCATGTGGGGCAACTTTACCCAGGAATCCAAGAGCGCGGGCAGCGGAGTCATCATCGCGGAAACGGACGATGAGCTGCTGATCCTGACCAACTACCACGTGGTTGAGGACAACAGGACTCTGTCGGTGGTCTTCAGCTGGGATGAATATGACGAAAAGGAAGCAGACAATGCCGACATCATCACCGCGACCGTCAAGGATTATGATGAGTCCAGGGACATCGCCGTTATTGCGATAGACATAAATGACCTGTCAAAGGACACGCTTGATCAGATTACCCTGGCACCCATAGGTGATTCTGACGCGCTGGAGCTTGGTGAACAGGTAGTGGCCATCGGCAATGCGCTTGGCTATGGTCAGTCGGTGACCACCGGCATCGTATCCGCATTGAACAGGCAGATAGGCGCCACGGACTCATACGGCAATACTGACAACAACACTTACATTCAGACTGATGCGGCCATCAATCCCGGCAACTCGGGCGGCGCACTCTTTAACATGAACGGTGAACTCGTGGGCATCAACTCCGCCAAGATCGGTGGGTCGCAGGTTGATTCCGTGGGATATGCGATACCGATCTCTGACATCATGGAAGAGGTTGAAAACATGATGAATCAGGAGACCAGGGAAACCGTTGAACTTGGACAGAGAGGATACCTCGGAGTCAGCATCATGAACGTGACCGAAGAGATCAGCATGACGTACGGACTGCCCGTCGGAATATACGTTTCATCGGTTGAAACGGGATCAGGAGCCGAAAAGGCCGGCATCAAGAAGGAAGACGTGATCACGGGCATCAATGGCAAGAGCGTGACCTCTTCCACGGATCTCAAGGACTACCTGTCCAAGTACAGCGCAGGTGAAACGGTGACCGTCACGGTTGCACAGGCATCCAACAATTACGAGGAAAAGGACATTGAAGTCACGCTCGGCAGTGACCCCAACATGACGACCAACTGATGCGGGCGTAGGCTCATGGACAATGCGGCACCGGTCAGACGATCCCGTGACGGGATTATGATGATCGGCTCCCGTTGAAAAGAACCAGACCTTTTGATATGATGATAACTGTTCGGAGTCTCATCCGACGCTTCATGGGAGCGGGGATGGATTCCGGACAGTTATTTTTTCATAAAAGATGGAGAAAACACATGGCAAAAGGATATGACAAGGAACTGACGGCCAAGCTAAGGGCCCTGACCGATTACTGTTTCAACACCATTTCGATCCAGGAGTACGAAGACGAGATCGCCAAGGACCTGACGGGGGAGCCGGGATCCAGGCGGTTCGCGGTGTTCATCAGCGTATGCAACACCAAGGAGAGGGCGACCATTTTTCATGCGTCGGGAGTCACGCTGGAGGAGGCCGTGGCCACGGCGTGCTCACGTGCCATCAAGGGCGTCAGGAAAAACGACGTTGACCCCAAGTGGGTGAAGCTTGAGATCGTAATCAGGTCTGAGGAAAAAGCCATCAGGGAAGCCGTGGACCTCATGTTTTCTTCGTATAATGAATTCTTCCGCAGAGGCATTTCGATGGACCGGCATTACGACTATGCCTACACAGAAGCCGAGATTAACGGTAACAGGCTCCTGAACTATAAGGAAAAGCTATTTGACCTGCGTACTTTTAACAAATACACCATGTCAAGGGATGACGACGTCATCCTCAAGACGCCGTCAATGCTGCTCCTTTTTGACTGCGCGGGATATTTCTGCGATGACAGGGGCGATATATATTCGCTGTACAGGGACGGTTACAATTGCGGCAGGCGCATCATAGACGAGATAACTCCGCATGACGTGAGGACGATCGTGGGCAGCAGCGTCAGATACCTGATCAGCCAGATGCATCCCGAGGGAGCCTTTAACTATGGATATTATCCGATCTATCACAAGCTGATCCCCGGATACAACATCCTGCGCCATTCGTCCACCCTGTGGAGCCTCGTGTGCGCAACCGAGGTGATCAATGACAAAAACCTTTACCGCAGCACGCTGAGCGCCATCAGGTACATGATCTGCCGGATGGCCCATTATGATGACGGCATCGCATACCTGGTTGAGGAATCTGCGAACGAGATCAAGCTGGGAGGAAACGGAGTCGCCGTCATCACGCTCAGCCAGTTCATGAAGACATATGAAACCGATGAATACATCCCCATCTGCGAGGAACTGGGGCGTGGAATACTGCGCATGATGCGGCCTGACGGCAGCTTCGTTCACGTGCTGGATCCGCTTACGCTCGAGGTGAAGGAGGAATACAGGACCGTATATTATGACGGCGAGGCGACGTTTGCACTCTGCAGGCTGGCTTCGCTGACGGGGTCAGACCTGTGGCTGGAGGCAGCCAGGAGGGCGGTTGATCATTTCGTGGAGGCCAATTATGAGCAGTATCGGGATCACTGGGTGGCATATGCCGTCAATGAACTGACCATGCTTGATCCTGATCCCAAATACCTGGAATTTGCACTCAAAAACATATGGGTCAACCTGGACGTGATACACAAGCAGCCGACCAGCTATCACACTTATCTGGAAATGCTGATGGCCGGATATGAGACCTACAGGCGCGTGGCTGAGTCCGGGATCGATCTGCCGATCCTGCAGGAATTCGACGTACGCAAGCTGGCCGAGACCATTTTTCACAGGGCGAGGCACATGCTGAACGGTTACGGATATCCGGAATACGTCATGTATTTCAAGAAACCATACTTCTTTAGGGGAGCTTTTTTCGTCAGGCATGACGGATACAGGGTGAGAATCGACGACGTACAGCATTTCTGCGGCGCGTACATCGCCTTTTACAGGCGTTATGATGAGATATACCAGTACATGACGAAGGGCAAGCTGGAGTAAGAATGCTCCAGCTTAAACCCTTGAACTGAGTTTACTTCAGCTTGAATCTCTGAACCATCTGAAGCAGGCTGTCTGCCGTGCTTTGCTGCTTGGCGGACAGATCCGCCACGTTGTTCACCACGTCGGATACGTTGCTGACCGATTCCGTCACGTCAGAAGAACGCGTTGAGGTCGCCTGGGTGGATTCAGCTATCGCCGCCACGGCGCCGTTTACTTCTACCATCGAATTGCGGATGTTTTCCGCCATGTCATCGATGCGGATGGCCAGTTCGCCGAACAGCTCGGCATCATCTCCATACGTCTTTCCGAAATCCACGAAACTCTGGTAATCCGGGGTAACCCTGTCTGTCACGAATTCCAGCAGCTTGCCCGAGCTGCTGTTCAGGTCGCTGAAAGCTTCCTCGATGGATCCTACGGTATCCTGGATCTGCTTCACAGCTTCCGCGGTGTCCATGGCCAGTTTGTTGATCTCTGATGCAACCACGGCAAATCCGCGGCCTGCTTCTCCGGCCCTGGCGGCTTCGATGGATGCATTAAGGGACAGCAGGTTGATCTGATCCGCGATGCTGGATATCGCTTCAGCCAGATTTCCTATCTCGTGTACGATCTCCGCCTTGGAGCTGGCTTCCTCCACTTCACGGCTGCGCTGCTGCGCGATGGCAATCGCGTCGTCGTGGGATTTCAGGCTGTTCTCCATTATTTCCCTGGCCCTAGCCTTGATCCTGGCTACTTCCTTGGAGGTCTGCTCCGTCTCTTCCGCCAGATGCTGGACTGACGTATTGACCTCGGTAACGGATGCGCTGACCTCTTCGGTTGCGGCTCCGGTGCTCATCATGGCATCATTTACCATGACCATGTTGTCACGTATCTTGCCAAATTCAGCATTGAGCTGGTCGCTCATGGCACTCAGCGTCGTGGAGGCGTCATTGATCTCTCCGGATTCTTCGGAAATGCGACGTATGATCTCCTTGTTGTTGGCATACATGTTATTTAGTGAATCGGACATCTGTCCGACTTCATCGTTGCTCTTGACGATAAGGTTGGCTATGGTGAAGTTGCCATTGGCCAGTTCACCGGAGAATGCGGTAACTTCTCCCAACTGACGCGTTATTCCGTTGATGATCAGGAATATGCTGACCGCGCCCAGTATCAGGGCGATGATGAGAACCAGCACGCTTACCTGCATCAGGCCATCTACGTCTTCCCTGAGTTCCGCTTCCGTGATCTGCAGTATCAGGCGCCACTCAACCTCGGGCACGGACGAAAAGAAAACCTTGTAGGATTCGCTGCCGTCCCGGTACGAACCCTCTCCTGCAGGTGACGCGATCACCTGACTGCCCAATTCCGCCAGGGAAGAATTGGAGTCATTGGTAATGTTCTGCCCGGTTTCTGCCTTGGAGGAGTCTGATGAATATAGGAAGGTTCCGCTTGCGGTCGTGAGCATTGCGGATCCGGTACGGCCCATGCTTATGGCGGCGGTAGCTTCCTCGATGGATGAAAGCTCGATGTCCACGGTAACGCATCCTATATAGGTGCCATTTTCGTCAAAAATGGGTGCGGAACAGCTGGCCATGATGCATCCTGAAGTCTCATCATAATAGGGATCCGTGATGACGGCCTGCATGGAAGTGATCGCCTTCGCGTTGGTATAGTATTCCTGTACGAAATAGTCATAATCGGCGTTGCTGTAATCCCAGGTTTCGGTTATTGAAGACCCGTCCTTGTACCAGTAAGGCCCAATATACTCTTCAGCAGCATCATATGCGTAGGGTTCGAACCACAATCCGCTTCCCAGCACCATGTCGTTGTCAGAGATGATGCCGCAAAGCATCTGTTTCATGGCCTCCATGTCGGAGGTCTTGTAGGTGGCGCTGACCGCACGGGAAATGTCGACGGCAGTACGGCGAACCTCCTGCAACTCTCCGTCCATGTCGTTGACTGCGGCCTGAAGGGTCTGTGTCGCGGTGGCCTCAGCCTGTTCCATGATGATTCCATTGCTCTTTACCGCGCTGATGATCATCAGGATGATGAGGGCACCGGCAAAAATGGGCAGTATGCCCAACAACATCTTGGCCTTAATGCTTTGCTTTCTTTTCTGCATGATTACCTCCTTTGATTGAGTAATTTTATGTAGAGATGGTTTAATTATACTTGAACTCGTCGGAAACCCGCTATACTTTTAGACCCCAAAAGCATGAAAAAAGTGCATAAAAATGCTGTTGCTTTTTGTATGGAACGTAAAATTGCATTGATTTTTGTGCAATATATTTTCGCGCATAATGCTACGCTTTTGACCCCTTTTTACGATATAATATGTCCTATACGTTAAAGAGTGATATTTATGCGGAGCCCACTTAAACGTTTTCGTAAAGTTTTTGTGGGTTCTGCCGATAACGTCTAATAATATACCCAAATTTTTAAGGAAACTAACGAATTTAATAATGAGGACGCTTCATTCAGGGGAAAGAATGACGTCAGCGGAAGTCCCCGTGAAAGGGAAAAGAAACAGGAACAGGATAACCGTGGACTTGCACGATCCGGACGTGTCAGAAGGAGGAGCAAGTGAAGACAAAGAACATACCTAAATGCATAAGAGAAGGTCTTTTCTGCTTTATGACGGGAGCATTGGTGTTTGCCGGCAGCGCGATCACCGCGCAGGCAGCTGATGGAGATCCCGGCGATGCCGGTGACAATGGACTCACCAGTGACGTTAATAATGGACAGGAGAGTGCGTCTGAGAGCATTGCTAATGCCATAACTTCAGAAGGATCCGAATCATACGGAGAATCGTCCGGCCATGAGGAGTCAACTGAGTCAGGAGACTGCCATGAAACAATCGCCACGACCGATACTTACGTAGAATCCGGCACCTTTGAGGAATCCGGTACGGATTATGATTATACGGTTGAAACGACGGTTGTTGCAGAGAGTACTACGTACGAGGCGGAAAAGGCAGTAGATTCTACGACCACGGAAAACATTGTGGATGGCGAAGAAGCTAAGGAAGCTACCCTGGTAGATGCTGCGGGTCAGCCGATCCTGGATGAAGACGGCAACGAGCAGACTGCGGAGGTTACCACTTATACAGAAACGACCACGACTGGTCATTATGAGGTTAAGCAGGCTGAGGCGACCGGATCCGAAACCACGGGTGATACAGAGGGATCAGGAACCGAGAGCGGAGCGGGAACTGAGGAATCGGAATCCGGATCCGGGAACGAAACCGGGACCCGGGAGTCCGAAACCGAGGGCGCAGCACAGAATACAGGTACTGAGGGTACGGCACAGACTTCCGATGCGGAGACGGTTAACCTCTTGAATGCTACAACCACCGTTACCCGCGAGGTGACCACTGACAGCCGGAAACTGGCGGAGGACGTTCGTGCAAACATTGTTGCCGAGCAGACAAATGGATCTCAGATAACAACTTCTACGGATGATGATGGGAACGTAACTAAGATTACTACGGAGGTCGTATCCGTCAGTGACGTTACCAGGATAATAAAATTGGCCGGCAGGGAAGTGACTGACATTGAAGGCATTTCCGAGAATGATGAGTTCGTCGTTAAATCCGACGGCACCATTACCTGGAACGGTGTTGAACTTGCTTCCGATAGCGACCTGTATAAGATCGTCAATGAGGCTTCGGAAGGCACTGCATATTATCTGGAAGGAACAGATGTTGAGGTTAGCGGTAATCATGATTATTCCGTGATTAAGTCGCTGAATGAGGATGGAACGATATCAACCGTCGTAACCAAGGATAATGACGTCATTGATTCTAAAGACGAAGATTACGCCAAGGTATTGGATTTGCTTGATGAAGAAAGCCTTGAGTCGAAACTTAATGAAATAAATGGCTTGGAAGCGATCAACAAAGCCGGAGCACTGACAGCGGACAACATATTCGTTTCCGAAGATGGAACCATTACGTTTGTCAATTTAGGGTCGGAGCAGATAAAAGCGTTAACTGATGCGGGTTATACGGTTAATGTTGAGAATCCTGACGTAAAAACAGGAGTTGATGAGACCAGGAAAGATGAACTGGTTTCGAAGGGATATGCTTTGACCGGTGATGGCAGAACCGTGGAGCTGACAAAAGCCGTGTTCGAGGAGATCATGTCGACTGCGGGAGAGGAAGGAACGTCCCTGCCATATGAAAATGCCGGCATCGTCGAAATCGAGGGTGAGGATGGCAGCATCTCATATATGTTCTCAAACTTGAATGAAGATCAGAAAAATGCACTGCAAGCTGCCGGATATGCGATTGATGACGAGGGATCTGATAGCCGGGAAGAAGTTGATGAGGCAACCAAAAACTCTTTGGTGGATCAGGGGTACTCGGTAACTAACACTAATGAAACAAAATACATGTCTGAAGATGACCTTCCTGATGACATTAAGGATATCCTCAATAAGTATGATTGTTCATATGAGTTTGACGCTGATAAGGGATTGGTTGTTTCCGGATTGACCGAGGATGCCAAGGGCGAACTTGAGGCAAATGGTTATGCCGTTGGAGATGACATAGCTTCTGATGGAGAGGATGAGGCTCAGAGCATTGAAATCACAGACGAAATACGAGCTGCATTAAAGGATGCGACTTGGACAAAGAATGAGTCTGGAGATGACGTTACGACCATAAAGGTTGGCGAAGTTAGTTATACTGTCGTTCGGAGCGGAGAGTTTAATCAGACATCTTCTGAAGAGTATGAAAGGCTGTATGACAAATTGACCGGTCTTGGTTATACAAAAGATCAAATAGATGATTACCTGGGTAAAACAGAAATAGCTGATGAACTGTCTAAATATGGTGACATCTATTCTGCCGTAGAGCATTATAGCATTTACGCAAATGAAGTGTATTTAAATGGCCATAGTCAGGCTGACGTATGTGCCAATACGGTATATTTCTCTAATTTGGAGATAGGTTCTGATAAAGTATATGATTCAATTGCTCAAAGTGTTAAAGTCGGCACAATTAGCGGAACGGTGGGCAGTTCAATCATGCCCGGTGATGCCACGACTGAATTTATCCTCAGCGATAAATACGTCACGACCGGAAACATAGATGCTTCTTATAACGGGAATAAATATGACATTAAGATCACAGGAGTTAATGAAGATGGATACATTACCCAAATATCAGTAGATGGCGATAAGAAGGATGCCGCAGGAGGATATGCATTTGTATTTGATAAGAATACTGGCGACTATTATCAGATTCAGTATAATGCCTGCAAAGGCAACATGAAGATTACTTCAGCCTCTGACGTGAGTACGGACGTGTCTGCCGTAGTCAAGGCTTCGATTGATCTCCAGAATGCCGGAACGGCTGATGGCGCTGTCACGGCCACGCTGGAATATGGAAGTGACCAGAAGTATGGCATGGACATAACTGCCATTGATTCTGATACAATATTTGTTAATCTGAATATAGCAGAATGTACTACGATAATGCTGAATGAAGAGATTCATTGGTCTGGTCCGGAACATGACCAATTGATATCAGAGGGATATGCGGTTACTTGGGTTCAAGAATTGAATAGGCATGTTTATGCAAAGCAGATTGTTGGAGCTACGTCAGATCAACTGGCTGATTATGCTGACGTGACTAAATACTTAATACAGACCAAGAAGGGAATATATGATTCAGAGGGCAATGATTTAACATCTGCATTTGCAGAATCTGAGAAGGTGAGGGTCACCTCGAATGATGGACAAACGGTTATATTTAACTTTGCGGTTCAATCAGGACTTGATACGTCTGACATGTTCATACTGTTGAACAGAACCAACCTAAATGACAGTCAGTCATCTATTCAACCTAATGCCGATACAGAGATCTATTTTACGGATTATGTAGTGTATAATTTCGGAACTTATTCCGGATCAATTACGACTGAGTCTATAGCCGGTGCTATTCTTGCAGGAAATGCAACAGTTTATAATACCGGAACAAGTACAGGTTCTGTTGCGGCTGAAAAGGTATATGTTGAAAGTGGAGAGTGGCATTCTCATTCGAGTTCTGAATACTATGTTAAAGACCTGACGGCGTCTGTTTCGAAAAATGAAAATACTAATACAGTTACGCGGGTTACATACGACCTTGAGAAGATTTTCTATAATAAGACGCTGTATGATTTATCCAGAACGGACTCTACGGTTTATCAGGACGTTACGGCAGAAATAGGAAGTGAAACACAACTAACGACAGATGCTCTTTATAAGGTCAGCTTCACGAGAACAACTACGACCGAGCAGGAAAAAGAATGGTCCGAAGTGAAGAGAACATATACTGAAGAGGGCGATTCCGACACGGATACGGATACAGACACAGACACGGATACAGATACAGACACAGATACGGACACAGATACAGATACCGATACCGATTCGGACTCCGATTCAGACAGTGACTCTGACTCGGATAGCGATTCGGACTCAGACTCCGATTCAGACAGTGATTCTGACTCGGATAGCGATTCAGACTCAGACTCAGACAGTGACTCTGACTCGGATTCAGATAGCGACTCAGATACGGATACTGATACGGACACTGATACGGATACAGATACCGACACTGATACAGACACCGATACGGACACAGACACGGATCGTGTTATAATAAGAGATGGACAGGTTCCGCTCGCGGGTGCTGCGGCAGTTCTTGGAGCAAGACGCGCACCCGGAGGAGCCGTGCTCGGCGCAAGGCGTTCACCCGGCACGGGCGATGCCAGCAGCATGGGCGGCCTGCTGGCCATGATGAGTACGGCCACCGGCACGCTTGGAGCATGGGCACTGTCCAGGAAGAAACGTCGCAAGGAGGGCGAGCCCGAATCCGACGACATGGAGTAAACGGCAGTTCAAGGCGAACGTGCCACTCCGATTAATAAGCTTTTACCACATTCCTTTTTATCCCTTATTTTCCCCGATGCCTCTCCTTTCCCCGGAGGGGCATCACCCTTTTAAGCAAAAATCCCCATGAATTTTTTGGCGGAAACTATTAGGTAATGTACAGGCCCGACCGATATACGTTACAGTGATATAAGCACCACAGGACGAATCATCTGAATCAAGCCTGCTTAAATGAGGGTATTGGCATGAGAGATCCTGATCAGGCCGGCCGCATTGCGTGCAGGCTGGCGAACATGGACGTGATCACGCATAAACGGAGTTATATATGATCATTCAGCACAATCTTCTGGCTATGAACGCCCAAAGACAGTTCCAACTGTCCGACACAAAGAAATCCAAATCATCCGAAAAGCTTTCCTCGGGCTATCGCATCAACAGATCAGCTGATGATGCGGCGGGCCTTGCCATATCCGAAAAGATGCGTCGTCAGATCAGAGGGCTTAATCAGGCCTCCGCCAACATCATGGACGGAGTGGGATACGTCCAGACCGGAGAGGGCGCATTAAATGAAGTTGATGACATGCTTCATCGCATGACCGAACTGGCCGTTCAGGCTTCCAATGACACTAACACGGATCAGGACCGCGAATATATTGACATGGAAATACAGCAGATCAAGAGCGAAATGAGCCGCGTTTTTGAGACCACTTCCTTTAATGAAAGACTCATATGGCAACCGGATCCGGATAAGCTTGTTCAGGTCGGAACGGAAAAAAAGTATACCGTCACATTTAAGAATACGCATATCGGATATGACGTAACGGATAGTAATAAAGGGTTTATCCCGTACAACGGAATCAAACTGGCTGCGGATGAAGAGGGCATCAAAGCTTCCTGGAAGGCGTATGATGGTAATACCTATGAAACATCAAAGGTTGACTGGGATACCGTGGTGGCGGGTGGCTATTCATTCAAATTGGAAGATTACATGCCGGACTCCGTTAAGGACGGCAGTGGCAACCCCCCTTTCACTTTTACCGTAGGCTTTACTCCAAATTCTTACGCAACGCGGGATGATATCATAGCGGCAATCAATCAGTCAAGCATAAGTACCAGTACCAACGCATACTATGAACTGCGGTTTGAGGATTCCTCGGGTAATAAGGTTACACATCCCGCCATGACGCTGACAGAGGCAAGGGCGGCTTCTTTTGCAGCATCTTATGTTTCCGCGGCGAACGGAGGCCATACCTTTGATGCGCCGGATGATGCTTTTATCGAGCCCAGCCCTTCTCCCAATCTGGTGACTTATCCCTCATCTATTACAGCTTCAGATGCCCGGGAAGATGGTACATCCTGGACGTTTAAGTTCAATATGCAGGGCATTGGAGGAGTTACCGCCAATTGTGTCAATGTAAAATATTATTCATACGATCATGCAGATGATGATCTGGGATATTGGTGGGATTGGCGTCCTGGTTATATCTGGGTTGGGAACGAAAGAGTATATGAACCGCATTATCAGGAATACCAGATTTCAAGAAATCTTGGTAATACGCTTAAGGATGTCATGAAAGGTCTTACCGGGGAAAAGGGAGATGATCCTTTCCCGGGCTTGTTAAATAGTGACAACGGAGGAGATTCAGACAGCGGCGGAATGATTACTTTTGAATTCCGTGCTGATGCGGATAGTGCGTTTAGCTCCGGAAGCGCATCGGGAAAAGATGGGATTTTTACATTTCAACTCTGGCTTGAGGTGGGCAGAGACGATACCGAGCAGTCTGTGCTGGATAAGATCAATTCCGTGCTAAATGCTGATACCAGACTGGATGTTTATATCGGACATTCCTCCAATAATGAAGGCGCTTATATCGGAACTCCCACAAGTTCGCACAAGATTGATACGCCTGTCTATGACTATGATCAGTATGAAAAGCATATACTGATCCAGGCGGGATCCGACAAAGGCCAGTATATAGACATCCACTACAAGATCCTGAACATGGACATGCTGGGGCTTCTTGATACTAATGCCTTGACGCAGGAAGACTCGGAAAACGCCATAGAGGAAGTGAAACACGCCCTGCACACAGTAAATGAGGAACGCGCCGTGTTCGGCGCATATCAAAACCGCCTGGAGCATGCCTACAACGCCAATAAGAATACCGAAGAGAATACGCAGGCGGCCGAATCCCTTATCCGTGACACGGACATGGCGGCAGAGATGGTAAGTTTCTCCACGGCCAACATCCTGGCTCAGTTCGGTGAATCCATGATAACCCAGGCCAATCAGACGCCAAACGGCGTACTCAGCCTGCTTCAGTAAGCAGACGTAAGAGCCTGATCGGGGATCGTCCGCAGGCCATGATCGAACAGGGGCTGGTCAGATAGCCCTTACCCATCATTAATATCCCGAGTTTATTTTTCCTTTAGGAAGTTTATAAAAAGTTATTAGCACTCACTCTTGACGAGTGCTAACAATGGGTGTATAACATAATCATGAAGAGCGAAAAGCCCAAAGGAAAACCCAAAAGACAATGAGGTTTTTCCAATGACAGGCCGAAACGGCCGCTAGCTAAGAACGGGCTTTTCAGAACAGCACAGTTAATCAATAAGAGGAGGAAAATATTATGATGATGCCCAGTATTTTAACAAACAATTTGTTCGGAGATTTCTTTGATGATGACTGGTTCGACAGAAGGCCGGCAGCAGAGCCCAAGCACCCCGCAGCACATCCCGGCAGACTGATGAGCACGGACATCAAGGAGTCTGATACGGACTACCAGCTCGAGATGGAGCTTCCCGGATATGCCAAGGAAGACGTCAGCGCCAAGCTTGAGAACGGCTACATGACCATCGAGGCCACCAAGAGCGAGAACCACGACGAGAAGGACGAGAAGACCGGTAAGTACATCCGCAGGGAGCGTTATACCGGATCCTGCCGCAGAAGCTTCTACGTAGGCGATGCCGTTACCGAGGAAGACATCAAGGCTAACTTCAAGGATGGCATCCTGACCGTGGTCATCCCTAAGATCGATCCCAAGAAAATCGAAACCAGCAAGACGATAGCCATAGAAGGCTGACCGGCTGAACGGATTGCCATGGCAAGGCCGCAAGGCTAATTTTACTAGCCGCAATGTTTTGAACTCGTTGCCCTCGCTGCAAACGCGCAGCGGGGGTTTTTGACGTTCAGGATTTCATTCTCTGCCCCGCAGCCATATAGGATTCTATTCTTTGTCCTGCAGCTATTGACATTATCAGTTAGTTACAGTAAACTAACGTATGTTAGAACTATCAGAAAGCATCAGCATATAAGTAGCTCGTTGGAAACATAATAGCGTCCCTGATCCTGATCCTGATAGTCGGACTGACCATTAGAAGCCTGGTCAAAACCAGGCAAAAGGGTTCCTGTTCCTGCGGCTGTGAATGCGGATGCTGCCCAATGGGCGGAAAATGCCATCAAAAATGACGACAAACCGTCATTTCCGCGGCATGGATCAATAACATTGCTTTTACGTTTCATGATTAACCCTTATGGAACATGGGCCCGGCACTTGCCGGGCCCTGTTTCCGTCATGGCATGTTTTTCATCCCTGCCCGGTTAAATGAAACTGCAATAAATCAAATGCCGGATTTCAATGAGAGATTGACTAAAGCACGATTGATTGGTATTCTAATAATGGACGATAAAAAGTCCCGGTGTCTAAAAATTCATCATGATAGGAGCAGAATTATGAGTATGGATAACATTTCCCGGCAGGAACAGGAAGATATAGAGAATGCTTTGGACGCAGGCAAGATGATCGAACCCGCGTCCACCAGGCGCGTGCTTTCGCAGGGCGAGATCGACAAGATCGTGGACGCATATCATGAACTCAGGCAGTCCGAGGCCAACCTTCGCGAACTCATGGACATGGCGGAGAAACTCAATTCCTCAGACGATACCAGAACCGAGTTTACCGAGAAGTGTGCGAAGTATTTCCCGCTTTTGCTCAACACGCTGGATGCGCTTAAGTAACGGATTAAGCCGGACAGGCCCCTCAGCCGGGCAGGTGCAGCTTTATGATGGCACGTATGGCATCAGCGAGATACGGCTTAAGCTCTTCGAGCGGAACGGGTTCCTGGTAGATTATGGAACTGTATCCGCTCGATCCGACGAGCTCAAATATCATGGCCATCATTATTTCAGGATCCTTGAACTCCATTCCGGAGTCAAGGATCATTTTTTGATATACGTCTTCATAGAAGTTCAGATCATCATTAAAGGGACGGACCGTCATGTTTTTCTTAAGCACGGCCCAGCTTAAGTCCTTGTACAGCAGGGTGAGGAGTCCCCTGTTCTCGTTAAGCTCATCCAGAACGTGATTGGTCATAAAGATCATTTTTTCCGTAAAATCCGTGACGTCCGTCTGCATGAGGGCGTTGTGCGCATCCATAAAAAGACGGCTGGACCTGTGCATTATCAGCTTGGTCCGGATGTCGTATTTATCCTTGAAATACAGATAAAAGGTTCCCTTTGCAACGCCGGCGTGAGTCACGATGTCCGAGATCGAGGTGTTGTTGATCCCCTTGACCGTAAACAGTTCAAGTGCCGTGTTCAGGAGGGATTCATATTTCTTTTTTTTGTTTTCTTCACTTTTTCCCATGAGCTTGCTTCATTTTGTCGTCGTCATGCGCCTGTCCGATAATTCCGGGACGTATTTCATCTTAACAAATATAAAGAAAATATAAAATAAAAAATTAATATTGACCAACGGTCATTTCTGTAGTATACCATTAAATGAAATTATTGACCAACGGTCATTTTATAAAACGGCCCTTTTGGAGGAGCCGGGACGAGGTGGACATTATGAAAGGATTATCGAGAGCAATCGTAAAGGCCAGACATCTGATCCTGATCCTGTCAGTGATCCTGCTCATTCCTTCGGCGATGGGTTATTTTATGACGCGCGTGAATTACGACGTGCTGACCTATCTTCCCGATGAGATAGAGACCATGCAGGGGCAGGAGATCCTGCTGGACGAGTTTGGCACCGGCGCCTACTGCATCTACGTCGTGGAGGGCATGGAGGAACAGGACGTGGTGGCGCTGAAGGACAGGGTCAGGGAGGTAAGTCACGTATCGGACGTGATATGGTACGACACCCTGATGGACATTTCCGTACCGATGGAAATGCTTCCCGAAGAAGCGTATGACGCCTTTAACAGCGGCGACGCCACGCTGATGTTTGTTACGTTTGACGAGGGCACCTCCGCGGACGAGACCATGGACGCGGTGGAAGAGATACGCCGGATCTCCGATAAGCAGTGCTTTCTTTCCGGCATGAGCGCGATAGTCACCGATACCAAGAACATGGCGGAGAAGGAGACGCCGATCTACGTAGGCATAGCGGTGCTGCTGGCCGTGATCGTTCTTTCACTGACCATGGATTCCTACCTGATACCGCTTTTCTTCCTGACAAGCATCGGAATGGCCATCGTATACAACATGGGAACCAACGTGTTCTTTGGCGAGATCTCGTTTGTCACCCAGGCCCTGAGCGCCGTGCTGCAGTTGGGAGTCACCCTGGATTATTCGATCTTTCTGTGGCACAGCTATCAGGAGCAGCTTAAAGAGACCCCCGACGATAAGAACGAAGCAATGGCCGGGGCCATCAGCGATACCTTCAAGTCTGTGCTCGGGTCATCCATTACCACGGTGGCCGGCTTCATAGCTCTCTTCTTCATGAGCTTTACGCTGGGACTGGACATAGGACGCGTCATGGCCAAGGGAGTGGTTTTCGGAGTCATCGGCTGCGTGACGATACTGCCCTCAATGATCCTGATCTTCGACGGACTGATCGAGAAGACAAAGCACAAACCATTGATGAAGGAGTTCAAAAGGATACCGCGATTCACTACCGGGCATTACGTCCCGATCATGCTCGTCTTCCTGGTGATCCTGCCGCTGGCGATATATGGGAACAATCACGTGGCGGTGTATTATGACCTGACGGAGACCCTGCCGGATACGCTCGAGAGCGTACGGGCCAATCATGAACTGGACGAGAAGTTTGAAATGAATTCGGCCTACATGCTGCTGGTGGACAGGGATCTGGACGTGGCGTCCACGACGCAGATGGTTTCTGAGATCAAAAAGGTCGACGGCGTGCTGACGGTGCTCGGCGTTGATTCGGTGCTGGGGCCCGCGTTTCCGAGGGAGTTCATACCGGAGGATCTGCTGGGAACGCTGGAAAGCGACAACTGGAAGCTGATGCTCGTGACCACTGATTACAAGATCGCTTCGGATGAGATCAATGCTCAGATCGACACGATCAGTTCCATCGTAAAGGGCATCGATCCCACGGCCATGGTAGTCGGGGAATCACCCTGCACCAAGGACCTGATCACGATCACCGATCATGATTTCAAGGTGGTGAGCTTCGTGTCCATCGGACTGGTATTCCTGATAATACTCTTTGTCCTCAGGTCCGTATCGCTGCCGGTGATACTGGTTGCGGTCATAGAGTTCGCGATATTCATAAACATGGGCATCTCGTATTATGCGGGTACCACGATCCCCTTCATATCTTCGGTGGTCATAGGCACGATCCAGCTGGGAGCGACCGTTGACTACGCGATACTGATGACTACGAGGTATCTGAAGGAAAGGAACGGAGGACTGGGGCGAAAGGATGCAACGAGGGTTGCCTTGTCAACCAGCATGAAATCAGTGATCGTCAGCGCACTCAGTTTCTTCGCGGCAACCTTTGGCGTGGGCCTCACGTCCAGCATAGACATGATCGGCTCCCTGTGCAATCTGATGGCCCGGGGTGCGCTGATCAGCATGATGGTCGTCATACTGGTCCTGCCGGCCATGTACATGATGTTCGACGCGGTGATCGTCAGAACTACCCTCGGCATGGAGGCGGCCAGGGAGGCGGATGCCGGACGAAAAAAAGCCGGTGAATCCAAAAACAACAATGGAATTAATCTGAAGCTTGCCTGAAAAAACAGACGGCTCTGGCATAAGGAGGAGTGAAGAACATGAAAAACAAACGTTTGAACAGGTTTTTGGCGGTGATCATGAGCATGGTGATGGGAAGCTCTCTGGTAGGGTGCGGAAGCGATCCGGCGGCTCAGGATGAACCTCAGGGAGACATGGCGGAAACGGCAACCGGGACGGAATCGGATGAAGAGGATCAGCTGTCGGCCCTGATGAACAGAAGCACCGGATATGATCCCGATTCGTCCGGAGAGGACAAGGTTGAAACCGTGTACGTCACTTCGGATGCAAATGGGGCAACCAGGGAGATCATAGTCAGCGACTGGCTCAAGAACCCTGAGGGCAGCGCTACCCTGAAGGACACGACGAATCTAAAGGACATCGTCAACGTAAAGGGCAAGGAGACGTACTCGCTGGATGATGACGGTAACATCACGTGGGACGCCGAGGGAGCGGACATATATTACCAGGGGCATTCGGAGAGCGAACTGCCCATAGACGTCAGGATATCATATACGCTGGACGGACAGCCGATAGATCCCTCCGAACTGGCGGGCAAAAGCGGTAACGTGACCATCAGGTTTGACTATGCCAATAACTCCAGGCAGAAGGTCAGCGTGAATGACAAGGAATATGACGTATATACCCCGTTCGCGGTAATATCGGGAATGATGCTTGATTCGGACAAATTCGCCAACGTCAGCGTGGACAACGGCAAGGTGATCTCCGATGCGAACAACTACATCGTGATGGGACTCGCGCTCCCGGGGTTTAAGGACAGCCTGAACCTGAATGACGAGGATCTGGAGGACATCGACGTCGATCCTGATGACGTGAGCATACCGGATCATTTTGAGATCAGTGCTTATACTTCGGATTTTGAACTGGGCATGACGATGACGATGGCCAGCTCGGACATTGTTTCCTCTCTGGGGCTGTCGGACGTTTCGGACGGTGAGCCGGCAGAAAAGATCAAGTCGGACATGGAGGAACTGAACGACGGTTCTGACAAGCTGGTGAATGGAGCGCTTGAACTGGAGAACGGTACGGCCAAGCTGAAGGACGGAGCCAAGGAACTAAACGATGGAACCAAGGAACTGTATGATGGCAGCGATGACCTGAAAAAGGGCGCGGGAGAACTGTATGACGGAACCGAAACGCTGAACGAAGGAGCCAGGAGCCTGTATGAAGGAAGCCGCGAACTTAATGACGGCGCGAAAACCCTGTATGACGGAATGGGAACCCTGTATGACGGGACGGGGACGCTGGCTGACGGCGTAAAGAATTACACAGAGGGCGCTTCCAGGATCAACGATGGGGCAAAGACGCTCTCCGGAGGGATATCCCAGGTTAAGGATGGTTCTGCTGCCCTGAAAAAGGGATTTACTGATAATGACATCGTAGGCAGCAGTAAGCAACTGGCAGACGGCGCAGGACAGGTGAGCGCCGGCGTGGATGCCCTGATCGCACAGCTTGGCGCACTTTCGTCCGGAACGGATCAGCTGGCGCAGCTGAATCAGGTGGCTGCGGACATGGGCGTGATCTATTCGGTAATGGACGGAGTGGAAAAAGGAACGGTGCCGGCATCAGCGTTTAAGGCAGGAGTCCTGAGTACGGGCGCTGATTCCGAGGAAGGGTTTAATGCCGTGCTTTCACAATACCTGGGTACGGACCTGGATTCGCTGACGGCCTTGGTGGGCGGATACGCTCAGTACAAAGCGGCATACGGTTCACTGGGTTCGGCCAGGCTGAATCTGCCCACGATCATGCGCGACCTGGTCCGTGAGGAAAGCGGAGCATATGAGTTGCCCGTATGCGGCAGTGACGGTGCGCCTGTCGCTGGCGGTACCATTACCGAGGAAACGCTTACGAGAAGCAGCAACGACGAGACGTCAACGGAAACAAATGGCGGATCTGATGAAAGGCAGAAACCCGGTTCAGTAGCAGACGGCACGGATCAGAACTCCGGCTCAGGCACAGACGGTACGGATCAGGAACCCGGTTCAGATGCATACGGCATGACTCAGGAACCCGGGGCATCGGATGGTGATGGTGATGAACAGGCGGGGTCTCAGGCCGAAGCAGGAAAAGAAACCGGCGGATATGATGACGATGAAGACCATGCGGAGGATCCCGGCGCTGACGTGCCGGATGAGGATCCGGGCGTGACCGATGCCGACGATGCATCCGACGGTGAGCCGGACGCTGCCGCCGGAGCAACTGAACCAAAGGTCGTGGAAAAGACCATCGTCCAGAATCTCGGAATGAGTGATGCCGATAAGGCTACGGCCAATGGATACATAGGAATTGATGAGAAGTTCCAAAACGTCAAGGCCACCTGCGGCGCGATATACGAGGTGCTGTCACAGATGAATGAAATGCTGAGTCCACTGTCGTCGCTCGCAACTCCTGAAACACAGGCACAGCTATCCGCACTCCGGTCAGGAGCGGCAGCCGTGGCATCGGGTTCAACCGCGCTCGCGGGAGGCCTGGCTCAGATAGGCGCGGGCATAGACTCGCTGGATGCCGGCATTGGTAAGCTGGCATCAGGGGCACGGGATCTCACCTCCGGTACGGGTACGTTGATATCCAACAATGATAAGCTGGTCAGCGGCGTCAATGACCTGAGGGACGGAGCAGGGCGGCTATATGATGGAGCGGGAGCCTTGTATGACGGCACGGGCAAGCTGCATGACGGAGCCGGATCACTGTACGACGGCAGCACTGCCCTCCATAACGGAGCCGGGGAGCTGTATGACGGCACGAGTGTTCTGCATGACGGTGCAGCCAGGCTGTATGACGGTACGACGCAGCTATATGACGGTACGGTTGAGCTGGATGCCGGAGCAGTGGAACTGACGGACGGAGTCATAAAGCTTGACGAGGAAGGGATCAAAAAGATATATGAGGCATTTGACAGGGATCTGACTGACTACTTTGACAGGCTCGAGGCCATCAGGGAAGCAGGAGAGAATTACGACAGCTTCTCGGGAGCATCAGAGGATAGCAGCAGCAGCGTCAAATTCATAATCAAGACCGACGGGGTTAAGCTGTGATCAGTCGCTGAACGTAAGTTTTCGCATAAAGAGCATGGGTTCAAATCATACAATGGCTTGGACGCATGCTCTTTTTTTTTTGTAAAAAATGACTATGGACTAATTTGAAAATTTATTTTTTTTAACCCCGTTTTTTATGTCCGGTTTTTGCGAATAATGATAACAAGAGAGCAAGAGGCCCACCCCGGCCGGCTCTCCAGGGGTAAAAGGAACTGAAGAATGCAAGGATGCAGCTCACGGCACGAATTAGGGAACGGAGCCGTGACGCAAACAAGGAAGTTAACAGGAGGGAAACTTGATGAAAAGGAAGAGCGTTAGTTTTTTGGCAATGTCACTGGCAGCAGTAATGAGCCTGTCAGATGCAGTAGTGGTAGCAGCGGCTCCCGCTGAGGAGCTGCCCATGTTGGATGAAGGCGAGTATGACGGTGAACCCGTGGAGAACGACGCGGACGTAGAGAACTACGGATCGGACGAAGGGGAGGATGCTCCGGAGAAGACCGGCACGGATCAGACGGAAGAGACGGCGAACGTGACTTTCCCCACGGCAGAGGAAATAGCGAAAGGTGCAGTCATAGCTCCGCTTCAGGATCATAAAGAGTCAGAACCAAAGACTAAGCTTTATGATGACGGTTCATACCGGGTTACGGCCTCGCCCATCGAGGATGAGCCTGCTTCATATCAGATCAAGGTAATGGCAAGAAATCTTCAGTATCATGCCAATAATGGCGGAAAGGTTGGCTATTGGGCAGGCATAGGACTTCCGGTTCAAGAGGGATATTCGGTTATTTATCATAACCTGCTTAGCGATGAAGAAGCAACGGCAGTAAGCACTGAAACGTTTGAAAAAGACGGAGAAAAATATGATGCACTTTATTTTGACGTAAAAGGAAGTGAGCTTATCGGCAAAAAGGCATATGTTAGCGCAGAGTATTCCAAGGGCGAACAGACAGAAACGCGCGTTTTTGTAATAGATTTCAGTCAGGTGACGATCGTGACCAGTACCCCGAGCGCTGCCAAAGTAGCAGAAGGCATCAAAAAGGCTGATCCGGTCGATAATGCGGAAGGCGAAGCAAAGAAAACCGGAGAGAACCTGGTAAAGAATTTCGCTGTGTCGGAAGCGCAGGCTGAAGGCAATGAGATCGACGTCAGCCTGACGGCAGATTATCTGGCATGGCATAAATGCGGTTCTGAATTGGCGGGAAAGGATGGTTATGGATTCTGGGCAGGAGTGGCCATTCCGAAGATCGAGGGGATGAACGTCTCCTACAAACAGTCATACAAGGAGATCAATACGGCAGTACAATATGATTCCATGCCGGATAACCAGCTTTTTGATGGTGAAAAAGCCACTCATGACACGTTCTATTTCAACGTTAAGGATGCGAGGCTTGTGAATAAAACCGGTTACGTATACGTTCAGTATTCCGATCCGGATAATGCTTCTGATGTCGTATCATACGTGATCAAGGTTGACCTGTCAGGAGTTGCGTGCAAGGATAATACGCCTGACCTGAGTACCGTGGTAGAGGGAATTACGGTTGCGCCTCAGGTGGATGCTGACGGCAAGATCACCTCCATTTCTGATAATTATGAAATTAGTGATGCCATCGTGGATGACGCGGACACCGCCACCATTAAGGTCAGGGCGGAGAACCTGGTCAAGCATTCAAATGGCAATCCTGATCCGGAGGCCAATAAGTATGGGTACTGGGCAGGAATAGCGATTCCCGTGCAGAATGGCGTTACGACTGAATACTGTCAGTCATACGTAAAGCTTGAAGATCCTTCCAAGGCAGAGTTTGTTGGTCACGGCGACTCAGTGCTGTATAAGAAGGATGATGAAGGCAAAGACACCGGCGAGAAGACGCACGATACCATCTATTTCAATGCGTTGAACTTCGCAGGTAAGACCGATCCCGGGTACATATACGTAAGATATATGGACGAGGACGGAACCAGCGTGATAAAAACCTTAAAGGTTGATTTTTCATTGGTTACCTTAAAGAGTGAAATACCGGCTTCATCAGTGATATCGGATGCAATTGGTGCGGCAATCCTGACTGACGATTCAAAAAACCTGGAGGATGATGAGATCATAAGCGATTATGGAATAGACAGCGTTGAGCCTGAAGCTGACGGAAGTGATGCTTATCTTGTGAGGGTCAGCGGACAAAACCTGGCGTATCACAAAAATGCAGATCGTGGATATGGATATTGGGCAGGAGTGGCATTCCCGGCTCAGAAGGACGTAAAGACCGAGTACTTCGTTTCTGCCAAGGCAATGACGGAATCAGAGCTGGAAAAGGCAGATTTTGATGAAGCTGAACCTGCCACCGAGAATGGCCGGATGGATAATTTCTATTTTGACCTGACGGACGAAGCGACAGCTGACAAACCTGAATACATATACGTGAGATATTCGTCTCAGCTGGATGAACGCGAGAACGTGACCTATGCATATAAGATCGATCTTTCGGGCGTAAGCATTGCCAAGATGGTGACCGGCCTGAAGGTAGACAGGGACAGGGTATCAATGCCGGCTCCGGGAGAAGAACAGACCACGGCTACGGTAAACATCATCGCAGATCCTGAGAATGCCAAGGTAAAATATTACGTACAGTCCAGCAACAAGGATGTGGCCAACGCTAAGGTTGAAGGAGACATCGTGAACATTACGGCATCAAACAAGGGTACCACGGACATAACGATTACCGAATTGATCAGCGGAAAAACTGCCAGGATGACGGCGATAGTAGGCGGTGAATATAAGCAGGTGGCCGGGATCAGCATTAACCAGGCAACTCTTGAACTAGGAGCAGGCAAGACCGGGAACTTAAGTTATGAGCCCACATCCGATGATTACACTGACACTGAGTTTGTATGGGAATCGAGTGATGTTCAGGTTGCAAGCGTAGACCGGTTTGGCGTGGTTACTGCCCACGGCGCGGGCACGGCAGACATAATCATTAAGGCCATGCATGACGGAGACGTAGTAGTTGATGAGGATGGAAAGGAAATCGCAGCTAAGTGCCAGCTGACCGTCAGGCCTTATGCATCTGAAATAGTAGTCAATCACAACGGACTCATCCTGGATGCTCCGCTCTCCGTTAAGGGCGAAATAACAGGTGAGGAGATGAAGCTTACCGCAAAGGTTTTGGAAGACAACGCGCTTTGCGGAGATGTAACCTGGTCAGTGTCTGACGAAAGCATTGCAAAGATCGACAAGACCACGGGACCTGAGATCACCGTCACTGCACTTAAGGCCGGACAGGCCACCATCACCGCTACGGTGAACAATCTTGATGACATGGGCTCTGTTACGAAGGAAATCATCGTAAAAGTGATTGACATGATAAACAGCTATGACATAGGTAACTACGAGCAGGATGAAGTATGGTTTGGAAATCTGAGCGATGCCACGTACACCGGGTCAAAGCTTACGCCGGCGTTTGACGTATACTATGACACAATGCTTCTCATCCCGAACGTTGATTATACGGTTACATATAAGAACAACATAAATGCATATAAGGTTGATGGCACGAAGTATGGTCCTAACTCCGACTCTAAGGAGCTTGATCCCAAGGCACCTACGGCCACCGTTAAGCTTAAGGGCAATTACAATGGCAGCAAATCCGTGAATTTCGACATAGCTCCCCTGAACCTGAGCGAAGTTAGCGTAAACAACGTGTCAGCACTGACCAAGCAGAAGAAGGGAGAAAACGTTGAGCAGAAACTGAAACCATCAGTAACCTACAATGGAAAGACGCTCAAGCTTGACAAGGATTATTCGATAAATTATTTCGAGACTGCTGCAAACGCATACAAGGATGCAGGCAACTGGAACGTTATGATCGAAGGCACTAAGGACGGAAACTTTACCGGCAGCAAGGCAGCACAGGTTTGTCTGGTAGACAAGAAGGCAGCAACAAACATTGCGAAGCAGTCAGTTTCACTTGAGCAGAAATCAGTTGCCTACACAGGCAAGCCGATTGAGGTAAAAGTGAAGGCAGGGGACCTGATCGAGGGTACTGATTATACCGTGACTTATGCCAACAACGTAAATGTGGGCACGGCAACCGTGACGATAACCGGAGCAGGAAAAGTAACTGATGCAAATGGCAAGGAACATGAGACTTATGGAACGAAAAAGCTTACCTTTAAGATAACGAACAATCCCATAAGCCTGAAGTCAGCAGACATCATGGCATCAATAGAAGGCAATGACGTCAGGCTCATGAACGGCAAAAGCCTTGATGACAAGCCGGTTCTGACATATGCAAAGGGCGGAGTAAAGCCTCAGACCGTGGTTTATGATGAGGATGGCAATTCCCTGACAAGCTCTGACGTGTCCATATCCAACAAGGTTAACCTCAAGAAGAAGGTAGGCACGATCACCATTAAGGGCAAGGGCAATTACTACAAGGATTCAGTGACCGTTGAGTATACGATAGGGGAACGGTCGCTCGCAGACCTGACCGTGGTAGCAGATGACTTTACGTATTCGGATAAGGCTAATGCTTACCAGAAGAACAAGATCACCGTATACGACATTGACGGTAAGGTACTCAAGGAAAAGAAGGACTATGTCATTAAGTGGGGCGACAATAAATCCGTTCCTTCAGCGGGAGAAACCGTAAACGCCAGCATAGTTGCAGTCGAGAATGGATTCTATAAGGATTCGCAGCCGGTATCCTTCAAGATTGTCAGCAAGTCGGCGACTAAGATGAATTCCCTCAAGGGAATGATCGCAGATCAGGAGTATAAGGGATCTGAAATCACGCTTACAAACGGAGATATTGAACTGCACACCAAGGACGGACAGAAGGTTATTGCAAGTGATTACGAGATTGAGGGATATGTTAACAACGTTAATACCGGCAAGGCAACGGCAATCATCAGGGGAACCGGTACAAACTATAGCGGGATCAAACTCATTACCTTCAATATTGTTCAGCGTGAGGTAAAATGAGATAGAAATGAACCAAATGATGATAAAATCCTATACCCCCAAAATTACCTAAGGAGGTGGGGTGGTTCGGCATAAGCCGGGCCGCCCCATTTCTAACTTTATAAATTCATGGTAAGTGGCCGTAGAAATACATCCATGTATGAAGCCTGGAAGTACGTCCATGTACTTCCAACCAGGCTTTACATACATCCATCCGTGTATTTCTGTACACGGCCTGTCCCATCCATGGTACAATGTTATAGGTGATTTTTAAATGTGAGATCATAGGGGAACGCATGAAAAAGAAATCTTTAAGAATGAGGACCATCGTTCTGTTCATGATCCTGGCGCTGCTGGTGCCGGGGGCTGCATTGGCGGCCGCGGACGATGCTGATCCCGGGGAAGAGTCCGAACCCGGCAACGGGATCCAGGCTGAGGTCAGTACGATTGAATTGTCGCCGGCTGATTCGTCTGAATCACGAAGGCTCGTACAAAAGGAAGGCGGAGATTTCACTCTGAACCTGGTAGCCGTGGCAAAGGATGAAAACGGAGATCCGGTAGAGGGCAAGACCATTAACTGGTCCGTGACCGAAGTCAATGATGAGGCGACCGATGCCGATGATCACGTAGCGATTCTGTCGGGCGTCACGTCACAGACTGACGATGCCGGCACTGCGGCCATGAGCGTCAGGATACTGGATGATCACGTGGGCACGGCCGAGATAAGGGCTGCTGATCCTGACGTTCCGGGCGTATGTGCGTCCATCCGTTTTGAAGTATATGCTGTCGCAGAGGATGAAGAGGTCTCATTTGAACTGGATAACAAGGACGTGACGGATCAGACGTCCTATCCCTGGCTGATCACGCTTCCCAAGGAATCTGAATATAAGGTAAGCCGAACCGTTCCCGAAGGACAGGATGCCATATCCGTGGATGAGGATGGAACGGTACTGATCAAAAAGGCTACGACGGAACCGGTTCTGATGACCGATGCGATCACTGACGGGGACGGCAGGCCCATCGACTTAAGCCTTGTGGGAAAGGGAACGGTTAGCGCATGCCGCCTTTTGTCCGTTTCTTATAGGTTTACCGGAATAACAATTGAATCAGGGACGGAGGTTTTTTACGCGGGTCATGGCGGATACGTCCTGACTCTTGGCACCATTTTGGCTGATTATGAGCTGAGCGGGGAGCAAACGGCCACGATCCGCTGGTCCAGCAGCGATCCTGACATGGTCAGCGTGTCCGGAGACGGGAGCGTAAACGCAGGTCTTCAGCTGCTTAAGCCAGGCAGCGTGGTGATCACGGCGACGATAACGGTCGGCAGTTCTGAGTATTCCGCGGAGTATTCCATGGAAGTCATTGAGACCGCGTCACGACTGGCGATCATGGATGATGAGGAAAATGAACTGTCTTCGCTTAGGCTTTCGCTTGGAGCCAGGGCGAGGCTGGTGCCGGCCGCCTATGATTCCGAGGACGTGCAGATAGACGAAAAAAGTACGATCCCCGTGGATTTCATCTGGACGTCCGGCGACGAGTCCAAGCTAAAGATCAGTTCGGACGGCATGATCACGACCATTGATGAGGGCGACGTGACCGTCACGCTGTTTGATCCATACGGTGAAAAGAGCATGACGCTACCCGTGACCGTAGTTTGGGAGGTTACGGGACTCATCCCCGACATGTCGAGCATCACGATGAACGAGGATGCCAAGGTTTCCATGAAAGTGTCGATCCTGCCCTATAACATCATTCCCGAAAAATACGCGCTGACGACGTCGTCTGATGATCCTTCGATAGTGGAGGCAACGATGTCGGGCAACGTGCTGTCGTTTACCTCGCATGCGGGCGGTAAGGCGCAAGTCACGGTGACGGATGCGGCCAGCGGGCTTAGCTGCGCTGTAAGCGTGAACGTGGGCGGATCCTACGTCAGGGTGAGCAGCTTAAGGCCCGTGGAGGATGCCGTCAGCATATACGTGGGAGACTCCAAATATCTGAGATTCACGGCTGCTCCGGCCAATTATACCGATACCGGATTTGAGTGGAAGTCCATGAATCCCGAGGTTGCTTCCGTGGATCCCGTAAGCGGCGAGATAGATGGCATCAGCAAGGGAAATGCCATAGTCACGCTGAGCGCGGTGCATGACGGGACGACGGTCAGTACGGCGACCTATTCCGTGCTGGTGCGTGAGCGCGCCCACGTGGATTACGTGAACGTCATTCCGGGTGATGCGGTCATCACGGCTCCCGTGACCGATGGCAATGGCAACAGGATATCCGCCGGCGAGACGCTGCAGCTGATGGCGGTTACCTATCCGGGAAACGCCCTGGGCAGTAAGATAAAGTGGAGCAGCAGCAACGTCAGCGTGGCCACGGTCGATCCCGTGACGGGATTCGTGGAAGCCAAGTCCGGGGGCACCGCGGTGATAACCGCTCAGGCTGCCCGGGTGGATGAGAACACTCCGGGCGCAAGCAGGTCAGTCACCATAACCGTCAGGTCTGACGTTGATCCTGCGGATGCCGATACCGGCAGGTACGACTCCGACGGCATCTGGATCGGACGGGTGGAGGATCAGTACTATACCGGAGCCAGGCTTACCCCCAGGCCAAACGTGTATTACGGCCCGATCCTTTTGGAGCCGGACAGGGACTATGGCTTTGCCTACAAATATAACGTAAACGTGAGCGCCGCGGAGCCGGTCGTGACCGTAAAGCTAAAAGGCAATTATTCAGGCACTGCCACGCAGGGATTTAAGATTCGCCCGGCTGACGTGTCGCAAGCCACGGTAGGGTCAACGACTGTCTTCGTCAAAACCAAGGGCGGCGTGCCCGTGGAGCAGCTGCTGAAACCCGTGGTCACCCATGCCGGCAAAAAGCTTAAGGCCGGTGTTGACTACGAGGTCGAATACACCGAAAGCGCGGACAACTCAAGTGCTTATGCCCTGCCGGGCAAATGGGGAATGACCATCCTTGGGATCGGTAATTATACGGGTGAGATAAATACGTATGAATACGTGGTCGACAAGACCGAGGCCGTAAGCGTTACCAAACTAAAGGCTGCTCTTGAGTACGCGTCGCATCCGTACTCCGGAGAAATGCTGATGCCGAAGGTGACAATTGAAGGACTGACTGAGGGAGAGGATTACGAGGTCTCATATGCGTCCAACATGGCCCCCGGAACAGCCACGGTACTGGTGAAGGGGATCGGAATGAGTCATTATGGCACCAGGAAGCTTACCTTTAAGATACTGCCCAATCCCGAAAGCCTGACGCAGTGCGACCTTCTGACGGACGTTGACGGCAGGGCGGTTGCCGTTTCTAAAGGCAGGGGAAGCATCGACCTGGAATACGTCAAGGGCGGGATCACGCCCGTGATCAGCGTGTACAGGGACGGAGAGAAGCTGGGCAAAGATGACTGCAGCACGTCCGTTAAGATCAACCTGAAGACGATGACGGGCGCCATCACGATAAAAGGCAAAGGCAAATATTATAAGGACTCGGCCGTGATCGACGTGAACGTCACCAAGCAGGACGTCAGAAACCTGCTTCCCGTGGTTGATGACTTCGCGTACTCGGCCAAGCAAAACGCTTATCAAAAGAACTCCGTCGCCATTTATGACAAAAACGGCAAGGCACTAAAGTCAGGCCTGGATTACCGCATCGTTGCAGGCAGCTGGGAGGCAGAGAGCGACGTGCCGGCCATAGGCAGCCTGGTGACGGTTTACGTTGAGGGAGAAGGCTTCTATGACGGCAGGATGCAGCTTTCGTTCAGGGTGGTGGATCCTAAGGCCGGGATAGGATCGGCCAAAGTCTTTTTCATGGATGACGGGATCGAGCTTCCTCAGGCCAGGTATGCCGTCAGGTATGCAGGAAAGCCCGTCTGCATTTCAAATGATGTGATCGTATTGAAAAACGAGGTCAGGAACGGACGCAGCATGGTGCAGGTAACCATACCTTCGTCCGACTACCAGGTGATCGGTTATCTCAATAATCTTAAGCCCGGAACCGCCACGGTGATCGTCAGGGGCAGGGGAGACTACGCCGGCATCAGGAAAGTGACGTACAAGATAAAAAAATAATGCATAAGATAGACTTGATAACGGGCTTTTTGGGCTCCGGAAAAACTACTTTCATCAGTAAATATGCAGCTTATCTCATGGGACGCGGGGAACGGATCGGGATACTCGAGAACGACTTCGGGGCGATCAACGTGGACCGCGTCCTTCTTGCTGACCTGCTGGGCGATAAATGCGGCATGGAGATGGTCGTCGGCGGCGACACGCTGGAGACGCACAGGCGGAGGATGAAGACCAAGCTGATAGCTCTCGCCATGAACGGATATGACCGCGTGATAATCGAACCGTCGGGAATATTTGACGTGGACGAGCTTTTTGACCTGCTGTACGAGGATCCCCTTGACCGGATGTATGAGATGGGCTCGGTCATCACCCTGGCTGATGCCGTGTCACTGCAGCAGGCGTATGTCCGGGATTTTTCACGGGAATCCAGATACTTAAGCTGCGCTCAGTCCGCATGCGCGGGCCGAATCGTCATCAGCAAGGTGGACGTGCCCGGAGCGGCGCAGGATCCCGTTACGGAGGCCGTGGAGACGCTTAACGGCTGCCTGACCGAGTTTGGCTGCAAAAGAAGGATCACGCCGGATGAATGCCTGGCGGCAAACCTAAATGAACTGACTGATGACGTGCTGGAGAAACTGTCCCGCTGCGGATATCACAGGGCATCTCACGTAAAGCTTCCCGTCATGGCCGAAGGAGATTACGAATCCCTGTTTGCATACGACCTGGAACTGGAGCATGACGACCTGGTTTCGCGGGTAAGGGGGATATTTGACGATCCCGGGTGCGGCCGCATATTCAGGATCAAGGGGTACATGAACGTCAAGGATCGCGGCTGGACGGAGATTAACGCCACGTCCTCGGATTCACTCGGCATGCAGCCCGCGCCGAGTTCCGAAAACGTGCTGATCGTCATTGGAGAGAACGTAAACGCGGATGCCGTGCGCAAATGGCTGCCCGTAAGATGACACTCGGGGACGGAGTCAGAGGGTCATTTTTGGATGACACCCGGGATGACACCCGGGGACGGAGTCAGGGTGTCATTTTTTGAAATGGCACGTGCCCGTGAAGCCTGAAATGCAGAAATGTGAACACGTTTTTTTCACATATTTGACGTTTTTTCAACATATCTCTTGATTATACTCACATAATCACATAACATTTTACGGAAAGGAGAATCGCGTGAACCCGATCAGATACAGACATGAACTGAAACATGACGTCTCCACGGCAGACATGATCGCGATACGGCAGCGGCTCAGGGCCGTGGCCAGGCCGGATCCTCACGCCGAGGGTGGCAGATACCTGATAAGGAGCCTGTATTTCGACACGCCGACCGACAAGGCGCTCAGGGAGAAACAAAGCGGCATCAGCCAGAGGGCAAAGTTTCGGATCAGGTATTATAACGGAGACAAGTCCGTCATACACCTGGAAAAAAAGTGTAAGTCGGGAGGACTTGGAACCAAGATCTCGGCAGATCTCACCGAAGAGCAGGCCCAGGCGATAGTGGACGGACGGCTGGACTGGATGAAGGAATCCGGATCCGAACTCATACGGGAGCTGCGGACCAGG
>CALGGH010000238.1 GCA_937916415.1 uncultured Lachnospiraceae bacterium
ACAGGGATTATGATGGTAAAGAAAATGTTATCGCCTACGACTATGTGGACAGCCATATTCCAAAGTTCGATAAAATGTATGCTGCAAGATTGAAGGCATATAAAAAGATCGGATATGAACTCTGTGTTAATATGGATGGCGAGAAGCAGAAGGCAAATGCTATCTATGACATAGAAAACTATGCAGATACCTATTGGAGAGATCTTGAAGAAGCAAAGAGGACAGTAATTGTTTCGAGCCCAAGAGTCAACAATCAAAAAGTAAACCGATTGATCTCCACACTTGGTAATCGGCAGGAACTGGGTGTTAAGGTGACAATTGTAACATGGCATCCGGATGCTTATAAATATGGCAGGGATGATGTCAGGATGGAACTAATGGAGAGACTTCGCAAAGCAGGTTTTGAAATCAAGCTTGTGGAAGAGTCCTGTGAGCATTATGCTGTGATCGATAACGAGATTGTCTGGTATGGCAGCATGAATCTGCTATCCAAGGAAGATGCTGAAGACAATCTGATGAGGGTATGCAGTAAAGATATTGCTGCGGAGCTTCTTGAGATGACATTCGGTTCTGGAGCGGATATGCAGGAATGGTGATATATTTGTGAGGAGCATATAAGATCGAGCGGTGAGTATAATGGATGAATTCTATAAAAAAATAAAAAATCAATTGAATCGCATGACAGAGGCTGAAAAGGATTCGTGGATTCTTTCGCAGGCTAAGATACTTCCAACTTGGGAACAGGAGGATTTTTATAAGAGTATCTGCGGAACTAAGAAGGTTATAAACATGCCGGAACGTGACGAAATCACAGCATTTTGTGAAAAAGTTAAAAATGGCGATATTTCTGTAGAATATGAGACTCATTACGTCGAGTTTGATGATTATGGTCATTTTCATGATGACTGGGAGCACGATTTTTATGACCCGAAGCATGCTATGAGTTTTATTTCATCTGTAATCAAGGGATGCCATGATTTGATAGTCTTGGAAGAGTATGAAGATGCTTTCCGGATATTGGATGATATCATAAGACTTAAGTTTGATATTATTGATCATCCTGACACGGATGATACTTGTGAAGATGAATATATGGATCTGGACATGGCAGTATATGAGGGAATCCTGTCAATTGACAGGGATGAACTTCTCCGAGATTATGTTGAATCATGCAGGTGCAGCGTTAAGGACAATAGCATTGCCGCTGAAAAGATTGTAGAAGCTCTTGAAATGGAGCTTTTTGAGGACTGCAAGACAAATGTCTGCATTACAATTACTGAAAAAGATCCTTTGCTTTCGGAGATA
Organism: uncultured Lachnospiraceae bacterium; assembly: GCA_937916415.1. Taxonomy (GTDB): domain Bacteria; phylum Bacillota; class Clostridia; order Lachnospirales; family Lachnospiraceae; genus XBB2008. Next base: position 1,306 of record CALGGH010000238.1, read on the forward strand.
AAGAAGAAACTGAGAGCTGATCTGGATAGATATGAAAAAGAGTTCGCTGATAAAAGTAAAAAGGATAAGTATTATTGGGGCGAATATCGTGATAAGGAGAGAATCCGACATATATCAGCAATGATCGAATATTTCGGAAAAATTGGCAAGAAGCAAAAGAAACCCAAAGAATCATTCCTCAGGGGGACATGGTCTCAGATATCCGAACTTATTTTGGATTTGATGGATGAACCATATATTGATGATCAAGTTCAGATTGAGGAAATATGGAATATTGTCGAGGCTCTTCTAAAACGTGGCGGTTTTGAAAAAGAGCCTTGGGAAGTAAAAGAGAAGATTCTTGTGGAAATATATGATAATGACTTCTATGACTATTACGGTGTATACGATCCGATGAAAGACCTGGCGAATGCAATATGTACAACAAGGGAAGAAAACCTGAAGCGTGCGGAGATTATGATGAAAGCCGGAAGGGGATATCTGGGCGCGAATGCTGCTAAGCTTTATCGAGAGCTTGGAGAAGAAGACAAATGTGCCGAGTATTTTGAAAAGCATCTTGGAAGGGAAGAGGAGCCATATGAGATCCTTGTAGATTATTATAAGGATCGGGATCATGAAAAGGCCGTTGAGATAGCTTCTCTTGCTATTCAAAAATGCCAGAAGGATCAGACACTTTTTTTTATTTTCCTGCTACAGGATGCAAAAGATCGCAAGGATGAAGCGGCGTTTAAGAAACTGATGCAGAGTGCTCACAGAAGAAGGGCTGTAAAGTCAGCTGTAGTGGATGAAAAGTTTTCTTGAAGAAGTTTTGGGACTTATCTTGACATGAGCTGAAGGCAATACCCGGACAACTGCTGTATTTTTTATAAAATATCTGCGGTCAATGGGATTTAATGTTACTAATGATGTATTCGCAAAAAATGCTTGGTATTTCAGAAATTCACTTGTAAGAGCGAATTACCGTGATGTGAAGAATGGCATTTATGAGGATATGTCTTTTCTTGAGACATTCCTTAGGAATCTGCTTATGGGCGAAAACAATGAATTGAAAAACGGTATATGCATATCAGGTGGGAAGAAACAACACATTCCGATGATAAACAACACATTAAACAACACATTAAACAACACATTGAACAGCACATTGAGAATAAAAACGACATTTTGGAGACTTTAAATTCTAAAGAAATTTCATCTCGGACAAAGGATAATATTGTAAAGCTTTATGCTGCTTTTGGTGTTGAAAAAGTATTTGGTCGTGCAGATGTTATTGATGTATTAAAGATCACAGAAAAGCCGGCATCTACATTGCTGGGGAGGATGTATTCATTACATCTGACAGAAAAGATAACCGGTGCCGGGAAAGGAAGATACCGTTTCATTATCTGATAATTATTACGTAGGAGACGTGCCATGAAACGTTGAACGTGGTGTCCGGGATTTGAAGAATCTACCGGCAGAAAACTGCAGGGAATGGCCTGTTGATGACGGGTCGGATAAATATACTGAGCTTATGAAGCAGGCGTTTGGAAAGCTTAGCGCCATCGAGAAACATCTTCCTTAAGCAGCATGAGGGCCTGATGGGCCCACTGCCCGGAGGCATGAAACCGTACAGGCTGACCGTTTCGTGAGCGCAGGAGAGGCGCCCAGAACCGTCTTTATGTCCATCCTGCGTTAATTATGATCATTTGCAGATTTGTCAGGATATAATATAATATGTGTTAGTGAGGTCATAGCATATGGGAAAATGGAAAACCTGGCAAATAGTTACGTTCGTGGCCCTCTGCGCGTGTCTGAACGTCGCGGGGAGGCTGCTCGCATTTAAGCTGGAGCTGCCCCTCTGGGCCGACGCCTTAGGCACGACGCTGTGCGCTTACCTGGCCGGACCGGTGTGCGGGGCCATGGTGGGAGTGGCAGGCAACCTGGCGTACGGCGTGGTGGACAGCTTTTCGATCGCCTACTCGCTCACCAGCATCGCTCTGGCCGTGATAGTAGGCATGGCCGCGAAGCATAACTGGTTCGACAGGTTTTATGGATTCATGAAGGCGGCTTCGCTGGCGATGGCGACGGCCCTCGTCGTGTCGGTTCCGCTGAACCTGATACTGGATAACGGCTTTACCGGCAACAAGTGGGGCGACGGACTCATCAATTTCCTTTTGGACAAGGAATGGCCGGCCTTCATCTGTACGGTTCTGGGTCAGCTCGCCATCGAGTTCGCCGACAAGGTGCTGACCGTCGGCGCGGTATATCTCGTCATACTGGCGAGACGATCGGGCAATGAAGGCGAGGGCGAAGATGCGCATGCCGAGGGCGGCATGGCGGGACTGATCCTTTTTGTAGGCTCAGTGCTGTCGCTGTCGATGCTCATGTCCGGCAGTGCCATGGCCGCGGGGAATTCCTCCGAGGCGATAGATTATAATGATTACGTACAGAGCGTCTACAGCAGCAACAACGGCCTGCCCTGCGGCGAGGCCAACGACATAGCCCAGACCAATGACGGAGTGCTGTGGATCGGCACGTATGCCGGACTGTATAGGTACAACGGCCGCGAATTTCGGTGGGTGGACGAATACGAATCAGTCAAGAACGTGAACTGCCTGTACGTGGACGAGGAGGGGCGCCTGTGGATAGGCACCAATGACAACGGCCTGTCCATAGTCATCCGTGAGGAGGTAGTCAACGTCCTGGATCAGTCCGGCGGACTGCCTTCCAACTCGGTGAGGTGCATCATACGTGCCACGGACGGGTACTATTACGTCGGCACGTCGGGCAGCATGCAGGTGCTGGCCATGAACAACGGCCTGAAGGCAGTCAGCACGCTGAATGAGGTGACGTATGCCGACAGCATTTCCGCCGATGATGATGGTCACGTGGCTGTCGTCGGTTCGGACGGAACGATGTTCTTGATGCGTGAGGGAAGCATCCTGTGCTCGCTCAAGATGCCCGGTGAGGAAGAGGTGTTCAACTGCTGCGCCTTTTCGCCCGGCGGGACCCTGATGGTGGGCACTTCCACGAATCACATATACTGCTATGACGTGTCCGGCGACGAGTTCATCCGGGTCAGGATACTTAACTGCGAGGATGCCGTCTGCATCAACAACCTCAACTACCTGAGTGACGGCACCCTGTTCATTTCTTCCGACAGCGGCGTGTTCTACGTGCAGGGGTCGGACTATCACGCGCTCAACACCAACGACTTCAACAACTCCATAGATCACATGCTCTACGATTACCAGGGCAACCTTTGGTTCACCTCGTCGAGGCTCGGGTTGCTGAGGCTGGCCAAGTCGCCCTTCAAGGACGTGTACGGTTCAGTCGGCATGGAACGCAGGGTGGTCAACGCGATCGTGAACTGGCAGGACTGCTATTACGTGGGCACAGACAAGGGACTGGACGTGGTGGACAAGGAATGCCGGCATCAGGTCACCAACGAACTGACCGAAGAACTCGCCGGCAAGAGGATCCGCTGCATGTACGTGGACGGTCAGGACCATCTGTGGGCATGCACCTACGGCAGCGGACTGATGGAATATGCGCCGAACGGCCGGAGCTGGAATTATAACGCGGACAACGGCGGCTTCGGTAACCGTGCCCGCCTGGTCACCGGACTGTCGGACGGAACCATCCTGGCTGCCGGCGACACCGGCATCAGCTTCATCAGGAATCATAAGATAGAGCGGACGATCCGTAATGAGGACGGCCTGATCAACTCGATGATCCTGACCGTGACCGAGCTGACCGACGGAACCATACTGGCCGGCACCGACGGCGACGGCATAGCCGTGCTGAAGAACGGCGAAGTCGATAAGATGCTGACGCGCGAGGACGGCCTCTCCAGCGGGGTGATCCTGCGCATGGTCAAGGATCCCAAGGCCGACGGAGTATTCCTGGTAACCAGCAACAGCCTGTGCTACCTGGATTCCGAGGGCGCGATCAGGATCCTGGACAAGTTTCCGTATTTCAACAATTACGACATCTGGGTAAAGGACGAGGACACGCTCTTCGTCATGTCCAGCGCCGGCATATACGTGGTGGAGCGTGACGAACTCGTGGCGGGAGGAGACATCGCCTGGGAACTCCTGGATGCCCGCAGGGGCCTGGGGACTTCGCTCACCGCCAATTCCTGGAACTATGATGACGGCAGCGAGCTGTTCCTGCCGTGCGACACGGGCGTGTACATCATAGACGTGGACAAGTACAACACCGACGTCAGGTCCTACCGCATGCAGCTGGCCAGCGTCCGCCTGGACGGGGTGCCGCAGCCGCTGGCACCCATGAGCGCGATAGAGGTCGGACAGGGCGTGAACCGCGTCGAGCTTGGACCCGAGATACTGAATTACACGATCCAGGAACCCAACGTGGGCTATTACCTGGAGGGATACGACACCCAGTGGACCATAGTGCCGCAGAACAGCCTGAACAACATAATCTATGCGAACCTGCCGGCTGGCGAATACGTCTTCCATCTGGCGATATTTGACAGCGCCGGGGAGAAGGTCCTGGAGGAACGCAAGTTTGACCTCATCAAGGACGGAGAGTTCTATGAGCAGCCCAGGTTCACGGTCTACATGCTCACGCTGCTTTCCACTTTCCTGATATGGTTCACCTGGCTGGTGGTGCAGAGACAGCTGAACAACCAGCAGATCAAGCTGAACATGGCCAATGAGACGGTCATGGCCATTGCCAACGCGGTCGATGCCAAGGACGTGCGCACTCACCAGCATTCGCTCAGGGTAGCGGAGTATTCGGTGCTGATCGCGCAGGAGATGGGCTGCTTCAAGGGATGGCAGCGCAAAAAGAACCTGGCGAACCTGAGGAAGGCCGCACAGATGCATGACATAGGCAAGATCGGAGTTCCGGACAGCGTGCTCAACAAGGTGGGCAGGCTGACCGACGAAGAATACGCACAGATGAAGTCGCACGTGACGAGGGGCGCGGAGATACTCAAGGACTTTACGCTGGTAGAGCACGTCGTGGACGGCACGCTGTACCATCACGAGCGCTATGACGGCAAGGGATATCCCTACGGACTGAAGGGGGAGGAGATCCCGCTGTTCGCTCGCATAATCGGCGTGGCCGACGCCCTGGACGCCATGACATCCAACCGTGTCTACCGCAATCACATGGACACGGATTACGTCATGAACGAGATGAGACGCGGCAGGGGAGCGCAGTTTGATCCCGACGCCCTGGACGCCTTCCTCAGGCTGGTGGACAAGGGCGTGATCGACATGGAGGCGATATATGCCGAGAAGCGCGAGGAACTGGACAGCATGGACACGAAGGGGCAGGATGAACTGCTCAGGCGCGTTCAGGAGGACAAGCAGATCCAGGCTGAAGCGATGAAGAAGGAAAAAACCAACGGAAATGACAAGGCGGGCAGTTCCGCGGATGAGAAAGGAGCCAAGGCATGAAACGCGTATACGTGACGACGGCATTGACGTGCCTGGGCGTGCTGGCCGTGCTGGTTATCTGCCTCAGGCTGCTGAACTTTAGCAGCGGCAAGGATGAACTGACGGTCGGGTTCATATATGACAATGATGAGAGCACGGGCTATACGTATAATTTTTCGCTGGCCAGGGACGCGGTGGAGAGAAAGTACGGTGACAAGGTGACGATACTCACCTGCAGCAACGTGCTGGACGACGAGATGGAGGAACCGCTCAGGGATCTGGCCGAGCAGGGCTGCGACGTCATATTCTTTAACGGATACAGCAGCCTCGTGAGGGAGCTGGCACCGGACTATCCCAAGGTGCAGTTCTGCCAGACGTCCTACATGGACATGAGCGATCAGACGGTTCCCGAGAACTATCACACCTTTAAGGGCGAGGCATATCAGGGACGCTACGTCAGCGGACTCGTGGCCGGACTCAAGATCAGGCAGATGATCTCAGAGGGCACGATCACGGAGGATCAGGCTTTGGTTGGCTTCGTCGCGGCGTTCCCCACTTCGGAGGTCATATCGGGATACACGGCATTTTTACTGGGAGTCCGTTCGGTCGTGCCCAGCGCAGTCATGCAGGTCAGCTACACCGAGACCTGGAGCAGCTACGTCCTGGAAAAGGAAGCCGCGGAAAAGCTGATAGACAACGGCTGCGTGATCATCTCGCAGCACACTGACACAATAGGCCCCGCGATCGCGTGTGAGTCGGCCTATGAGCACGGTAAGGTTTATTTCGTCGGAAACAACATGAGCATGTCGGAGGTAGCTCCCTTTAGTTCCCTCGTGACCACGAGGATATGCTGGGAGCCGTACGTGCTGTCTGCGGTGGAGGCGGTCATGGCCGACAAGAGCATCGAATCGGTGGTGACGGGACACGTGCACGGACACGACGTCTCGGCCGGATTTGAAAAGGGCTGGGTTGAGATCATCGACCTGAACCAGCAGGTGGCAGCGCCCAAGACGCAGAAGGCCATCGACAACGTGGTGGAACAGTTCAGGAGGGGGTATTCGAATTTCGTATTCCGCGGCAATTACGTGGGAGTTGACCCGGACGACCCGTCCAACGTGTTGGACCTGAACGAAGGATACAAGGAAAACGAAAACACTTCTTATCCGACCTTCAGCTACGTGCTGAAGGACGTCATTACCATCGTAAAGTAACGGGGTGAGCGGATGCCTAAGGGTTTCAATCAAAAACTGAAGCTGTATTACCTGAGCAGGATCATGACCGGGAGGACCGATGACGAGCGTGGAAGTGGCCCTCAGCGACCAGTTTCTCGGATGGATTTTTTCGCCGGGGACGCGCGTCAGGATCACCGGACCGGATGAAGTGGTGAGGAGGTTCGCCGAAGAGATGGACGCGCTCAGGGCCATGTATGACCTGAGTGATGGAGATGATGAGACATGAAGCTGATGCATACTTCGGACTGGCACCTGGGCATGGAACTCAGGGGCGGGCAGTCGTATCATGATGACCAGAGGCATTTCATTGACCAGATATGCCGGATCGCCGTGGAGGCAGACGCAGGCGGCATATTGATCGCGGGTGACGTCTTCGACAGGCAGCTGGCATCACGGGACGCCCTGAAGCTATATGATGAAACCATGACGCATATATGCGGGGATCTGCGGATCCCCGTGTTTCTTATAGCGGGCAACCATGACGGCGCGGAACGCATATCCCAGTGCAGCGAACTGCTGAAGGCGAGCGGCCTGCACATAGCAGGCTCCCTGACCGGGGAGGTCCGCCCGGTCCGGCTGGGGGACGTGGACGTCTACATGTGTCCCTGGATATCCACTGACAAGGTTAAGACCATATATCCCGAGCGCGCGGATGAGATAGGCACCATGGAGGATGCTTATCGGGTAGTCATGGACGCATACCGGGAGAGGTTTGAACCCGGGCGCAAAAACGTGCTCGTGGCCCATGCCTACATAGTGGACGCCGAGACCTCTGTCAGCGACAGGGCGGCCGAGATCGGCAAGGCTACGATGGTGAGCGCTGACGTATTCGAGGGCTTCGATTACGTCGCGCTGGGACACCTGCACGGGCCGCAGGACGTAGGCGAACACGTCAGGTACAGCGGCACGCCGATGGCATATTCCTTTGGCAGGGAGGAGTCGCAGGTCAAGAGCGTGACGATCATAGACACCGATGACATGTCGCGCGAGATCGTGCCGATACCGCAGCTGCACAGGCGCGTCACCCTGACCGGCACCTATGAGGAGCTGCTCGGGGCCGATTATGACGAATCCATACTGCAGGGCTACGTGAGGCTGGAGGTCACGGACAGGTTCGTGGGACTCGAGGGCGCGGCAGCCCTTCGCGAGCGGTATGACCACATGCTGGAGTATTCCTGCCGTACCCTGGAGCGTGATGATGCCAGGATCACCATGACCATGGAGGAATTCGAGGACGTGGAGGACGATCCCCTCGAGCTGTTCAAGAGATACTGTCAGGACGTCATGGAGTCGGAACCTGATGGGCATCTGGAGGAGCTCTTTATGGATGCCGTGAGGAAATACGAAAGCGAGGTGACCGAATCATGAAACCCCTGCGAGTGGAATTCCAGGCCTTCGGGCCATATGCCGGACGTGAGGAAGTGGATTTTGAGGCCCTGTCAAAGGGAGGGCTTTTCCTCATATGCGGCAAGACCGGCACCGGCAAGACCATGATCCTGGATGCGATCACCTTCGCCCTGTATGGCAAGAGCAGCGGCAACGGCCGCAACGACTTCGAAGCCATGAGATGCACCGGTGCGCCGTTCGAGGTGCCCACGTACGTGCTCTTTGAATTTGAGAACAACGGAGAGACTTATCGTTTTGAGCGCAGGCTGGAGCCCAAGAGGAAGCGCCTGTCAGCCTCCTACAACCTTATGCGCAGGGACGATGACGGGGCATGGGAGGTGCTGCTTGAGAACGCCAGGGAGAAGGCACTGGGCGAAAAGGCGGTAGAGATAATCGGCCTCGAATACGATCAGTTCCGTCAGGTCATCGTGCTGCCGCAGGGACAGTTTGAGAGGCTGCTGACGTCCAAGTCCGAAGAAAAGGAAGAGATACTGACGAGCATCTTTGGCGAGGAAAAATGGCACGTGATCGCCGAGCGCTTCTATGCGGAGGCAGAGGAGCGCAAAAATGCCCTGAAGGAAGCGAAGGACAAGCTGAAGGCCGGCCTGGCCGATGAGGGCTGCGAGACGATAGAGCAGCTGGAGGACAAGCTGCAGGGCAGCGTGGAGGCCCGCGCCCGGATCGAGGAGGAACACAGGGAGGCCGGACTCGACGAGGTGATCGACAGGCAGAAAAAGATGCTGACACTGGCCGGGAGATTCAAGGAACTGCGCAATGCCGGCGCCAAGCTGGAAGAGCTGCAGGCAGGCAGGGAGAACAGGGACCGGACCGAATCACGCATACGGGATGCCAGGAGGGCGGAAAAGGTGCGCCCGCTCATGGATGCCGCGCACAGGGCGGAGGAGAACCTGAGGAAGCGCAGCGCCGAGGAGGAGAGTGCCAGGGAAGCACTGGTCCGGATCCAGGAGATGGCCGCACGGGCGGCGGAGGAACTCAAGGCCCACAGGGATAAGTCGGGAGAGATCGAGGAGAGAAACAAGCTGGCCGTCCGCTATGAGACCAAGAGGGCTGACTATGAGGGCATCGAGGCCGCTCTCAGGGACCTCGCGGACAAGCAGAAAAAGGCCAGGACGGCCGCGGATGAGGAACGGGCAGCCAGGCTTA
>CALGGH010000239.1 GCA_937916415.1 uncultured Lachnospiraceae bacterium
CGGAGGCTTCGGCGCGGGGCAGATCGCATCCGGCGTGCATTCCTATACGGCCTGGGAGGTACAGGCCTTTCAGGATGATCTGAACCGTGCCATCTACAAGGCTGCGAAGGCTTCCGGCAATGAGGACTGCATGAAGCAGGCGGGTAAGAACCTGAAGAGTCCCTATGTCGGGCAGGATCCCAGCGGTTATGTCTATGAGGCCGTCCGTTCCAACAGGCTTTCCGGCGTGACGGTGACGCTGTATCGCGAAGCAGATGGTAATAAGGAGAAAATCGGGAGCGGATCCGATACGATCTTCGGAGCGGAGAATCCCCTCACAACGGATAAAAACGGCCATTACGAGTGGTTTGTGCCGGAGGGACGCTGGCTGGTGGAGGCTGAGCTTTCGGGATACGATAAAACGGACAGCCAGACATGCACAGATATCGCCGCGGAAGACATTGAGGAGAAGAACGGGATCAAATGGATGAAGGTGCTGCCGCCGCAGACGGAGGTGAATCTGGGGATGACAAGTACGGAGGCTCCGTATGTCGCGGATGCTTACGCGGCATCCGAGGGCGTGTACCTTACTTTCAGCAAGTATATGGATGAGACGACGCTTACGGAGGAGTATTTCTCAATCACTGCGGGAGGGACCGGTCAGATCCTGGCCTGTGCAGTCGAAAAACTGAATTCGGAGAAGAGCGGAGACGGCAGTAAGTCCTATGCCAGCAAGGTACTCATAAAGCCCGCCGGAGGGTTGGCCTCGGAGACGGAGGTTGGCATTCGCGTGAAGGCGGGAGTCAGTAGCTACGCCGGGATCCCAATGGGGCAGGATTGGGGAACTATGCTTACTCCTGCCGTTCTGCGCACCCTTACGGTGAGACAGGGGACGATCAGGGATGAAAGCCTTTCGACCGGATCCGAGGGACGGTACCCCGCGGGGACAACTGTTACGGTTTATGCCGACGTGCCGGCTGCGGGGCTTATGTTCGAGAGATGGAGTGCCACCGGCATGACCGCTGAGGCGGGGGCCGGGAGCGAATACACTTTTATCATGCCGGATAAGGACGTCATCCTTGAGGCAGTATATTCCGGAGAAGCGCGAGGGCAGAGAAGCAGCGACGAGATGCTTTACGTTATTGATGAGGACTCCTCAGACACTGAATTCTCACTGATCCCCGGCGAGAGCAGAAGGCTTCTCTTTACGGAGGATGCGGCTTTTTGCTACGGTATCCGATGGGAATATGCCGATCAGGATTCCAGGAAGCTCGTGACCATAAAGAACGGCGTGGTCACCGCCAAGGCACTTAAGAAGGGCGTAAGCTCGGCTACTGCCAGAGTTAATGCGACGTATAAATCCATGGTCAAAACCTTTACCATAACCGTAACGGACGGGATTCCGTCCCTGAACAACGGTACGGGAAACTATAAGGCATCTGTCAATAAAAAATCTCTGACCATGACCCTGGGGCAGAAGAAGAACCCTGAAATCGTATTCACGGTACCAAAGGCTCTTAGGAATCAGAACTGTACCGTGACGGCGCAGTCTCTGAAAGACGCAGTGGTGACCGTGGGCGACGGAACTGCCGGATCCGCCGGAAAAGTCGTGTTCAGGCTCGCGCCCGCCGGAGCCGGAGCAACCAACGTGGTGTTTACGGCGACCGCTTCCGATGGGAGCGTATATCAGGCATATACGAAGGTAATCGTGAAGTCTCCCGCAGCGGAGATTAAGAAGGTAATGATTGAGGATCCCATCACGGGAGACAGAACGGCATCGGATAAGGATGCGGCAGTGATTCTCTCGGTGGGACAGGCGGTGAGGATCGTTCCGTATCTGAGCCGGGAGAATAACAATGCCGCAAACATCACCTTTAAATCAAGTAACGGGGGCTTCAAGGTTTCCAAGTCCGGACTCGTCACGGCGGTAAAGCCCGGCGTCACGGGCAAGGTGACGGTAAAAGCAGGGACAGTCTCTGAAACCGTTGAAGTGAAGGTATCAGAGCATACGGAGAATGAAGGGAAATATCTGCTGATCAATAAGACTTCCCTGGAGAAGAAGCTTCCCGTGGTCAAGACCGGGAGCACTGCGACAAAGACCGCTAAGGTGCAGCTCAAGCTGTCAAAACCCAAGGCAAAGGAGCAGCCTGAAGGTTTGATCTGGCGGATCGATGGCCGGGAATCGGTGCAGGGAATCACCGTGTCGTCAACCGGGCTTGTCACCATCTCCGTGACGGAAAACCGGGAAACCACCGCGCTTCCCGGAAACTATGTCATAACTGTCACTTCTGATGGAGAACCGTGGAACACGGCTTATTGCGGAATAACCCTTAAGTGACAGGATTAGGCCATAAGGATCATTAGTTTTACGAAGTTGAACTTGAACCCTGAGTTGGCGAGGCCTGGCTACGGGATGCGGGCTGAAACCGGAACCATTTATCTCGAACAAATGTTCTCAAACATATGGACAAAGCCCTGCAAAAATGGTACACTTCCCAATAGTGTGCCATTTTTCTTTGGATATTTTGAGGATACGGTTTTATGGAATTCAAGCTTCATTCCGAATATCAGCCTACCGGCGACCAGCCACAGGCAATAAAGGAACTCGTGGACGGGTTTAAGAAGGGCAATCAGTTCGAGACGCTGCTGGGCGTAACGGGCTCGGGCAAGACCTTCACGATGGCTAACGTTATCGCGGCGCTCAACAAGCCCACGCTGATCATTTCGCACAACAAGACCCTCGCAGGGCAGCTGTACGGCGAGATGAAGCAGTTCTTCCCGCACAATGCTGTGGAGTACTAC
>CALGGH010000240.1 GCA_937916415.1 uncultured Lachnospiraceae bacterium
ATCTACACTCTTTCCCTACACGACGCTCTTCCGATCTACAGGTCAGCGTATCAGCAGCCGTACGGGACTCCGTACCAGCCTGCTTATCAGTCATATCCGGGAGCACAGCCCTACACCGGAGCACAGCCATATCCCGGCAGATCAAACATATCCCAGGCACAGGTTCCTCCGGACGATGACGACGCTGATGAGGATCAGACCACCAGGGTGAACGTATACGGCATACTCTCGATCGCGTTCGGACTGATCGCTTTGGTCTGCTTCGGCATGTGGGCGGCATTTTTCCCGATGGCGGTAAGCCTCGTCATGGCGTTTTTTGGACTGACGGATCCCCGGAGAAGGAAATGGAGCGCGATCGTCGGCGTATGCCTGTCAGCAGCGGCCATGCTGCTATGTGCCATCAACCTGCTGCTGAGGGCGGGCCCGTCGGGCACGATCCTGTCAGCCAACAAGGGATACGAATCCGAATTCTACAGCCTCGATGACTATTATGGCGATGATGATGACTGGGATGACGAAGACTGGGATGACGATGAGGACTGGGACGATGAGGACTGGGACTACGAAGATGAGGATGAAGGAGACGTCCTGGACCTGGACGGATATTTCGACAGTTATAACAATGATCAGTCCACGGGTGACACGCTGCTGGGCAATGACGGCGGATTGAGTTCTCCGGCATTCAGTGATCCGGGCGACTCATCAGGCAGCGGCTCCTCCGGCCAGTCGGGTTCATCCGGCTCCAAGACGGCTAAGAGCGGTTCCGACACCGGCGTTGCGCCGGCGACGCCTGCTGCGGATACGGTCGATAAGTTTTTTGAATCGAGCCCGGATGACGCTTCATCATCGGCAGGAAATGATGATTCGGGCAGTTCCACCGGATCATCCTCCGGTTCATCGGAGGGAGGCTACAAGGGCATATACAATGAATACGCGAATGCCATTCAGTCCATGGGCTCCAGCTTCCTGAAACAGTTCAAGGCAGCCGCGGCCAAGGCCGAGACGGACGATTCCATAGACCTCGGGGAGCTGTATTATGACATGGAGGTTCAGCTTAGCGACAAGCTCGACGAAGGCCTGGACAAGCTCTTTGATTACATGGATGCCAATGATGCCGACTATGATGAATATGACAGCTATTATGACAAGCTGTATGAAGTATACGACGAGATAGACACCAAACTGCTGGACGCCTACAATGAAACCTGAAAACGCAGCCAGGATCGCGAATTGATCCGGCTGCGTTTTGTTTTGCCGTCAGGGCAGAATGCTTTATTTTGACTTCTCGGCCGCGTCCTTGGCCGCGGTAAATTCCGCCGGATATCCGCCTGCCGTAGGCACGCAGTAAACCGGGACGTCATTTCCGAAATGCCTGAAATACGTATAGGTGGAAGTCATGTTCACGTCACACACGTATCCTATCTCAACCATCGTCCTGTCCGAGCCGTCGGCGCGCATCCTGTACAGCCCGGGGGCATCTCCCACGGAAACCGCATAATAGACGTATCCGTAACCGACGTTGAAGCTGTCCGCGCGGTCATGAGTCAGTATGTCCACCGATTGGGTCGATGGGGAATACCTGCATATCTTGTAATCGTCTGCGACGTCCATGTAGTAAAAGTATCCGTCATACCATACCGGATTCCACACGTCGCCGTCCCAGATTGCCTGGATGGTCTCGCTGGCAGTATTAAAGGCATACAGGTAATGATCCCTGGACGTGCCTCCGTAATAGATCAAGCCGTCTATGGCCGTCGCGGGATTGATGACGAAGGAGTCCTCGATCACCACCGGATCCTCATCTCCGAATATGCTTACCTTCTTCAGTCCGACTCCCCTGCCGGTATTGGCCTGATAATACAGCGTGTTTCCGATCAGGTTCATGATCAGTGAATCATCGGAGGTCAGGCACTCGACCTTGGAACCGTTCTTTTTGGAACGGTATATGCCCGAGGTCTTGATGACGAAGCCGAGTCCGGAGCCTCCCTTGGGTGTCTCCATGCAGAAATACAGCTGGTCTCCTCCGATGCAGATGTTGGAGCAGTCGCTGTTGTACAGCTTCCTGAAGTGGGTCTGATCGGCATCCATGGAATACAGGTAGCCGTTGTCGTAGTGATTGGCAAAGAAGACCTTGCCGGTTTCCGGGTCCTCGCAGTAGTAGCCGCCGTTATTCAGGTTGCCGGCGGTATTTCCGACGGTGAAGGGATCATTCTCGGGTATGCGGTTTAGGATGCTCGTGATTATGCTCGCGCCTACCGCCAGGATGACGAGAACTCCGAGCACTATGAGAACCTTTACGTTAGTCTTGTTCATGTCGGTCCTCCTTTCGGCTGCATACCATAAGTATAATATTTCCACATCTTGCGGGCAAGGTGCGTCATCAAATCTTGTCAGCTTTTTTGCTGAATGATATCATATTTACTATATGATTTAGGAACTGTAGCGAATTAACATAGCCGTTTCACTTGTCTGCTATTCCGATATCCATGTCAGAAAGTCTCGCCGTAGCCCGCTGCGGCTACGGTCGGTGCTGAGCAAACGTCCACCGGACGTTTAGCACCCCGCTACGGCTACGTTTTCTTCTTTGCAGATGAACGCCTGTACTTCGTCAAAACGTAAAGTTATTTATGCATGGCTCCTTACGGTTCAGCAGTTCATTTTTCATAGGAACAATAATGCTCAGGATAAAAGGCTTAAACAAATCATATGGCACAAACAAAGTCTTGAACGACATAGACTTTCATATTGACAAGGGCGAGGTCGTCGCCGTGATCGGTCCCTCCGGCTCGGGCAAGACTACCCTGCTCAGGTGCATTTCCTTTTTGGAAAAGGCGGATTCGGGAGTGCTGATCCTCGACGAGACCGGAGAGGAGCACGACCTGCATTCGGCCACGCAGGCCGAGATCAGGGACGTCCGCAGGCACATGGGCTTCGTGTTCCAGAGCTTCAACCTGTTCAAGAACATGACGGCACTGGGCAACTGCATGGAAGGCCTGGTCACTGCCCGTCGCGTCAAAAAGGACGTGGCCGAGGACAAGGCCCGTGCGATGCTCGAAAAGGTAGGACTCGCGGATCGCATGAACCACTATCCCGACGAGTTGTCAGGCGGACAGCAGCAGAGGGTTGCGATCGCCAGGGCACTTTCACTGGATCCCGACATCATCCTGCTGGACGAGCCGACGAGCGCCCTCGATCCGGAACTGACCGTCGAGGTGCTTGACACCATCCGCAAGCTGGCGGGAGAGGGCACGACCATGATCGTCGTGACTCACGAGATGAGTTTCGCCCGCGAGGCTGCCAGCCGCGTCGTCTTCATCGAGGACGGAGAGATCGCGGAGGAAGGCTCGGCGGCAGAATTCTTTGATCATCCAAAGGAGGAGCGCACCCGGGAGTTTCTGAACCGTACGAGAAGGCAGCCATAAAAGTACGGATCGATGACGGCTCCCATGCAATGTTATGTTAACTGCATCAACAAGAAAAAAATACAATGATAAAAAACGTAATCTTTGACGTAGGCAAGGTACTGATAGGCTGGGATCCGGCCCTGAGCATGCAGATGCTGGGCTTTTCGGAAAGCGAGATCAAGGCCGTCATGACCGCCATTTTCACTGACAAAAAAATATGGAATGAGGAAGACCGCGGGGTCAAGTCCAGGGAGGAGATGAGTGATTACCTTGTGTCCTTTGCACCGGAGCTCGAGGACCTGATCCGCAGGTTCTACGCCGATGCCACGATATCCGTCACGCCGATGGACTACTCCAGGAGTTGGATCACGGGCCTCAAGTCCGCGGGATTCCACGTGTACGTCCTGTCCAACTTCGGCGAGTACGCATGGAAGCGTGCCGTGGAGCTCGGCGCGATCAATTTCATGGACCTCGTGGACGGAGCCGTCCGTTCGTACGAGATACACCACGTAAAGCCCGAACCCGAGATATATCAGACCGTCCTGGAACGCTATGACCTCGATCCGGCGGAATGCGTCTTCATAGACGACGTGGAGGCCAACGCCATCGCCGCGAAGGCCTGCGGCATGGAGGCGATCACGTTCACCGGATACGCAAATGCCGTCCGTGAACTGCGTGAGCTTATTGATAGAAATCAATAATTGAGATAAAATAGGGTTAGGGAAATGATGATTTAATCAGCATTCCTTATACGGCGACTGACGACAACGCAGTCACATGGAAATTCAGACAAGCAGATTAGGAAGTTATTTGTTTACGGTGCCTTAGCAAATACCTTTTGACCATAATGGCTTTATCTGTCATAATTGAGAATATGGGTGGTCAGGCAAAAGTCACGGATTAAATGTCTGCGGCTCCTGATGCCTTACGAATGGACATAATTGGAAGCTGAGGTAAACATGGCAAGAAGAAAGAACCGTCCGATAGTAGCAGTGGTCGGACGCCCTAACGTGGGTAAGTCCACGTTTTTTAATGCAATGGCCGGAGACATGATAGCCATCGTGAAGGACACTCCGGGAATCACCAGGGACCGCATATATGCGGACGTTGAATGGATAGGATATGAATTTACGCTGATCGACACCGGCGGCATTGAGCCGGACAGCAGCGACGTGATACTGTCACAGATGCGTGCACAGGCCCAGATCGCGATAGATACTGCCGACGTGATCATTTTTATGACCGACGTCAAGCAGGGCCTGGTGGATGACGACATGCGCGTCGCCGACATGATCCGCAAGTCACGTAAGCCCGTGGTGCTCACTGTCAACAAGGTTGACAGCTTCGAGCGCGACATGGTAGACGTCTATGAATTCCATAACCTCGGAATAGGTGAGCCTTACGCCATTTCCAGTGCCAACAAGCTTGGATTTGGAGAGCTGCTGGATGCCGTAATAGAGCATTTCCCCGAAAGCGCCAGGGAAGAGGTTGAGGATGACGCCATACGCGTGGCCATAGTCGGCAAGCCAAACGTGGGCAAGAGCTCGATCTTAAATAAGCTGGCGGGAGAGGAACGTGCCATCGTGTCCGACATAGCCGGCACCACCAGGGACGCCATAGACTCCAGGGTGGTCCACGACGGCAAGGAATACCTGTTCATAGACACGGCGGGCTTAAGGCGCAGGAACAAGGTCAAGGAGGAACTTGAGAAGTACATGATCCTCCGTACCGTGGCCGCGGTCGAGCGTACCGACATAGTGCTGCTGATCATAGATGCCGTGGAGGGCATCACCGAGCAGGATGCCAAGATAGCCGGCATAGCACATGACCGGGGCAAGGCCATCATCATAGTGGTCAACAAGTGGGATGCGATAGAGAAGACGGACAAGTCCACCAGGGTGTATGAGGCTGACGTCAGGCGCGTGTTAAGTTTCATGTCCTATGCCCACGTGACGTTCGTGTCGGCACTCACCGGGCAGCGCCTGCCGAAGCTATATGAAACCATAGACGCGGTCAACGAGAATCATTCGATGAGGGTGGCTACGGGTGTCTTAAACGAGATCATGACGCAGGCAGTGGCCATGAAGCAGCCGCCGTCCGACAAGGGCAGGAGGCTCAAGCTGTTTTACGTTACGCAGGTTTCCGTCAGGCCGCCCACGTTCGTCATCTTCGTCAATGACAAGGAACTGATGCATTTTTCATACACGAGATACATCGAGAACCAGATCCGCGAGACCTTTGGATTCATAGGTACGCCGATCAGGATCATCATCCGCGAACGTAAGGATGATAACAAAAACTAGCAATGCTAATGGATTTATGCCGGGAGAGAACATGATAATACGGAGAATAATATGCGTAATAATCGGATATTGCTTTGGCCTGATCCAGACGGGATTTCTGTACGGCAAGGCCAGGGGCATCGACATCCGTGAGCACGGCAGCGGTAATTCGGGAGCAACGAATACCCTGCGCACGCTGGGCACCAAGGCCGGATTCATAGTTCTGTTCGGAGATGCGTTAAAATGCGTCATTTCCATGGTGATCACTTATCTGCTGTTTGGCAGGTCCAATCCTGAATACAGATATCTGTTCATGATCTATACGGCCTTTGGAGCGGTGATCGGACACGATTTTCCATTTTACCTGAACTTTAAGGGCGGAAAGGGCATAGCCGTGACGGCGGGGCTCATCATAAGCTTTGGCCCCATGTTCGTTGCAATCCATCTGGCGGTGTTTGCGATCATTTTTCTGACCACGCATTACGTTTCCCTGGGATCGCTTTTGATCTATGCAACGTTTTTTGTAATGATGATCATCTGCGGCCAGACCGGGTATTTCGACAAGGGCGGAGTCGTCATCCCTCAGCCCCTTCTTACCGAAACATACGTCATCATCTTCATCATGACGGTCATCGCCTACTGGAGGCACAGGGCCAACGTCATCAGGCTGTTACGTCATAATGAGAGCAAGGTTTATCTTACCGAAAAGCTAAAGAAAAAGACCGGCAAGGACAAAACCGACGAGCTGGTATAAACATAAACGATAAAGGAGACTCATATGGCTGACATAGGCATAATCGGAGCCGGAAGCTGGGGCACGGCCCTGGCGTGGCTGCTTAACAACAACGGACATAAGTGCACGATATATTCGGCGCTTCCCGATGAAATCGAGACGTTCAGGAAGCATCATGAGAATAAGGACAAGCTGCCGGGAGTTGTGCTCTCGGACAAAACTGGCTATACGACTGACCTAGGCGAGGCCATAAATGGCAGGGACGTGATAGTCATGGCGGTTCCGTCACAGTTTGTGAGAAAGACGGCCGCGCAGATGTCCGAATTCGTCACGGACGGTCAGAAGATCATAGACGTGGCCAAGGGAATCGAGGAAGGCACCTGCATGACCATGTCGCAGATCATTAAGCAGGAAATACCGCGGGCGGACGTATCCGTACTGTCAGGACCCTCGCATGCGGAAGAGGTCGGAAAGGGGATCCCCACGACGATAGTCGTGGGTTCCAAGTCAAAGGCCACCGCAGAGTACCTGCAGAACGTATTTATGAGCGACGTGTTCAGGGTATACGTAAGTCCCGACCTGCTTGGAATGGAAGTCGGAGCCGCCCTTAAGAACGTGATCGCCCTGGCGGCCGGATGTGCTGACGGACTGGGCTACGGAGACAATACCAAGGCGGCCCTGATCACGAGGGGAATCGCGGAGATATCCAGACTTGGCGTGGCCATGGGAGGCAACGCGGCGACCTTCGCCGGGCTGACCGGCATGGGAGACCTGATAGTCACCTGCGCGTCCATGCATTCGAGAAACCGCAGGTGCGGCATGCTCATCGGACAGGGCAAGACGCTCGAGGAAGCACAGGCTGAGATCAGGATGGTCGTGGAGGGCGTGTTCTCTGCGAAGGCTGCGATGGAACTGGCAGAAAAATACGACGTGGAGATGCCCATCATAACCGAAGTCAACAAGGTGCTCTTTGAGGGGAAGAATGCCTCTGACGCCGTAAAGGACCTGATGATGAGGGACAAAAAGATTGAAAACCCGCTGATACCGTGGGAATAAGATGCCTTGCCGACGGAAAAAGGGCTTTGGAACCGGAAACCTGCACGGCAAGATCCTAAACATGAGGTGAGAAATGTCTG
>CALGGH010000241.1 GCA_937916415.1 uncultured Lachnospiraceae bacterium
CTGGAGTTCAGACGTGTGCTCTTCCGATCTGAATATAAAAATTGGAGAGCCGCATATGTGGCTCTCTGTTTTTTTATATGCTATACTTTAAAATACTTGATATAGTCATAAAATGGAGTAATAGCAAATGGATGAAACCTATCGTGAAGTGTTTGATAACGCGATGATATATGAAAATCTCAGGGAGCTGTCGCGGCTTTATGCAATGACGGACAAGCATGGGGTCATACCGCTATGGAACAAGACGATATCTGATCTCACGGAATTGTGTAATAATCTTAAGACAGACAGTCCGCAGCTTGCCAAAGAAATTATGGGCATTGCATCCGAGATCAGGGATGAATTCGACAATGACGGATATGTTCAATATTTGATCGAAGCCTCGTTGATCCCTCGGATACAGAGCTTTCTGATAAAGTATGCTGAAATAAATGTGGATGATGGATATTGGAACATCCTGGGTACACCATCAGGATTTGTAACGATTAAACGGATTAAAGATGGTAAGTATGTTCACTCGGCGTTTGATCCGATGCGGGAAGCTGGATTGCTCGCGGACCAACTGTATGAGATTGGGTTGAGAGATTATCATATATTTGGATGCGGATTGGGGTATTTGCCGTATCAGCTATGGAAAGCATCAAGGGGATCCATGAATATACATGTATATGAGCTGGAGAATGACGGAGTTGAATACTCGCGTCTTTTTGGACCACTGGATTTGATACCCCAGGATAAATTAGATCTTCAGGTATTTGATGATGTTGAAACCATTACAAATGCGTATTTGCAAATTATAAACGGAAAGGATAAGTACAACGCCTTTCCCGGCGAATTGTTTCAGGAAAGAGTTCGAAGCGTCTATGGAGAATCTTTAGATTCATGGTTTGCTCAATACAGAACCAACATTGTCTCCAGGAAGATTTGGGGAATTAATCAATCATTTAATGCAGAAGTGATGGATAAAATACATCTGGATCTGCCGGCGTATGATTATGGACCGGAATGGTTTGTTCTGGCTGCGGGTCCGTCCTTTGATGATAATCTTGAATTTATTCGCGCCAGTATTGGAAATAGAACTTTCATAGCAGTAAGTACCCTAATTCCCAAACTGGAAAAAGAGGGAATAATTCCTGACCTGATAATTGTCTGTGATCCTTATGAATCCATTATGCCTCATGTTAGGGGCCATGAAAAGTTTACCGAAAACATTCCTCTAATCGCACATAAGCAGACATATTGGGAGTTCGCTCGCCTGTATAGAGGCCCGGTGTACAGGATGGCGGAGGCGGGTGATGAACCGAATGCGACAAACGAGGAGGCAAAATACCCTGAATGGCATGGAGGAGGCACTGTTACAAGCATGGCTGTAGAGGCTGCCTGTCTCATGGGGGCAAAAAAGGTATATGTTATAGGCATGGATCTGGCATATCCGGGGGGAGTCAGATACTCGGGCGGAGTTAGTGTTCAGAATGATCCGGAAATGTCAGAGTTGCCATTTGCCAGGTCAAATGACGGAAGCATGGTGGCTACGGCACATAATTTCCTGTTTTATGCCGAGCAGATGAAGGATCAGGCATATTTTCGTTCGAACGTTGAAATCTGGAACTTATCAAAACACGGCTTGTATATTCCCGGCCTTCGAACCGGCAAGTGGTGGGAGGAAGGAATAACCGACGAGACTGATCCTAAAGTATGGATTGATAATTTGCTTAACGATGATTTCCTAAACTGGCGAGAAAAGCATTATCTGCTTCGTCAGCTGGTTGATCGTAGTGATTGTGTTTTGAATGACGACTTGTGCAACGAAGCTAAGCCACTGCTGGAGGAATTGCTAAAGTGCCTTGAGGATGAGCTCGGGTCACGGGACAGTATCTGCTTTTCAAAAGGAAGTGATCTTAAGGTTCTTGTTGCGTCTTCTCTTGACGTACAAGACAGATTTGGCGCATTAAAGCATATAGATTCACAGAGAGATAAGAAGAAGGCTATTCTTATCATCGATACTAATGAGAGACTTGGGGGAGACAGGGTCTATATTAAAAATGAACTTATTTCGACGAAGTCAAGCATTAGTATTGAGAACAATATAGGTACGTACAAAGGGATTCAATATGCATATTATCGGATTGATACCCTGGCGTGCAATGTCAATCAGATTAATGATATTATACGTATTTTACGGGAACAGGGAGGGATAGAAATTGTACATTGTGATCCATTCAGTCTGTTTTCGCATTTTTTAATACAAATGTAGGATGCGGAGGTCCAAATGCTAACAATCGATGAGTTGACAAAAACAATACAACGATTTGCAAATAATGGGATATCTGCGGTAGAACTTGATGAAGCCTTTTTGAGTTACCTGGATAATAATGAGGAATACAGGTCAAAGAATGCCTGCACTCTGACACAATGGTTTGAGGGGGATTTATCCGGTCTGCTGCTGCCAAAATTTCCATATTATTATTTGTCGGCATATATGAAACTTACAGATAAGATCGATCTGATGGAGAGAATCGTCAGGTTATGCGTTTCGGATGGAAGTATTTCAAAAGAAAATAAATTATATATTTACAATCAGATCGTATCGTATAAGTTTTTTTACAAAAGGTATGACAATGATAGAGTTCGTGATTTGCTGGATGAGTTGTATGAGAATATTTATAAGAAGTATTTGAATGTAACGACTGATTTGACTGGTCATATTGCGGCAAGAGACAGAAATGAGGATCTGATCATTATCTTTATAGCTCAGGTTCTGGGCCTGGAGCATGGCCCAACCAAGACGCTGTTTGATCGTGCCTACATTCTTCAAAAAAAAATGAATAAAAGAGTATTTATAGTAAATACCGGTGATGTAGTTCCACAGGGAAACAGCGTTCCATGGTTTGCGGCTATGGGGGCAAATTATGTGGATGGATATCAGGAAGTTGATTCCGTGACATATAAAGATGAACAGTTTGCTTTTTTTCAGTGCCCTCCGGAAATGCCTGATATTTCAATCATCCGCGAGATCATGACTATAGTTCGTGAGGAAAAGCCCTGGTTTATCCTGTCGCTTGGATCAGCCAACATTACAGCGGATCTGTGTGCACGGATTGTTCCCACGCTTACCGTAAATCTGGGTTTCTCGGAGCTTGCAGAGACCAGAAGCCAGTTTCAGGCTGTTGGGAGGGCACTTTCAGATTCGGATGTCAAATGGATGAGGAAGCATTCGATGCCGATGGATCACTATATTGAAAGCCTGTTCACGTTTACGCTGAAACCCCAGACAGAACATCTGACCAGGGAACAGCTTGGGATAAAACCGGACGTAACGGTTTGCATAGTGATCGGCGGTCGATTGTTTGCAGAGATTGATGATGATTTTATCAGGCTTGCATTAAGACTGGGGCATGTCGGAATCCATGTAGCCTTTGCCGGAGTTTTTGATAACTATGACAGCTTTGCAGAACACTATCCGGAATTAAGAAATACAACTTATAATCTTGGATTTCAGACTGACATACTGGCTGTTTGCGAGTGTTGTGATATATATGTAAATCCTCGCAGGGCTGGTGGGGGGACTTCTGTAGTCGAGGCGATGTATAAGGGATTGCCGGCGCTGACCCCGAATTATGGCGACGTGGCCAAAAGCGCCGGAGAGGATTTTTGTGTGGATGATTATGATGACATGTATGAACAAATAATCCGATTATCAAATGATCGTGAGTATTATAATGTAATGAGCGAGAAATCGTTAAACAGGGCTAAAGTCGTAATGGATAGTGAAACAGAGTTTACGCGAATAATAAATGAGATGACTTCGAGAGAAAGTTTTTTTTGACAGTAGATCAGAATGTCGTTACACGGAGTGTGCATGAGATGTCACGAATTGATGAATGAACTAAAGCTTGATCCGGGATACTATAAGAGTGAGGTTCGCGAAGGCTTTCGCATAGCCGAAATGACCAAGAGATACTGGGCGGTTCAGATGAAGGTACTCTCAGAAATTGACCGTGTCTGCAGAAATCACGGGCTAAAATGGTTTGCAGATTTTGGAACATTACTGGGAACAGTCCGGCATGGTGGATTCATCCCCTGGGATGATGATATTGACATAGTCATGCTCAGATCGGATTATGAAGTTTTTCTGGACTATGCGGTTAAGGAACTTCCTGAGTCATATGTAGTACTTGACGTCAGACTTAATTCGGACTATGACGATCAGAATGGCCGAGTTGTAAACAGTCATCAGATCGGATTCAGTCCGGAATATCTGGAGCATTTTTGCGGATGCCCGTATACGGCCGGGATAGACATATATTTACTGGATTCGGTGTACGAAGATCCTGATATGGAACGAAGCAGATGTGAAAGGGCTGTTAAGGTCAGAACCTTGCGAGGATTAGTCGCAGAAAACTTGCCTGAAAAGGATGAGGAACGTCTGAGACTCATAAGTGAGGTTGAATCTGAAAATAACGTAAAACTTCCGCAAGTAAATGGACTGCTCCATTTTTTGGATGTGCTGATCAGAAACATATATGCTGAATGTGATGACGATAATTCGAAGAAAATTGCATATATGCCCGGGTGGATATGGTCATGCGCGTCGTACGGTTATAGCCGTGAGTGGTATGGGAATCAGACATATCTTCCTTTTGAAAAAATGGAGATGCCCGTGCCCTCCAACTACAAAGAAGTGCTGAAAGTTGAGTATGGCAACTACATGGAAATTAAAAGGGGCGCCGGAGCTACCCATCCATATCCGGTATATGTAGTACAACAAAAGATATTGTTGGATTATCTGGCAGATCGACATGAAGATCGCCTGATCGGATACATTAACGCTATTTCTGACAAGCGAATGGAGCATGGTTCTCAGTGCAAAGAAATCCTGGGAGCGTGCGGACAGGCAATAAACCTTATCGGGAAGCTTTCGCCTAACGACACGGCATCTATGAAGGCCCTGCTGCAGAGCATTGGAAATCTTATGGATAATCTCACGGCCATGCTGACAGCTGATTATGATGAATCAACGAAGGCAAATAAGCTGACCCTGTGGTTCAAGGGTGAACTGATCGACCTGGATCACGGTTTGGGAAGCATAGATAGTACGCTGCTTTCAAGTCGTTTAGGAAGGATCGGCGAGAAGATGGATGATCTTTCGAACTCCGTTAATGAACTATACTATGGAGTGGATCCGATTGACTTAGGTGACATTTGAGAAACGACTTTATCTTAAATGGATTAATTAGATTTATGATAAGAATTGTATCATATAATCAGGATAATGTACAGGAGTATTTGGCAGATCCGGCGTACATGCATGAGACAACAAATGACTCCTTTGGAAGAATTCTGCTGCGCTGCAATTGTGAAGATGATGATTACGTGGGAGTTCTGACCGATGGCCGTTTTTTTGTGAGAAACTCACAGCCACTGACTGGTGAGTACGTTTCGACGATATTAAAGAGTTATGACTGCATTCTTCCGTGTCCAACCGGAAAACTTGCCGACATGGGAATGATCATAGCCAGGGGATTCGTGCTTAGGACTCTGCGTGATAGTCTGTCAAATGTTGATTTGGATGATACGGTTGCAGTATCGGATGCATTGATTCGACTGATTCGGGAGAAATCCTATAAGGTTAAGAGTGAGAACATATCCAAAGAGAGTCCGGAACTATGGAACATAGGGAACCACAGAATTGAAGTTCTTCAGGGCTATGTTGATGCGGTACTTGGAGAGTATATTGAGCTTCGCAAACGGACGGGATTTGCTGAGGGATTCGCTGAGGCCAATCCGTACATGGGCGATTTTGAAGGCAGGATCCCTGTGTGGATATGCTGGTGGCAGGGATTTGAATCGGCTCCGGAGTTAGTACGAGCATGTGTGGATTCAGTGCAGAGAAACCTTCCTGATTCAGCTAAACTGATAGTGATCACGTATGATAATTGTCATGAATATATTACGCTTACCGATGCGGTTAGGGACAGATTTGAAAGAGGCATCATCACTCCAACGCATCTGTCAGACATACTCAGGGCGGAATTGCTTTACCGGTATGGAGGCATGTGGATAGATGCAACCTACTATGTGTCACGTCCGATTACTGAGGAGTTTCTTGGACAGGATTTGTATTCACTGAGATTCATTCCTCCTTTGTGGGGCATGGACATCCAGAGGGGAAGATGGACGTTGTCGCTGCTGGTGGCCCGCAAGGGACATCCTGCCATGCAGTTTCTGATGGAAGGTTTGTGGCTGTATTGGGAGAATTCCACGGAACTGGTCGATTATTTTTTGGTGGATTACGTGTGCGATGCCGGATACAGGCACATTGATACGATCAGGACGGCATTCGACATTATAGAGCCGGCATCCCCTGCGGTATATGACTTACAGTTGGAATTAAATCAAAGGATATCACCTACGGATATAGTGAGTCTAAGATCGAAATCAGGATTTTATAAGATTAACAGGCGAAATGAGTATGTCAAAGAGACACAACATGGGTTTGATACGTTTTATGGTCATATAGTTGATGATGGGTGCGGGGAGGCAACTGTTAATAAATCTATTCAGATCAAGTGTGATACGGAATCAGAATTGATACGGGTGATTCGTGAAGTTAATCCATATGACATAATTGATGTTGATGGATATTTTGAAGAAACGGATTGGATATCCAGAGGATTATTGGATGATCTGATACTTCATGATCTGAAAATACTAAAATCATTAGATAATTCAAATGGTTTTGGGAAAATAAGAAGTATATATGATGATGGCTACACGGATATAGAGTTGGATAGATATCCGATAATGATTATTTTTCAAAATAGGTATTCGTTATTTTGTTGTTAAGTATGTAGATACTTTTAATGAGAACTTGAGCATTCTGGATGATATAGGGCATATTTGTGAAACTAATGGCATAATTCCCATTCTGGCGTTGTTTCCACATTCAGACTATTATCTTAATTGTCTGGATGGTGAATATGGAAGTGAACTGGTGGAAGTATTGAATAATATGTCCTCACCATTTCATTTTTTGGATATGAATGATTATCCTGAATTTTTTAACGATGATGATTTCAGGGATGCTGATCATGTCAGTGAGTCTGGAGCCATTAAGGCGACCAAACTGGTAGATAAATTGATATATGAAATTATGGAGAATATTTAGTAATCAGCAAAGGAGCGTTTAGTTTTCATGTTACCGGAGTATTATGATCAGTTCAAAAGAGAATATGACGAAACCCTGGCTAAACTTTTGGAAGAGTTTGATTCGTGGAACGCAGAAGGTCACGATGTAGAATCACTGGTTGCATACCAACAGGCGATCATTGATGTCTGCACGGAGATGGAGAATTCCTGGCTTACGAGTGCGGATGAGATAGTGGGTGGATTTGAACAGATCTGTGAGCTGCTGTATGAACTCAGCAACGGACGCACCGAAGCGGCAGAAGATATCAGGATTAAGCTGCGAGATATGCATTCACTTTTTGATAAATGCATTGACAGATCCGAGCGCAAATTATCTCTGGTCCTCATGGAAAGGAATGAGGAGAGATATCTGAAGGAATGGCTGGAATTCCACTTGATGATGGGCGCGGACCATTTCTACGTATATGATCACGGCAGCACGGACGGATCGATAGAAGTGCTTCAGCCCTACGTTGACAAGGGGCTGGTTGAGCTCTTTCCGGTGGAGGGAGAATATCTGCCCACGCAGATCAGCGTATACAATGACGCGTTGAAAAGGGCTAAATATAGTACGAGATACCTGGCCTTTATCGATACGGATGAGTTCCTGACCCCGATGAGGCACGAGACTGCCCTGGCTGCCATCGAGGACATATTCAGGTCATACGAGGAAACGCCTTTTAAGTCTCCCGGTTCATGCCGGGCGGGAGGCATCGGGGTCAACTGGAGGGTGTACGGGACGTCCGGACACAAGACTCCGGCTGCGGGACCGGTGATAAGTGAATATACGCACCGCGGACCTGATGACCTGATGATGAACTGTCATGTCAAGACGATCTGCAAGCCATTGACCGTCAGGAACATTATCAATCCGCATTTTGCGATCTATGAACAGGGATATTGGTGCATCAGTGAACATGGATCGCTGATTCCCGGAGCGTTCTTCTATGATTCCAAATGCGACTTGCTGCGGCTGAACCACTACTATGTCAAATCAGAAGAAGAATACGTCTCCAGAAGGCTGAACTTCAAGCGAAGCGAGGCCGGCCGTCAGCGTCTGGCCACCGAGGAGGAGGTCACGCATACCAATGAAGTATTTGATGACGTGATGGAGAGATTTGCGGACCGGCTGCGGGAGAGGATGTCCGGTCAGCACTTGGATTGAATCGCGGTTAAATATGCATTCGCAATAAGGGTGAAGGAATAAAACTTTGAAAATATACCCAATGGGAGAGTTTCCTGTGCAGCAAAAGATATCGGTAATAATTCCATGCTACAATGTTGAAAAGTACGTAGACAGATGCCTTCAATCCGTGATCGAACAGACCTATCCGGATGAGTTCATGGAGGTAATATGCGTAAATGACGCGTCCACGGATTCAACCCTGGAGCATCTGAAATCATGGGAAAGCAGGTATCCCGAGATGATCTGCGTGGTGGACTGTGCCGAAAACGGACGGCAGGGACGAGCGCGTAACGTCGGACTGCAATATGCTACGGGCGAGTGGATCGCCTTCGTGGATTCGGATGACTGGATCGATGAGGATTATCTGGAGTTTCTTAACGAACGGACCGTCATGAACGGAATTATGATGGACGTGGTTACTTGCGGTCACGTCAGGGATTTTGGAACGGAAGCCGACGGGATGTCCGGAAACGGCGATTGGACGACCGGAAATGGCGTCGCGGCATCCGGAAATGGTGTCGCGGC
>CALGGH010000242.1 GCA_937916415.1 uncultured Lachnospiraceae bacterium
AATCTGAAATATCAGTCAAAACAATAATAAAAAAGGGGGTGTCGCATTAAGCTCCACCCTCACTTCCTTAGTTTGTTAAAACATTGCTCATCAGCGGCTTGCCTTATTTCCGCCAACTATACTCGCAAATAACGTGTCAATATAGTCTTTAATAACTTTATTCTGCACGGGATTTTCGCTTGTGTCCGACATTTCACTGTCTATAGTGATATAGTCGCTGTCGTATTTGATGCCATAGATATTTGATATAAACACAGATCCGGCAAGTGTCGTTTGACTTAATTCTGTTGCGCTGGCTATGGTGTATATTGCGCTTGTGTCTGACGTAATTAACAAACGTAATTGACTGCCGATTGATAAACCGTTTGTCAAATAACTTTCTTCCGAAGAAATGTAATCATTATCAGCAGCTACTGTATTACCGACAATATATAGTTCATCAAAATCAGTATATGCCTGCGATAATGTTATTGTCTGCGGGGCTGTAGTATCTGTGGCTTCGTACAATTTTGTTACATTCCTGCCTTTAACGCTGCCGCCGTAGTTTAATTCAAGCGATTTGATGACCTCACCGTCCTTAACAAATTCAAAAGCCGCATTTCCTCATATCCGCCGGGTATGTGCCCCCTAGTCCTCTACCGATCGCTGCTGCAGCTGTCCATGAACCAGTCCTGCGGCAAATGCGTTCCCTGCAGGGACGGACTGGTGGAAGTCGACAGGATGCTGCAGAGCATCGTAAATGGAGATGCTGATGAGGGCGTCCTGAAGAAGATGGAGGAGACGTGCCGCATGATCGCCGCCAGCGCCGACTGTGCGGTAGGCGTGATGGGCGCCAACCTGATCCTTGACAGCCTGACGGAATTTGCCGACGAATATGAGAGTCACGTAAACAGGGGACGGTGCGTCGAGTCCGTCAATCAGACCATTCCCTGCATCACGCTGTGTCCGGCGCACGTGGACGTGCCCGGTTACGTGGCCCTGATCAAGGACGGAGACTATAATGGAGCCGTCAAGCTGATCCGCGACCGCAATCCCTTCCCGACCGCGTGCGCGATGGTCTGCGAGCACCCCTGTGAAAAACAGTGCAGGAGAGCCATCATAGATGATCCGATCAACATCAGGGGACTAAAGAAATATGCAGTTGACCAGGCTCATGCCGACAAGGTGTCCACGCCTAAGCCCAACGTGTCGACGGGCAAAAGGGTGGCGATCATCGGCAGCGGCCCTTCGGGACTCACGGCTGCATATTTCCTGGCACTGATGGGACATAAGGCGGTTGTTTATGAGGAGCATGACAAGCCCGGCGGAATGCTCAGGTACGGCATCCCCGAATACAGGCTGCCCAAGGAGAGGCTAGACGAGGACGTCGCGGCCATACTGTCCGCAGGTGACATAGAATTGAAATGCGGCGTAAGGGTAGGCAGGGACGTAAGCTTTGCGGAGCTTAGGGAACAGTATGATGCCGTATACATGGGGCTCGGAGCCCAGATCGGCAACCGCATGCCGATGGATGGCGCTGATGCGTCAAACGTCGTGCCGGCGGCCGATTTTCTGCAGATGGTGGCAAACGGCAACGCCCCCGACCTAAGCGGCAGGAAGGTCGTGCTGATCGGCGGAGGCAACGTGGCCATGGATGCCGCCAGGACCGCCATCAGGCTCAACGCGCAGACAGTCCACGTGTTTACGCGCAAGAGGGATGACTACACGGCCCTGCAGAGCGAGATAGAGGGAGCCATGCAGGAGGGAGTGAGGTTCCGTACCCTGCTGAGTTTCCTGAACATAGAGACCGATGATGAAGACAGGGTCTCGGCCGTATGGCTTCAGCCCGAGATCGTGGCGGAATATGATAAATTCGGCATGGTGACTACGGAGCATTCCAGCAATTATCCGTACAGGTTCAAGTGTGACTACCTGATCCTGGGAGTCGGGCAGCGCAGCGATACGGCTCATTTCGAAGAATCGGGAGTGCCTGTCGAGCGCAGCAGGATCAAGGCCGACGTCACCTGCATGGTGCAGGAGATGGACGGCGTGTTCTCCGGAGGAGACTGCGTGACCGGCCCTTCGACGGCCATCAATGCCATAGCTGCCGGACAGGTGGCCGCCTACAACATAGACGAATATCTGGGATACCATCACAAGGTGGCCCGCGACGTGAGCGCGCCTCCGGCCTATCCCAATCCGTGCATTCCGACCGGCAGGGCTGAGATCGAGGAAAAGGATCCTGCCGAGCGAAAGGACAATTTTGGCTTTGTGGAAATGTCGATGACGTATGAGGAAGCGGTCCGTGAATGCGGCAGGTGCTTAAGATGCGATCACTACGGCAGCGGTGCCATGGAAGGAGGGCGAGGAGAATGATTTCTTTATCCATCAATGGAAAAAACGTAAGCGTTCCCGAGGGCGCCACCATCTTAAAGGCTGCCCGTGACAATGGCATCAGGATCCCTACCCTGTGCTACATGGAGGGCGTGTCCGACATCGGCATGTGCCGCATCTGCGTGGTTGAGGTTGAAGGGTATGATCAGCTGCTGGCCGCATGCCGTACCAAGGTCAAGGAGGGCATGAAGGTCGTCACTGAGAGCGAAAGGCTCACTAAATACCGCAGGGAGATGCTGAACCTGATCCTGGCCAATCACGTCCAGGACTGCATGAGCTGTCCATCCAACGGAGCCTGCGAGCTGCAGGATCTGTGCAATGAGTACGACGTCAAGCATACGACGTACGAGGGCATGAGGAACCGTATCGAGAACAAGATGCCGCTGCTGGACGCCAATCCCTACATTACCTACGATCCGAGCAAGTGCATTCACTGTCAGAGGTGCATCAACGTATGCCACAGGATAGCATGCAACGGCACGCTCTCGAGCGCTACGAGCGGCACGTTCCACATAGTTGACGCTCCCTTTGGCGAGGATTATAAGTCCACGGGATGCGAGTCATGCGGCAACTGCGCCAGCGTATGCCCGACCGGAGCCCTGACCCTCAAGAACGATGCCAGATACCGCAACTGGGAGGTCACCAAGGTCAGGACCACGTGTCCTCACTGCGCGACGGGCTGCCAGTTCTACCTGGTGGTCAAGGACAACCGCATCGTTAACGTCGAGCCAGCCAACGGACCGTCCAATCATCACAGGCTGTGCGTGAAGGGACGTTCGGGCAGCTTCGACTTCGTGCATTCGCCTGACAGGCTGAAAACCCCTCTGATCAGGGACAGGACGACGGGAAAGTTCCGTGAGGCGGGCTGGGATGAAGCGATCAGGTACGTGGCGGACAGATTCATGGAGATAAAGGACAAATACGGCAGCGAGTCGCTGGCCGGCTTTGCCTGCTCGCGATCCGCCAACGAAGACATATACATGGTGCAGAAGATGGTCCGCACGTGCTTCGGAACCAACAACACCGACAACTGCGCGAGGGTATGTCACTCCGCTTCGGTTGCCGGACTGGCCAAAACCCTGGGGTCGGGTGCCATGACCAATCCCATACATGACATTACCCATGATGTAGACTGCATACTGCTGGTAGGCTCCAATCCCGAGGAGGCCCATCCCGTGGTCGGCATGCAGATCAGGCTGGCGGTAAAGAACGGCACCAGGCTCATCGTGGTCGATCCGCGTGACATAGGCCTGGCTAAGGACGCCGACATTCACCTAAAGCTTCGTCCGGGCACCAACGTGGCCTTTGCAAACGGCATGATGCACGTGATGATCAAGGAAGACCTGATAGATCATGACTACGTCAGGGAACATGCGGAGGGCTTCGAGGAACTCAAGGCCATAGTCGAGGAATACACTCCCGAAAAGGCAGGCGAGATCTGTCACGTGGATCCGCTCAAGCTGATAGAGGCCGCCCGCATGTACGCGACGGCGAATAAGGCACCCATCATATACTGCCTGGGCGTGACCGAGCATTCAACCGGCACCGAGGGCGTAATGAGCATGTCCAACATGGCCGTGCTCACCGGCAAGATCGGACGCAGCGGATGCGGCGTCAATCCCCTGCGCGGACAGAACAACGTACAGGGAGCCTGTGACATGGGTGCCATGCCCACGGACTATCCCGGCTATCAGAAGGTGGACAATGAAGAGGTTCGCAGGAAGTTTGAAGAGGCGTGGGGCGTTCCGCTTAACCCCAATCCCGGACTGAAGGCGACCGAGGTATTCCCTGCCGCCATCGAGGGCAGCATAAAGGGACTCTACATATGCGGCGAGGATCCCGTCGTGTCGGATCCGGATACCACGCACATCATCAAGGCGCTTGAGAGCCTGGACTTCCTGGTGGTGCAGGATCTGTTCATGACCAGGACCGCCGGGTATGCCGACGTCATCCTTCCCGGCATCAGCTATGCGGAGAAGGAAGGCACGTTCTCAAATACCGAGAGAAGGGTGCAGAGGATACGTAAGGCCGTCACCCCGGAGGGTGACATGAGGCCTGACACGGACATACTCATCGGCCTGATGAATGCCATGGGTTATCCCCAGAAATACTTGACTCCAGCTGAGATCATGGATGAGATCGCCATGCTTACTCCCAGCTTCCACGGCATATCCCACAAGAGGCTTGACGAGGAGGGCGGCCTGCAGTGGCCCTGCCCGGACAAGGATCATCCCGGCACGCCGATCATGCACGCGGGCCGTCCCGCCAGGGGCAAGGCATACCTGTATCCTGCTAAGTACAAGGCTTCACGGGAACTGCCCGACGAGGAATATCCATTCGTCATGATGACCGGACGCATACTTTATCATTACAATGCGGCTGCGATGACGTCGAGGGCTCCCGGATTGGTGGAGCTGTCATCGGAGGGCTTCATAGAGGTCAACCGGCGCGATGCCGAGAGGCTCGGCATAGCCAATGGCGAACGCATCAGGGTTCGCAGCAGGAGAGGCGAGATCGAGGCCACGGCGCACGTGGGCAGGAAGGTTTCCGAGGGTGAGACCTGGATGCCTTTCCACTTCGAGGATTCGCCGGTCAACCGGCTGACCAATGCGGCGCTGGATGACATAGCCAGGATTCCTGAGTACAAGGTATGCGCGGTCGCTCTCGCAAAAATATAGACCGGAGGATAAGAACGTGTCAGGAGAACCAAGAACAGGCGCCACGGTCAGGATCGAAGGCCTGACCGGCCTGAGCATAGAGGAAGCATCACGCAGAATGCGTGACATGGCCATGAAGCGTAATGGAAGTGAACTGGTGCCCATCAGCGAGGCTCTGGGCAGGGTGACGTCGGGCGACGTGACAGCCGGTCGTGACGTCCCCGCTTGGCCTAAGTCCGCCATGGACGGATATGCGGTGCGTGCCGCTGACCTCGCCGGAGCTTCCAAGGATTCTCCGGTGACGCTTACGGTCATAGGCGAAGCCGACGCGGGTGATTTTTGGACGGATGATATGGCGGATGATTCGCGGATGCCCACGGCGGCAGACGTTGACGCTGACGCCGACCGTTCGGGCACTGCCCTCAGGATCATGACGGGTGCCGTCATTCCTTCGGGTTTTGACGCGGTCGTCAGGCAGGAAGACACGGATTACGGAGAGACTGAGGTCAACGTTTTCACGTCCGTCAAGCCCGGCATCAACGTATGCCCGGTAGGTGAGGAGTGCTCCCACGGAGACCTGCTGATCAAGTCCGGGACGGAGATCGGACGCGTGGAGATAGGTAAGCTGGCCTCGGCCGGCGAATCCGACGTGTGGGTAGTGAATAGGCCAAGGGTTGCGATACTCTCAACGGGCAGCGAACTGGATCGTCCGGAAGACGTGCTTGCTCCCGGACACGTATATGGAAGCCTGTCGTACATGCTCTCGGCATCCGTGGCTTCATATGGCTGCGTGACCGTGTTTGACGAATGCGTACCCGATGACCCCGGCCGGATCAGGGATAGGCTCATGGAAGCGGTGGAGGCTGCAGACGTGGTCCTGACCACGGGCGGGGTTTCCGTGGGCAAAAAGGACTTCATGCATGAGGTCTTAAACGAGCTTGACGCGGAGATGTATTTTTATGCGGTGGACGTACAGCCAGGGACGCCTACCATAGGCTGCTGCATCGATGACGTGCCGGTGCTTTGCCTTTCGGGCAATCCCTATGCGGCCCTGGCTAATTTTGACATGTATTTTCCTCAGATCGCGTTCGCGCTGACGGGATGTGAGTCGTACCTGCCGACCGTTGTCACGGCCGTGCTCGACGATCCCTATGACAAGACGAGCGTCCATCGCAGGCTCTTGCGAGCCCGCGAGGCGGGAGGTCACGTAAGGCTTGTTGCTTCCGGTCACAAGTCATCCGTATTTGGAAACATGAGTGAATGCAACTGCTACGTGGACGTCCCGGGTAATGCTCATATTTCCGTGGGAGACGAGGTCAGGATCATCCGGGTCAGGAACTGAAACCGGTACCGAAACAGATGCACGAAAAAAGCGGTTCCGGGTCGGGACCGCTTTCTTATGACGTTTTTCCGGTCAGATCCTTTCAATCTTTACCGCGCAGACCTTGTATTCGGGGATTCTCGCATGGCCCCGTCATAGGTCATGGCATTCTTTACGGGTTCGAAATCATGCTTGTCGAAGTGACGCAGCCTGGTGGTCGGCTCCGTTTCGAGGTTCTTACGGCGTTCATGATCAATCGTTTTCAAGCTTCATGCTGCTGCAGCTGCCGCCTTATGTTTCGCAGTCGCTGCCGCCTTATGTTTCGCAGTCGCTGCCGTCGGTGAAAGCCTGCATGTTATTGTATAGTAAACGAGCAAAACGAAATTCGTTTTGTCGTTTACTATATTTACAGTGCCTTATTCTGGCATCATTGCCATCATGATACTGACCCCGATAACCATGGGCTACGTCGTTGGCATGGTGCACGTGCGGTTTATGCGAAGGATGCATGACAGCAGCCTGATGGGCAGGACTTTTGGATCGGCGCTCGGGATATCGATCATTGTGCAGTTCCTTATTCAGATCAGATGGAATATCGGTCGTATGCTTGCACCCGTCATGTGCATCATGTGCATCAGCTTGATAATATGGGAGCATAAAACCGCAGATGACCGGCAGGACGATGACGGGGCAGAGAGGAAACTGTCTGTCCCGGGATTCCCGGATCGTAAGTTTATAATTCTTATCATGGCGGCCGCATGCTTTGACATACCGGCAGTATATCTTTACGGGCAGATGGAGCGTGCGTTTGACACGGCGGATTTCTTCTCATGGCCAAGGCTGCTGTACGGAGCAGGCTTTATGTTGATGGGATTCCTGTGGGATCTGGGTAAGGGGCACATGGCGACGGTTGTCATGACGATAGCCGCGATAGCCTCAGTACTTATGCCCGTCCTGCTTATCGATGATCGATTCCATATATTTGACATATGCTTTTTCTATTTTTATCTGGGAATGTGCCTGGCTTACAATTCACTCAGGCTGATGTGGCATTATTCCGTTAATGAGAACATGTATGCAGCAGTGGCATACAGGGTGCTCGACAATCTTCTCACTGCAGTCCTGGTGCTTGCGGGCTTCTCAGCCCTGCCAATGCTGCCTGCGCTCATTATAGACGTTTAGCTTCTTGCGGTAATAGTCGTTCTCATGTGGAGAGGGGATGAATCTGATGCCGCAGGTGAGCAGCGCGCGGATGATGATGCCGTTGATAAGATGACTGAATTCACGTCCAGGTACGGATTGACGGAACGGGAGCGTGAGGTGTTTACTCTGCTTATGACCAGGGATGATAAGGGAGACGTCATGGCAAAGGAGCATGGAGTGTCAAGACGCGGTTTCGTTTCCATAGCGTCGTCGATCTACGGAAAGACCGATACCGGTTCAAGAGTGGCGCTGCTGCAGAAGTATATGTCGGAGTGAGTCCGGCAGGTGCAGCTGACGCAAACGCGAGATATTATTTAGCGTAAACATTGACCAAAACGAAGTTTGCGCAGGTGAATAGTATACAGGTTTTTGATGGGGATGTTACGATATGTTGGTATTGTGACGTCCCTTTTTTGCGTGCACACGCACCCGTCCACATAAGGAATCATTTGGGCCATAACCGGACGCCGGCGGCGCAGGGACGTTGCACATTAAGGATAAAGGGAGGAGGAGCACTGACGGAGCATGCGGATTACGAGATCCTCGGGTATTACAACAACGTCAAAAGAGGAAACGCGTTCATCTTTGTGAAGGGATTGGGCAGCTATTCCGGCAGCAGGGTGATATCCTTTAAGATAGGGCCTGCGGCGATTGCCGTTCCGTAACCTGACATGAACATTTCCATCCTTAACGCTTACAAATAATTAAAAGCCGCCAAGCCCACAGGTCATGTGGATTGGCGGCTTTTGACAAACAAACCGCCTCACCGTTTTTGCAATTTGAACGTAACTAAAGTATAATGGCGATAAGTGTTTTTGTGCCATGATATGGCATCGGAAAGGTAGTGAACGGAATGACTTACGAAGACGTGGTTTACAGCGCTCGTGAAGCTTTTGAAAACGCGGACGCGAGGCACATATTTGAGCACATTGCCGTGCAGGTGAACATGACGGGCGAGGGCTCGGGAATCTTTTACATAGAGGTCGCTGAGCGGGCCGTATGCGTTGAGCCGTATGACTATTACGACAGGGATGCCCTGGTTACCTTGTCCTCGGACACGGTCATGGCGCTGACAAGGGGAGAACTGAAGCTTAAGGAGGCCATGGATCGCGGACTGATACGGATCGAGGGCAACATGGACAAGATCCGCCTCCTTTCCACTGTCAAGCTGGAAGACCGGTGAGGTATACGGGCATGTCTGCATACAGCGAGGAGATACGCAGAAGCTTTGGCAAGTCGGATCGCAAGAGGGACGCGGGACTGACGACGCCCGAAGAAATAGAGAGAACTGATGATCTGTCATACGGCGATCATCCGACGTGGAACCTGCTGGACGTCTATCGTCCGAAGGCGGAATGGGGCAGCAGGCTCCCCGTCATCGTGATAGTGCATGGCGGTGCCTGGGTCTATGGCGACAAGGGCGTGTATCAGTTCTATGGGATGAACCTGGCACGGAGGGGATTTGCCGTAGTCAACTGTTCATACAGACCGGCAACCGAATGCAGGCTTCAATTCTAAACGATGTGTTGAACAATAGGTTTATATGTATTATTCTTAAGTACAGGAGATCTTATACTCAATATTCTGGAATCCCGGCGGAGTCCATGCCGCAGGGATCATGCTTGCAAATGATCTCTCCACAAACATCTTTCTGAACGATTATGGAGGTGCATTATGACATTTGGCAAGAAGAAAACTGCGGAAAAAGAAGCGATGATGGCCAGGATGGCCGAACTGGAGCAGCAGCTGGCAGATAAGGAAAGGGAAGCTGCAATGAACTACCAGCTGCTTGAGTCAGTCAACAACAGCACTCATTTGGGCATATGGGTGTCCTATTACAATGAGGCCGGTGAAAACGACAGGGTAACGTACTCCGATGAGTTCAGGCGGATGCTTGGATACACTAAGACGGATCTGCCGGATGACATCACGGCACTGGGCAAGCTCATACATCCTGATGAAGTTGAGGGCGTTTTTGGGGCCTATGCGGCCGCTGCGTCAGACAAGACCGGACGTACCAAATATGACATAGATTACAGGCTGCTGACCAAGACCTCCGACTACAAATGGTTCCATGCCGCGGGCGAATGCATCAGGGATGATAAGGGCAATCCGCTGGTTTTCATAGGCACGTTTACCGACATAGACGAGCAGAAGACGACCGCTGACGTGCTCGAAGTCAATCAGAGACGGCAGGGTGCTGTCGAACAGATGATGCTTGAAGGCACGTGGAGCATGGATCTCACCAGGTATGCCATAGATGACGTCAATTCACCCATGGTCTTTTCCGATCAGTTCAAAAAGATACTCGGTTTCACGGGTTCTTATGATTTTCCCGACATAATGCAGAGCTGGATAACCAAGATACATCCTGACGACGTGGCCATGGCCTCGGAAGCGATGGGCAGGCAGATGTCCGACCCCTCGGGAAAGACCGTGTTTGACATGGAATACCGCATGAGGCACAAGGACGGCGAATACAGATGGGTACGGGCATCCAGCATGGTGGTGTGGTCAGATGACAGGCGCACGCCGCTGATGGCAGCCGGAACGATCCTGGACGTGACCGAGGAGAAGATGAATCAGATCAGGTTCCGTGAGGAAATGGCTCCCAAGATTGAATCGCTGCGGGACGGCATCACCAACATCGCCTCCACGGTCAGGCTCGCAACCAAGCAGATGCATGAAATGGCATCCCAGCAGGATGAGATGACGGAGACGGCCAGGAAGATCGAGGTTTCCGTGGATGCTTCCAGGGAAATAATCACCAGCATTGAGAACATCGCCGATCAGACCAACCTGCTGTCCCTCAACGCGTCGATAGAGGCCGCGCGTGCGGGAGAAGCCGGAAGGGGATTTGCAGTGGTGGCCGGAGAGGTGCAGAGC
Organism: uncultured Lachnospiraceae bacterium; assembly: GCA_937916415.1. Classification (GTDB taxonomy): domain Bacteria; phylum Bacillota; class Clostridia; order Lachnospirales; family Lachnospiraceae; genus XBB2008. Next base: position 10,441 of record CALGGH010000242.1, read on the forward strand.
CTGTCCAACTCCACCAAGGAAACGACGGATCACATATCCAACATTCTCGGTGAAATGAATGATGCGATCAAGGACATGCTGAACAAGATATCCAGGATAAGCGACAACGTCTCCTCTGAAAACGAAGAGATGGAAGAAATAGACGAAACCATAGATCAGCTTCACAGTTTCGCCAACGAGATCGGCGAAATGGTTGAGACGCTGTACAAGTGATCCTGATTTCAAGGTGAACCTGGCTTCTGAGTGATTATGACTTTAAGGCGGTCCTGGATTTACAATGCTCCTGACCGTAATGTGATCCTGAGAAAGTAAATGATGACGTCAATAAATGGCCGCGAGATGCGGCCATTTATTAGTATGTCGGGCATGCCTTTAGCCTGTCGTGAAAACCGGCTTGCATTGTCAGATTAATCTGGGTCGGCTGTAAGAACATCTCGAGAGTCAGTGGAAAAAGGGCATCGGCGTTCAGATTATTTCGCGTGCCCTGGGAAAAGGCATCGGTTGTCAGGGAATCCTCGTCGGACTGGAAGAAATGCCCGGAATATAGTCGGTTGAAACGCCATAATATTCAGATAGTTTGATGAGTATCTCAGTCGGTACGTCACGCTGGCCTAATTCATAGTTACTGTATACCTGCTGAGAGCATTTAAGGTATTCAGCAAGTTCTTTTTGTCGTTTGTCATGATCTTCTCTTAAGTTTCGAATACGTGGGTACAATAAAGCAGCCTCCCCCTGCTAGAGATGCTAGCATACCAAATCATGGAGGCATCCTTGATATAGCGGGCATTTCATGATATCTTTGGATTAACGGAAGATGATATGCAACCGAATTGGGCAGGCATATTTTTCACAATCTGTACATGATGGTATGTCGAAAATGACTGACAACAGGAAGATCCGATGGATATTTGCCATTCGCGCATGCCTTTGGGTGATTGCGCTGGCGTCAACGATCTGGTGGATATATTACTCCATAAAACTGCACGTCGATGGGATATACGACGTTCATGCGTATGCCGATGCGTTAAGACCGGTTTTGTACACGTGCCTGGCCATCTCGGTCATCTCGATATGCATAAGCTTCGCATTGCATGCGCTTGCGAAGGGAATGAAAGGAAGCGTTGACAAATGATTGAAAGCATAATTGATATAGCCAGAGAAGCCGGCCGCATCATGCTCGGCGCTTCCCATCCCGAAGTGATGGAGAAGTCCGGGCATGCAAACTTCTGCACGGAAACGGATGAAAAGATACAGGCTTTCTTGATGGAAAAGCTGAGACCGGTCTGTCCGGAAGCGTCTTTTTTGGGGGAGGAGGACGGACAGGACGTTTTTACGGCCAGGATGAGCCGGGGTTATTGCTTCGTCATAGATCCGATAGACGGCACTTCCAACTTTATCTTTTCGTATCGTCCATCCGTGATCTCGATAGCGCTCCTTAAGGATGGCGCTCCATTTATCGGCGTTGTTTACAATCCTTTTGATGACATGACGTTTTCCGCGAAGGCGGGAGAGGGAGCGTGTCTAAACGGAGAACGCATCATGTCTTCGGATGCTCCGCTGGCTGACTCCCTTGCGGTCTTTGGAACGGCAGCGTACTATGAAGAACTGAGGGATCCCACGTTTGATGCGGTTAAGAAACTTATGCCCTTATGCGTGGACGTGCGCCGATCCGGGTCGGCAGCATGGGATATGTGCTGCGTTGCCTTGGGCAGATGCGGTCTGTATTTTGAAATGAGGATCCAGCTGTGGGACTATGCCGCTGCTGCGATCATAGCGTCAGAGGCAGGATGCCTGGTGACAGATGCGCAAGGATCTCCGCTGTCATATACCGGGGCCACGTCAGCCGTCTGTCTCTCAAGAGGCGTGGGCAAAATCCCTGATATCTTTTGACATAACCAGTCATGGATGGTCAGGAATGACGGGAGCCTCTCAGCGTACAGGCACCAGATCCCCGAGGAGGAAAGCAAATGAATTCAGAATTGATCGAAGCCATAGGCGAATTGTCCTATGACACAAAACTGATCCGTAGCAGAACGCTGCAAACCATCAGAGATAACAGGGAGGAGGCAGTAGCGTATTTCCTGAAGAGATTGGATGATCTGGCGGAAGATCCGATGACAGAGGATGGGGGTGCCAAAGCAGCGACGACACGCGTCCGTTCGGTGATAATGAGGAATTAAGGAACTGTCATTAAATAACTTGAACAGATTGCGTAGCGTTTTCTTTTGAGAGTACAGTTCAAAAAATGTGCGCATAGCGGGCTATGTAAGCATTTTATGAACTGTGCTATCGACAGAAAAGACAAGCAAGATGATCATGTTATTTATTGACAGTCGGGCTACGGCGACTGACGACAACGCAGTCACATGGAAATTCAGACAAGCAGATTAGGAAGTTATTTGTTTACAGTGCCTAACACAGATTAATGGAAAAAGAAGCTTTTTTACGAGAATATGCACGTAACCTAAATGATAATCAACTGCGGGCGGTTCAGACCGTGAATGGCCCGGTTTTGCTGCTGGCAGTGCCGGGAAGCGGCAAGACGACCGTACTGGTTACCCGGCTGGGATACATGCTGCACGTCGAGGGAATCGCTCCCGAAAACATCCTCACGGTCACGTACACCGTGGCCGCCACCAGAGACATGGAGCGCAGATTCGCGAGCATGTTTGGCGACGAGCATGCCGACAGGCTGGAGTTTCGCACCATAAACGGGATCTGTGCGAAGGTGATCGCCGAATATGGCAGGAGGATAGGCCGTGCGCCTTTCGATCTGGTATCCGATGAGAAGGCCACGGGCCGGATTTTCATGGACATACTTATCAGGCATCTTAGGGATTATCCCACCGAAAGCGACGTCAGGGAGGCAAGGACGCTGATCACCTACTGCAAAAACATGATGTTGGACGATGACGGCATAAAGGCCCTTGAGACGGACACGACGATGCCGATTCTGGACATATATAATGAGTACAACGATTATCTCAGATCAAATAAGCTGATGGACTATGACGATCAGATGACCTATGCATGCCGGATGCTTGGATCAAGCCCTGATCTGCTGGATTCTTACAGAGCCAGATACAGATACGTCTGTGTGGATGAAGCGCAGGATACTTCCAAAATACAGCATGAGATCATTAACCTGTTATCCGGCAGAGACGGCAACCTTTTCATGGTGGGAGACGAGGATCAGAGCATATACGGGTTCAGGGCGGCGTATCCGGAGGCCCTGCTTCAGTTTGACAAGGTTCATCCGGGAGCAAAGGTGCTCGTCATGGACGAAAACTACCGTTCCAATGCAAACATAGTGTCGGCGGCGGATGCCTTCATCCAGAGGAATGAATCAAGGCATGCCAAACACATGGTGGCAACCAGGATCGCTGATTCCGCAATAAACTACGTGGATCTGGCGGGTAGATCCTACCAGTACTCGTATCTGGTGAAGGTGGCACGGGACTGCCAGACCGAGACCGCGGTCCTGTACAGGGACAACGAGAGTGCGATCCCATTGATTGACCGGCTTGACCGGAACGGGATCCCATACCGCATAAAAAGCATTGACATGACTTTTTTTACGCACAGGGTAGTGACGGACGTGGTCAACATCCTGAAATTTGCCTTAAACCCCCGAAGCACGGAGCTGTTCATGGGGATTTACTACAAATGCCAGACCTATCTTAGGAAGAAGGAAGCGGAGAAGATCTGTGAGGTCAGCGAGGCCGATGACGTCCCCGTTCTTGACGCGGCATCACGGATCGGGACGATAAATGGGATGGTAGCCGGAAAATGCCGGGGACTGGGCACCAATCTGAGAGCCATGCTCAGGGAAACTCCTTCCAAGGCCCTGTTCAGGATAGAGAATCCGATGGGCTACGGCGAGTATATGGAGAGAAACGGACTCGACAACGATAAACTGTATATCTTAAAGCAGATAGCATACAATGAAACTACCATTGAGGGATTCCTTAACCGGCTTGCATATCTGCGGGACGTGTTGAGAAACAGCCGGCCGGATTATGCCTGCCCTTTTATCCTGTCGACTATCCATTCGTCCAAGGGACTTGAGTACGACCGGGTCTTTCTGATGGACGTATGTGACGGAGTTTTCCCTGACAGGAGCGTACTGGACGACAGGATGTCGAATGAGCAGGGGCGGGGGAAATTTGAGGAAGAAAGAAGGCTGTTCTACGTCGGCATGACCCGGGCAAAGAACGAGCTGACAATATTTTCCATAAAGGATAAAGAATCCATATTCATCCGCGAATTAAGGGGATGCGTAAGCATGTCTTCCACCGATGCAGATGATAAAGCCGAAAGGATAAAGGCATATGTTAAAAAACGCCCAAAAATGAAGGCTGTATCCTCCGGAGCAGCCG
>CALGGH010000243.1 GCA_937916415.1 uncultured Lachnospiraceae bacterium
TTTTTCCTTCTTCAAGTTTTCCTTAAAAAGTTATTTGGCCATTTTCCTAATCATGTTATTTTATAATTATTTTCCGTTTTTAACCATTTAAATATATTAGAAACAGGAAAGAAATTTTATATCCATTTTCAACACCAGGTTTTTGGTGTAAAAATATAGAAATTTCAACTCCTTCTATATCTCCTGCTGATGAATATAAATGAAGTGGTGTCCATCCATTAATAATTGCTTTTTCAATATCTCCATTTGTTCATATACGTTGTCAAGACCGCGAATTCCGTTTAGGTGATCGTCCCTGCAGGACTGTATGAGCAGCGGCCTGGGTGCGATGAGTGATGCCACGTCTCCCATGTCCAGGTGCTCCCACAGCCCGGGTACGTAATTGCAGCTGCAGTTGCTATTGAGGATCATCAGCGAATCCCTGACGCCGTACATGTAGCCGCTGATGAAAACCTTTTTGACGCGCTCATCCAGCGCAGCCAGGTACAGGGCCTGCATGCCGCCTCCCGAGAAGCCAACGCACCTTAAATTGTTCAGGTCATATCTGCCATAAGCTTCCAGGTGATCCAGCAGCCTGACGTAATCATAAGTACACAGTCCGATAACGGATAATCCCATCGGTATCGCCATGTTCGCGAGATTGCGGCAGCTGCATGACATGAGCAGGTCATCTCCCCGGCAGGCCTCGTCGCGCCTCTCACCGAACCCCCTCTGGTCCGGACATATGGTCACGAACCCCAGCCCGGCCATCTTTAATCCGTAATCGTAATTAAAAAAATCTATCTTTTCCCTGACCGCCTTTACGTCCCTGACGCCGGCGACCGATTCCTTGCCGGCGCCCTGATGTCCCGCCAGTGCCAGGCACGTACCCCTGGGTTCTCCGGCAGGCTCAAGGACTATCATGGGCATGGCGGCATATTCATCAACCTGAAAAAGAACCCTGATCCTCGTGATGCCGTCGGGCAGGGTTTCACGTGACGTTTCCGCCCAGACCCCGGCTGTGGGATCCTTCGCTCCGGTCATGGGACCATTGGCTTCGGCTGCAGTCTCCGTTTCGGCTGTGGGATCCTTCGCTTTTGCCATGGGCCTTGCTTCGGACTCACCGGCCTTTTTTACCCCGGTCAGCCTGTCCAGCCCGATGAGCTCGGCGAGGACTTTTCGTTCCTGCTCCTGCCAGGACTGCAGCTCGCCGAGGGTTCCTCCGCAGAAACGATCCCTGCATGCGTATCCGTCAAATGCGGCCAGCATGCCGGGGAGGGAATCATAATATGATCTTGTTTCCTGTTTTTTGAAAACCATTTTCATCGGTTACTGAATCATCCAATGTTTTCTTCTAATTCATGGAAATACCCTTTTAGGGCCATGAGTTCGTCAAAGGTTCCCCGCTCCACCACGCGGCCGTCCTGCATCACGACGATCAGGTCAGCCTTGCGGATCGTGGCCAGCTTGTGCGCGACTATGAACGTAGTCCTGGATTCGGACATGTTGTCCAGCGCACCGGAAACCTCCCTCTCGGAGATCGCGTCCAGAGCCGAGGTCGCCTCATCCAGAATGATGACCCTCGGGTCCCTGATCAGCGCCCGGGCTATGGAAATGCGCTGCTTCTGTCCGCCGCTCAGCTTGTCGCCATGTTCGCCCACGAAGCTGTCAAGCCCGTCCGGCAGCTTCTCGATCACTGACTTGAGGCCCGATTCCTCCACGACCTTTTGCAGCTTTTCTTCCGTCACGCCGCTGGTTCCATAGAGGATGTTGTCCCTGATGGATCCGGAAAAAAGGGCGGTAGACTGTGGCACGACTGCCAAAAATCTCCTGTAACTCCTTAAGTTTATCTCATTCATCCGCTTCCCGTCTACAAAAAGCGTGCCGTCAGTGGGCATCATGAAGCCGATGAGCATGTTCATTATGGTGGTCTTGCCCGCGCCCGACTCTCCGACGAACGCGACCGTCTGCCCTTCCTTGACGTCAAGCGTCAGGTCCTCGATCACGACCTTGTCGGTCTTGGGATAAACGTAAGTGACGTGGTCAAACCTGTATTCTCCGCGCAGTTCACCGATGGACGGCTTGCCGCAATTGTCCTCGATGTCCTCAACCTCGAGCACCTCGCCGATGCTTCGAACCGACTCGAGGCCCTTGGATATCGTAGGCAGGAGGTTGAGCATGCCCGACACCTGTCCGACGATCGTAGTGAAGTAACTCTGGTAAAGGACCACGTCACCGGTCCTGATCACGCTGCGCAGCGCCAAAAAAGCAGTAAATGCCAAACATATAACCTGGAATATCTGGAAGCACGCCCAGCTGACCGCACCGAAATTGGTCTGAATGATGTCCAGCTGGTATCCTTCCTCCGCGATCTGAGTCACGCGTTCGTTCATGCGCGTGATCTCTTCTTCCTCCAGGGCGTGTGCCCTGGTGACCGGCACCAGTTCCACCATCTCCGAAACCCGCGCGCTCGTCGCCTCGACTTCCTTACGGAACCTTTGATTATGGGCCTTTATGGGCCTCTTGAATCCGTACACCAGCCCCGCTGCCAGCGGAACCATCAGCAGGAAAAAGAAGAATACCACCCTGCTCCTGGTAACCGTAACCGAAAGTGCCACGACCACGTTGATGATGATGTTCATGAAGCTCGTAAATATCTGGTCGGAAAGAGTCTCGACCGCTTCCACGTCACGGATGATCTTGGACTGAAGACGGCCGGACTGTATGTCCTTTTCGGACAGTATGGACATGGTCTGTATCTTTTGAACCAGGATGCTCCTGAGTCCTGCTTCCACGTCCCTGACCGCAGATGCCCTGAAATGCATGTGCAGATAATTCATGGGTATGTTCAGCAGCAGGAGAAAAACCAGGATGCCTGAGTTTATCAGGATCAGCCTGACGGCCTGCGGATCCTTGTCCGTCACGTAATTAATGATGTTGGCGGTGGCGATCGGCAGCACCCATACCGGACTGTGCTTTATGACGTAAAAAAACACCGACAACAGGAAATTGTGATAATACCCCTTATAGAAACCTATCAGGGTCATCAGCGCATTTCCCTTATGCCTGCGGTAGCTGTCCTCAAAAACCTCCGGGACGGCCTTGTGTTTCATTTTCATGGATGCACCTCACTCAATGCAGGTCGGCATATGCAAAACCTTTGAATCTCACGTGCGCATCATGGCCGGCCCGTCCGTTCGTCGTAGCAAAGATGCCTGCCATGGCTCCGGTGAAACGCTTGCCCATCCTTATTCCTTCATCGCAGAGATAATATACGTCAGGCAGCGTGCATATGAGCCTGTCTCCGCAGTAAAAATCCCTTTTTAAGCCGTCAACGCGCATTTCAAGCATCAACGTGCGGCCGAATGACGAGAAGCCGGCGGCGTTGCCCTCATCGGGGCCGGCGTCCGTGTCAGTACATGCATCTGCATCAATTTCCGCCAGGCGTTCCCTGTCCTCATCTCCCACGTGCTCTCTCACCCGCAAGGCGGGATGCCCACCACGGTACGTCACCCCGAACGTGACGAAGGTGTTTTCGTCATAATACCCCGTCAGTCCATATTCCGGGCCGTCGGGCATTTCATCCGGCAAAAAGACCGAGACCGACACGCTGCATTTAAAAGAAGTCTGTCTCCGTACCACGATGCTCCGGCAGCCGATTGAAGTCATCGGCGCGGCCGATGGCATGACGGTGAAATCCCACGCTGCATCTTTTCCCCGGAACGCCCCGCATGGGACGCTCGCTGATGAAGGCTCCGTCGCGGCATTTCCGTCCCGGCGGACGTCTGACGCCCGCACGACTGAAATGATGGTCCCCGGCAGCGGCGGCCTGGGCGTCATGAATTCCGGCGGAAGCATGTCGCCGTTACGGGCATCTTCCCTTGTGACGGAATCCGGATACGGTTTTTTCTGCAATGCCGACGGACCCTTTAAGTCATTTACGATGGGCCAGCCGTCGGCCGTCCACGTAACCGGGTCAAGCGCGGTCTCACGTCCGAGCATGCTGTACCTGCCATCCAGCATTCGGCCGCAGAGATATGCCATGTACCAACGGCCGTCCGGCGTATCCACCAGGTCGCCGTGTCCGCATCTCTGTATCGCTGCCTCCGGATCGGACTGACGCATGATCGGATTATAGGGACTGGACTCATAGTCGCCAAAAAGCGTCCTCGATCTCTGCACCGTAACCATGTGTCCGGGGCCGGTTCCGCCCTCCGCCAGGATCAGGTAATACCATCCGTCTTTTTTGTATAAATGGGGGCCCTCCGGCGCGCGCTTCCTGTCACCGTAGTACAGAAGCCTGGCCTCGGATATCTGCCTCGTCGCCGTATCATCCAGTTCCAGGATCCTGGCTCCGCGGTTTAACAGCATGTAGCGCCTGCCGTCATCATCATTAAAAATGCTCGGATCTATGCCGTCCTCATCGATGTAGGCCGGCTCCGAATAAGGGCCTTCGGGCCGCTCAGACGAAACCACTGCCTGACGCCTGTATGGGGTGACGCTCATGGAATCATTCGATCCTCCGGCAACCTTCGCGGCGGCATCGGAATCAGGATCGTCATTGAATCTCAGCGTTGCCGTTATATAAAACCTGCCATCGTAATAAGAGATGTCAGGAGCCCAATAGCCCCTGCCGCCTTCAAGCTCATCCAGATGCGCCCACTCAGGATTCGTGATCGCGTGTCCGATGATCTCCCAGTGGATCAGGTCCCTCGAATGCGACACCGGTATGCACGGAAAGAACACGAAGCTGGAGTTGACCATGTAGTAGTCTTCGCCGACCCTGACTATCGACGGATCGGGAAACATGCCCGTGCGTATCGGATTCTTATAATATTCTTCAATGCTGCCATGGCGCTCTGACATGTACGCGCCTATCCTGCCGCCGCCATTCGAGACGGCCAGCTCCCACGGGGTGATCAGCTCCCGATCCCCGCGAAACGGGTTCATGCCGCATTTTCTGATCAGGTAATCCCACAGCTCCACGTTGTCGGAAAGTGCCGCATGGTGAAGCACGTCCCGTCCCGACTCATCCCTCTCGTCCAGGCTGATGCGCGAATACTCCGCCAGATACCGTACCACTTCAAGCTCGCCCGCCTCCGCTGCCGCAAAGAGATGCTCGCCGCGTATCATCGCCGGATCCCTGACCAGCAGCTCGCGCACGGCCTTGACGTCACCATCCTTTATTGATTTGCATAACAATGCATTTGAATTCATCTCAACCTGACATTTTGACTCCCGGGGACGGAGTCAGGGGGTCATTTCATCAATCCCATTCATAAGCATCGATTACGGCATATCCACCGCGAACGCCCCCGGAAACCGCATAAGCACCAACCCTGGCTCCGACCCAGGTATGGTCGGAAGGCGTAAACTCTTCGGCGACGTCCGTAAAAACAATGCCCCCTAAATCGACGTCCGCTCCGGCTTCGGCTGCTGTCTTAGCCCCGACTGCTGCCTTCGCTCCGGCTGAATACCTAAAGAATGCCTTCGGATGACAACTCTCCACTGACGTAAAAAGAGCTGCCTTCGGGCCTCCGTCGGCTTCGCGGCATAGCACGGAAACAACAAACTCGTCAGCATCCGTCGACTCCAGGATGCGTACGTTTTCTTTTTTTTCCTTAGTTCCCGGTATGCCTTCACTCGTGCCAAAACGAACGTCAAATCTGCCGTTTCGTTTTCTATGACATTCCAAAAAAGCATACTCTCCACCCATGAACGTTATCCCCGCACGATCACCTGCCTGAAGCTTGCGAACGTCAAAAGCGACCTTAACCTCAAACTCCCTGCGGTCGAGCTTGCGAGTCAGCACGTTTGGGCACTTCCAGAGAACCGGATCCGCACCCTGGCTGTTAAGCGCCTGTAGTTTTAGCCTGTATGCTCCCTTACGTCCTAGATAAGGGCTGTTGCCGCCAAGGAGCACTGCCATGTCTTCGGAAACGACGTTTTCATCATCATCAAAAACCGCAAAATACTCTTCGGAATAATTCCCGAGCCATTGATAATCGTGATACGTGGAAAAAGGAACGTCCGATGCGGAACCCGTGCCGAGGTCCTCTCGAGCGCGGCTTACGCCTGTATGGCCCGCGTAGCGCGGCATGCCCCACGTTCCATCTCCCGCCGGCTCACCGATCACCGGCCAGCCGTCATTCCAGGTCACGGGCTGCAGGTGGCATACCCTGCCATATGGTCCCAGATCCTGAAAGTGCAGGAAGTAATCCTCTCCATCCAACGTGGCCAGACCTCCCTGATGAGGCCCGTTTATGATGCCGTCGCCCTGACGCATCACAATCCTGCACTCATATGGGCCATGTACGTCCCTGGCCCTGAGCGCCAGCTTCCAGCCATAACGCACTCCACCGGCCGGAGCCAGGACGTATACGTATCCATCCCTCTCATAAACCTTCGGCCCCTCAATGGTAATGGCCGGATACTTTTTTTCGTCGGGTTCCCTGGCAGGGCCCCCGGCAAACCGGTGTGCCATGTCTTCACGGAACGTCACCCGGGCAGAAAGTTGATCAAAAGAACCGTCCCCCTGATCAAGTTGATCAAAAGAACCGTCCCCTTGATCAAGTTTTGCCAGGTTGCCGTTAAAAACTACGTGGTCGGGGCCGATCGCCCTCATGCCGGTCTCATCCAGCTCCACCAGCCCGAGCACGCTCTTAAAGCCGATCCTGCTCTTGGCATAAGCATGCATGAGCCAGAATCTGCCATCCGCGTCTATGTACGGGCAGGGATCTATGAGGCCCTTTCCCGGCAAAACGCAGACCGGATTCTCCCAGATGATGGGAGCAAAGCCCGGGATGTGGAGATCCACGCCATGGTCATAGTCATCTCCAAAAGCTCCGGATGCGGAGCGTGTGGCAGGCTCTGCCTGACACGCCTGCGCGAGGTCATCACCGACGCGGCCGAGCTCCGAAGGAGAAGTACGCGAGGCCAGTCTTCCCCGCACCACGTACAGGCCCTCATCGGGCATGCCATAGTACACGCAGAACCTGTCATTAATATATCTGATCGACGGCGCCCAGATGCCCTCTGAATGCCTGGGCACGGAAAACGCACTTCCCAGCTCCCTGACGGCATATCCGGTCAGCGTCCAGTTCACCAGGTCGCCGGATCTCAGGATCGGCAGCCCGGGAGTGTAATTGAAGCTCGAAGCCGTCATGTAGAACATGTCTCCGACTTTGACGACGTCGGGATCGGAATAATCTGCAAATATGATGGGATTGGAGTATTTTATTTCTCTCATTGGTTTTCTTGACGTTCCGGTAATGCTTCGGTCGTGGGATCCTTCACAGCCTGCACGAGGTCTTCCACGAGTGCGGCGTCAGTTTGCGCAGCAAACGGGCGGCTGGCTTCGCCAGACGCGGG
>CALGGH010000244.1 GCA_937916415.1 uncultured Lachnospiraceae bacterium
TGCAAAAAACGCACGTGCAGCAGCGGGTAACTTCCGTTCCGCCCGTGGAACCAAAAAAAGGAAAAAAAAGGCTACCCGGGCACAGGGAACAGGGCGAAGGTATAAGACGTCGGTCCGACAGAGAGAAGCGACCATATATACTGCCGAGGCACTGGCAATCCTGGCGGCCATCGGCTGCGTGGTAGGGTATCTGCTCTGGCGCGGGTCATTTACCAAGATCAAGCTGGCTGATTACACGGTGCTGACCCTCAGCGGATATGATCAGTACGGCTCCGCTCAGGTGGACGTGGACGTGGATCCCGCATATCCGGATTTTTGGAGTACGGTAAGTGCTCGCGTGGACGTGGACAAGAACCTGAGCAACGGGGATTCGGTGGTCATTTCTTACATCTTTGATGAAAAGGTGGCCAAGGACAGCCGCCTCAGGGTTGACGGAACCGATGCGACCGTTTCGGTCAGCGGACTGCCCGAATCCAGGATCGTGGATAATGGGTTTCTCTTTTCCGGCCTGGAGGTTACGCAGGAGGGCATAAGCCCCAAGATAAGCCTGGAGGCATCAAACGTTTCGGATGATCCCTTTCTGTCCCGGGTGAACTATTACGTTGATTCGGAACAGAGCTTCTTTTCAAATGACGAGAGCGTACCCATCGTTGCGGAGGTGCCTCAGGAGCTGTTTGATTCCCACGAATACGTAATGGCAGACGCTTCGGGCGTGGACAGGTACGATTACGTGGTGAAGGGCAGCGAATATTACGTAACCGATGCGGGAGTCATTACCGATGAAGTTTTGACCGAATTGGAAAATGCCGCCATTGACGTACTGATGTCAGGCGATGCCAATGAGTACGGCCTCAGGATATTCCAGCAGGAGGCTCACATACAGGCTCAGTTCGTAGGCAACAAGACGACCTTTAAATGGGTGAACCCGTACGTCATATCGGCATATTTCCATAGCGTGACGGAAGAAGGCGGGCAGTACGTCGAGAATCACGTAAATGACGTGCAGATAGTCATTGGCGTGACGATCGCTCAGCAGAACGGGACGAAGGCATTCGCGGAGGCGGTGGTGCAGTTTACCAACCTGGTCGCTGATTCTGACGGAAACCTGGACCTGTCGCTGGATACTGGACGCCTGGTATCATGCACTTATAAGGACAAAAACGTCAAGGAACTCGTCAGGGGTGACAGCGACGGTAACTATAATACCACCAAGCTCACGGAATAGGAGGCAGACCATGACCGTATTGGACAATGAAGTGCTCAGGGACAAGCTGATGGAGCAGTTCCACATCAAGGGCTGCTTTGAGAGCATGACCGGCTTAAACTTTGATCTGGTCAATTTCAGTGCCGACGAGTATATAGTCAAGGAGGGCGAACAGCCTGACAGCATCTACTTCCTGCTGGTGGGCACGGTTAAGCTCTATGCCTGTTCGGTCAAAAGGGATTTTGGGATAGTGTTCATGAACAAGGGCCTGATCGGGGATGCGGAATTTGTCACCGGAAGCGCTGCGACCAGGTCAGCCCAGGTGGTAGGAGACGCGCTGTGCATGAGGATGTCGACGCGTACGGGACGCCACAGGCTGATGAGCGACAGGACCTTCCTGAGGTACCTGGCCCAGCAGCTTGCGGAGAAGCTGACGTTGACCGAGACGGCCAACGATCAGAACCTGCAGCAGATGAGCACTGAGGACAAGCTGTATGATTATCTGAAGATGTCGGCGGAGGACGGGCGCATTACGGAGACGCTCGGAACGATCAGCCAGCTCATGGGAGTCAGCTATCGTCATCTGATACGAATGATGAATAGCCTGGTGGACGAAGGGAAGCTTCGCCACGGCAGGAGAAAGGGTTCTTATTACATCGCTTGATCAAACCTGCATGATTAACCCCGCCTAACATTGCGGGCAGCAGGCGCTTACCGGCTCCACCTCACGCAGGCTCCGCAGGGCAGCGCCAGGCTTAAGCCCGAAATGGGCAGGCCCAGCTCATCCGCGACGGATGATCCGCCCAGACGGGGAGTCAGGACCAGGTCGGTCATTGCCTTTAGGACTCCGGGCTGCAGCCCGGTCGTATATGAATTGATCAGAAAGAAGAGGGGAGTGTCGGACATGAGTTCGGCGCTTTTTTTGATCAGGTCGAATATGGAATCCTCAATCTTCCAGGTCTCGCCCTTGGGACCCCTGCCGTATGAAGGGGGATCCATGATGATGGCGTCGTATTTGTTCCCGCGGCGGATCTCCCGCTCAACGAACTTGACGCAGTCATCGACCAGCCACCGCACGGGCCTGCTGTCCACGCCGGTCAAGACCGCGTTCTCCCTGGCCCAGGTGACCATGCCCTTGGAGGCATCCACGTGAGTGACGGATGCGCCCGCATTCAGGGCTGATATGGTGGCCCCGCCGGTATAGGCGAAGAGATTGAGCATTTTGACCGGATTGGTCGATGAACGGTGACCTGCTTCCCTGCGGATGAGCTCCGCTGCCCAGTCCCAGTTCGCAGCCTGCTCCGGGAACACGCCGGTGTGCTTGAATGCAAACGGCTTCAGGTTAAAGGTGAGTTCTCCGTAATGGAGGGTCCATTCGTCGGGCAGGTCAAAAAACTCCCATTCCCCGCCGCCCTTGGATGAACGGTGGTAGTGAGCGTTTGGACGGTGCCATCCGGGATGAGACTTATCCGTTGACCAGATGACCTGAGGATCCGGCCTTACCAGCACGTATTTGCCCCAGTGCTCGAGCTTTTCTCCGTCCGAAGCATCGAGCACTTCATATTCCTTCCAGTTGCTTGCAATGATCATGGCTCTTTCCTTATAATAATATGGCATTACGGTCAAAAGGCATTGTCAGCTTGCTGATAGACTTGAACGTGTATTTTGACCCTGGCGTCATTTATGCAGTGCCAAACACAATCATATCATACCATAGTGAACGACAAAAATAATTTGTCGTTCACTATAATGCCTCCGGCGGATGCGAACGGATTTTGTGAGGAAATATGCCGCTAAAGCGGCCAAAATCCGGCACAGTAAAAGCCAAAGTAAAAAGAACTTTGTCGTTTATTAAATATAGAAGAAACAAAAAATCTTACAAATTTATCAAAAAAAGTTCTTGCATTTCCACTAATCGCCGTGTATACTAGTTCATGCTGTGACATGATAGCTGTGAAGCGTGAGGTTGCTGCACATGAGGATGCCACCTCTATGGCAGGTTTTCCGTGGAGCGAATGTCTAGTTACGAAACGGACGACAAGTCACTGTACAAGCATTAGTCCGGACATGCGCGGCGACGTGTCGCGAGGCCCCCAGATCAGCAAGGGCTTACGGAAACGACGTGTGGGTTTTATTTTTTTGAAGGATTATGACACACACGGGAGAGTGTACAGTCACCGCTTGTCGTACTTTATCTCAAAAAGTGCGAAAAGGAGGCGACTTTTTTATGGCAAGTCAGGTAATGAGAATTACACTCAAGGCTTATGATCACGAGCTGGTAGATTCATCAGCCAGGAAGATCATCGAGACGGTACGTAAGAATGGTTCACAGGTGAGCGGCCCCGTTCCGCTTCCTACTAAAAAGGAAGTAGTAACCATCCTTCGTGCAACCCACAAGTACAAGGATTCCAGAGAGCAGTTCGAGCAGAGGACTCACAAGAGGCTCATCGACATCGTCTCTCCCAACGCCAAGACCGTGGAAGCTCTCCAGGGACTTGAGATGCCTGCCGGTGTTTACATCGACATCAAAATGAAGAACAGTTAACCATTAATTAAATAACTCCCGCTAGAATGCATGGGCGAATGCCTATGCCGCTGTAGGAAAAAGGAGGAAACATGAAAAAAGCGATATTAGCGACGAAGGTCGGCATGACACAGATCTGGACGGATGAGGGTACGCTCATTCCCGTTACGGTGCTTCAGGCAGGTCCCTGCTCGGTAACCCAAATCAAGACCGCCACGAACGACGGATACAGCGCTGTTCAGGTCGGTTTTGTGGACAAAAAGGAAAGAGTAGTCAACAAGGATGCCAGCGGCCGTAAGAACATTTACCGCAGACATGGCGTCAACAAGGCTGAGAAGGGCCATTTTGACAAGGCCGGAGTATCAGGCAAGAGATTTTTGAGAGAGTTCAAGTTTGAGAACGCCGATGAGTACGAGCTTGGCGGCGAGATCAAGGCTGACATCTTTGAGGTAGGAGATCACGTAGATGCATCCGCCATCAGCAAGGGCAAGGGCTTCCAGGGTGCGATCAAGAGACTTGGTCAGCACAGAGGACCC
>CALGGH010000245.1 GCA_937916415.1 uncultured Lachnospiraceae bacterium
CGCATCGAGGCCCAGCGCCGGCCCTACGTGGAGCAGCTTGCCGCCGCCCTCGGCATCAATCCGGACGAATTTACGCCCTCCAGCCTGGAGGAACAGGCGATATCCCTGGTCGGCACCGACATCTATGAGAAGCTCGTCAAGGGCTACACGGAGAAGCAGTGGGGTCGCAGGTGCTCCGACCTGCCCAGCTCGATAATCCGCAGGCTGCCGGTGAGGCTGACCTTTGACAACAACTATTTCAACGCGCTTTTTCAGGGAATACCGATCGGCGGCTTTACGCGCATGATAGACAGGATGCTCGACGGCGTGGAGGTACGCACCGGCGTTGACTACCTGGATCCTCCCGTCAGGCTCTCACTCGAAAAGGAAGCCGCGCACGTGATCTACACCGGGGCGATAGACGCTTTTTACTATTATAAGCTGGGATATCTGGAATACAGGTCTCTCAGGTTCGAGGAAGAACTCATCGACAAGGAAAACTACCAGGGCAATGCCGTGGTCAACTATACCGACGCGGACACGCCCTACACGCGCATCGTCGAGCACAAGTGGTTCGAATTCGGCCGCGATGCAGACGGCAACGCCATCCCCGTCACGATCATTTCACGCGAATACAGTCTCGAATGGAAGCCCGGGACGGAATCCTATTATCCGATAGGCGATGCTAAAAATAACGCCTTATATGCTAAATACAGGGAATTGGCGGACGCAGAAGAAAGGTTCACCATAGGCGGACGACTCGGGGAATACAGGTATTACGACATGGACGTGGCCATTGCCCGGGCCCTGGAAATGACGGACCGGATCCCGTCTAAATAAAGACAGCCTGCCCGTCAGATTCCATTCAGCAGCCTCGTCATCAGCGTTTCGACGGCCAGGCCCTTCTCCATTTCGCCCCTTTTGATCCTCATGTCGGTATCCGCGCAGAGTTCCAGGATGCTCCTAAGCTGTGCATGTCCGTAACGCCTGTTCTGAATCCGGTATTTTTTGATGGACCAGCCGGGATGTCCGACCAGGGCTCCGATGTCTTCGTCATTTTTCTTCTTGGAATCCAGTTCCATGACCCGGATCAGGGTATTGAAATGCCTGGTTACCTGGATCAGGATAAACTCAGGCCTGGCCCTCAGCACTATCAGGTCATAATATTTCTTCATGGCGCCCCGCTTCTGCCCGTTCGCGACGTCCTCGCACATGTCGAATATCCTGTCCTCCAGCGTGCGCGAGCATATCGCGTCTATGTCAGCCCTGGTCACGCGGTCCCTGTCCATGCAGTAGGATGCGAGCTTGCCTGCCTCCGAAGAGAGCGTCACCATGTCGGTTCCGACGACGCTGATCATGTATGAGGCGTCGCTCGATGAGATCATCAGGCGCTCGGCCCTCATCAGGCTGCCGACCCAGCTGATCAGCACCCTTTCTTCCTGAGTCATGAAACACGAGATCATTCCAGCCTTATCCGTCCTCTTGTACATGGCGGTGGTCTTGTTCACTTCCCGTTCGCAAAATACCAGGCAGGTGCTCTCGCATATCCCCGAGGAAACGTATTCCTCCATCTCGGAGCAGCCGTTTACGTACCAGCCGGTATCCTCGATCAGGATCACCCGCCTCTCTGCCATGAAAGGCATAGTCTCCGCCAGGCCTATCACCTCCCCAGGGTTCACGTCCTTGCCCTTAAAACGGTTAAAGGACAGGGAGCCCGGCTCACCGCCCATGGCCTTCACTAGATTGTCCCTGAACTGGTACCTTAAGTAATCCTCTTCTCCATATAACAGGTGTATTCTTTGAAAGCTGCCCTCGTCGATGACCTTGTTCAGCGCGACCAGGGGAGCCTGCGGGTCGACCTTGTTTTTTTTGCCTCCGAAACCTCCGCTCACGGGCCGAATATCTCCTTGATGCTGTCATAGTGCAGGAAAATGCCGTCCCTGCCAAGCGCCTCTATGTCCTCGGGCCTGGCCAGCATGTAGCCATCCACTTCTTCCTCCTGTATCCTGATGTCCTCATCGGCAAAGCCTATCTCGAATTCATAGACGTCCACGAAATAGTTGTCACCCTCCTCAGGGTTTTCCCTGCGGTAGGTGAACATGTAGCCGCCATCCGCATTGGAGACGTCGAGTCCGGTCTCCTCGCGTACCTCCCTGACGATGGCCTGATATGAGGTTTCTCCGGCCTTTACTGCGCCGCCGGACACTTCCCAGCATCCGGGAGCCCAGGACTTGCTCATCACGCGCCTCGTGATCAAATAATAACCATCGGTATTTTTAACTGCGGCCAGCACAGTCAGATGGTATTCGCCCGCCTCCATGTTGAAGTCATTCTTCACCATGGTCCTGCCGGTAACCACCTTGTTTCTGTCATAAATGTCCCAGTGTTCCTCGTTTTCCAGCCTCTCCGTCTCGACCATCTCGTCGACCATCTCACTGGCGCTGAGCGGGCGCGGAGGCTCGGGAGCATCGAAGTTAGGCAGGTTGGCCGGCTCGATCTCGTCATCGTTCTTGACCGAAACGACGCGGTTGCGGCCGTGTTCCTTGGCATAGTACAGCAGGTCGTCAGCCGCATTGACGTCCTCCTCGGACCTGCGCGCGTAATTGCCCCTGACCACGCCGAAGCTCATCGTGAACCTGATCACCTGGCCGTCATAATCCACGCCGGTCTCCCTGACCGTCCTCAGGATGTCCCAGAGATAATCCCTGGCGGTCTCCATGTCGCAATCCTCGAAGACAAAGAGGAATTCCTCTCCGCCCCACCTGATCACCGTGCCCTTGCCGAGCATCTTGTCATTCAGGATGCGGGCGACTTCACGCAGCACGGCGTCACCGGCATCATGCCCGTAGGTATCGTTTACCTTTTTGAAAAAGTCTATGTCTCCGATGCCGACGGCATACTTCGTGCCGTATTTCGAGGCCTTTTTGCGTATCATGTCCATCTTGAGCTGTCCGCTGCGGCGGTTGTTCAGATTGGTGAGCGGATCCTTTTCAACGAGCTTTTTGAGCGATCCCCTGACGAAAAGTGCGCACCTGCCCATGTCTCCGACCTCATCCTCACGGTCAAGCACGGCCTGGTCCAGGTCTTCATCCAGGAATCCTCCGCCGATCCTGCCCATGAAATCCTTGAGCTTGTCGAGGTGCTTAACGAGCGTCGACGTATAGGAAACCATCCAGAGTGCCGCGAGAACGCCCGCCAGAACGATGATCGCCACGTAGGCATAGGTCATGCGGTGAGCATATACGAAGGTCTCGCTATATGGCCTGGCCACGCCTACCATGCCTATCACGGTGTCATCATCCGCATGCACCGGCACGTAAGCGGCACAGTACCTGATCTTGTTGATCTCAATGTCGTTATAAAAGCTCTCCTTGCCATCTATCAGGACGCTCTTGGTGATCTTGTTGTTGGCTATGGTGTTGGTAATGGGCATGTTCATCGAATCCCGGATCGTGCTCATCATCCTGGTATTATAAAAGAATATCGTGATCTCCGTGGACGTGTCGCTCGCCAGCTTGGTCAGGAATCTTACGTCCTCGGATATCGTCGCGTCGCCCTTCCTGAGGTAAACGGGCACGTCATCCTCATCCACCACCAGGTTGAACTCACCCGGATAGAGCTCATCATAATAAGTAATGACCATCTCCGCCACGTTGGCCAGTTCCATGCTGAACTCGCGCTGCAGGGCCCTGCTGAAGAGCGTCAGGCTCGCCAGTATGAAGACTATGCCCATCAGCACTATCGACGTGATGGTCCTGATCAGGAAAGCCCGCCTCAGGCCTCCCTCTCCCTTCAGTTCTACTTCTTCTATCGTGGTGGGTATTACGTTTGACTTGGACTTAGGTCCGGATGATGATTTGGATTTAGCAGCCATGATTCCTCCGAAAAATTTTATAAAATCATAAATATTGTACCACGTTTTTCCGTCATTTTCTCCAATTTGACGTGAGGCAGGCACGTGATATGATGTTTTCATGAAGCACACAGAAGCCAAAAAGACCGTTCGGCTCATATCCCTTTCGCTGATCCTGGGCATTTCAACATGCCTTTTTACCGGCTGTTCAGAAGAAATAACGCCCGATATCCACACATTGTCCGTAGATTTCGAAGGCCGGTCCGGCGCCGGCATAGGCGTTGGATCCACTTATGATGAGTGGGCGCTGGCATATGCCGATTATTACGTGCAGGAGATGACGGATGACGGGCTCGTTCCCTACTATCCCGAGGTTCCTGAAGAAAAAAAGGACGCCAGGACGAGTGATGAGTCCGACGCCGGGGATGCCGAAGCCACGGGCGAAAACTCCGCCAACGATGCCGGTGAAGTCACGGGTGAAAACTCCGCCAACGATTCTGGCCAGGCCAAGGGCGAAGTCACGGATCAGGAGAATGCCGAAGAACCAAGGCATTCCGGCAAATACATGATCTCGGCATTTTATCTGGATGATGAGCCCGTATCCGTGGAAAAGCTGATGGCTGACCTGGATGCCACGCCCGAGGAACTGTCTGACAGGCTGTCGGATCCGACGTATCTGGCCGGGCACGACGTGCTGTACAGATACGTGATCTTTACGATAGAGGATGACGTGGTAACAGACGTGGACGGCGACTATCTCGACTATAACGTGGAACTGTAACTCGTGGACGCCGTACTGTAAGGCATGCCAACCACCGCGTTCACTCGTCATGCGATATATGCATTAAGGAATTGTACACAAATGACTCCTCAATTTGCTTATCTTTTTCTCTGAACGCACTGACCGAGAATCAGTTACGTGGTAACGAACATAAATTATTGAAAGGACGATATTAACATGTGGGCATATGAAAGCTGTTTTTACCAGATATATCCCCTGGGTTTCTGCGGGGCACCCTACGAAAATGACGGAATCCCCGAATCCAGGATCCTCAAGGTGATCGACTGGATCCCTCATATCAAGAAGCTGGGAATGAACGCAATTTACTTTTCACCGGTATTTGAATCCGACACGCACGGATATAACACCCGTGATTATACCAGGATCGACGTCCGCCTCGGCACCAACGAGGACTTTCGGAAGGTCTGCGACGCCCTGCATGCCGAGGGCATCAAGGTCGTGCTGGACGGGGTTTTCAACCACGTAGGGCGCGGGTTCCGGGCTTTTCAGGACGTGCTTAAGAACCGCGAGAACTCTCCCTACAGATGGTGGTTCAACAACATCAGCTTTGAGGGCAACTCCAATTACAATGACGGGCTGTGGTATGAAGGCTGGGAAGGCAACTACGACCTGGTCAAGCTGAACCTCGGCAACGAGGACGTGGTTCAGCACGTCTTTGCTGCCGTCAAGGGCTGGATCGACGAATTCGGCATAGACGGGCTCAGGCTGGACGTGGCCTACTGCCTGCCGCCGCAGTTCTGCAGCCGGCTCCGCGAGTACTGTGATGGCCTTAAATCCGACTTTTTCATATTAGGAGAGGTGCTTCACGGCGAATACGGCCGCATGCTGAATGAGATGAACATCCATTCCGTAACCAACTATCAGTGCTACAAGGGCATTCACTCGGCATTCAATTCCATGAACATGTTTGAGATCATACATTCCCTCGCCAGGCTCTTTGGACCCGAGGACTGGACCGTCGCCAGGGGCAGGCACCTGCTCAGCTTCTGCGACAACCACGACGTGAGCAGGATCGCCAGCATCATTAACGAGCCCAGGCATCTGCCGCTGGTATATGCGATGGTCTTTGGCATGCCCGGCATTCCCTGCGTATATTACGGCAGCGAATGGGGCACCAGGGCCGACAAGTCTCAGGGAGATCCCGCGCTGCGCGTATCCTTCGATGCGCCAGAGTGGAACGAGCTGACCGATTTCATCTCCAGGCTCGCCAGGGCAAAGCAGGGCTCCGAGGCACTGAACTACGGCAATTTCACTTCCAGGGTGCTGACCAACAAGCAATGCATATTTGAACGAAAAACCGACAACGACCGCGTGCTCGTAGCCATAAATGCCGATTCCGAGCCCTTCACGGCCCACTTTGACGCCGGATGCGGCATGGCCGTCGACCTGATTACCGGCGAAAACCATGACTTCGGCGGCGGCTCAGAGCTGGCGCCCTATTCGGCTTACTTCTGGAAATGTGAGCGGTAGGAGATTATTTTGCCTGCTTATAAGGAGGATCGGCGGGATAGCCGCCCTTCAGCTTCTGCATGCCGCGCTGGATCGCATCCTTGGAATTCTTCCAGTCAGCATCCTTATTGCGGTAGTCAAACTTTTCGACCATCCAGCTCACGTCCTCGCTCAGGCGGTCCATGTTGGCCTCCATCAGCTTGAACATTGCGTCAAAAAAAGCCTTTTTCTCAGAATCCTTCAGATGCTGCTCGGCATACTCGCAGAGGTCTCCAAAATGGCTCAGGCAGAATCCCTTTGAATTCTGGATCCTGTTTCTGAAATCCGAATCCCTGTCGTACATGGTCATGAAGGTATCAAGGTACCTGTCGTATTCCTTCTCGAAATTATTGCATATATAACAACTGTCATCTCTTTCGGCTATCCACTCGCTCACCGGATTGGCATGTCCGGAGGGCTTTTTAAGACGGTCCTTAAGTGAGATCCTGGCAGGTGAATACGAATCGAAGGCCTTCTTCATCTCAGCAATGGTCCTCATGTAGTGGGTCTTCAGTATCCAGGCATTGCCGAGGGTGTTGCCGTAATCAAACATCTTTTTGAAATGAGTCCTGCAGAAACCCGCGCGGTCAGTCAGGTCCCTGATGTCGGCCTCCATGTAGGAGCTGCCGCTGCCCAGCACGAAATCCATCAGATCCTGCTCCAGCTGCCTCTCAATGTAGCAAAAGGGACATTCGTCCTGTGCGTTCACCGCGTCATTCAGCGGTATCGTATATAATTTTTCCTTAGCCATCCGAATTCCTCTCCTTTGAGTTTTAGTATTTCCACGCCCAATTGTACCACGGATGGGACAGGGCGTGTATGGAAATACATGGATGTATTTCCACGCCCAATTGTACCTCCATTTCTGCTCAAACACAACATCTTGTGGATGAGCAAAAAGCCCCAAAAATTACCACTTGAAGCGAGGTTTTGGCTATGATATAGTTGTAAGCGACTGATTTAGTCAACGACTTTGGAGTGAACGTATGAATGAGAAGTTTTTTGACCTGAAGAAGGAAAAGCAGGACCGCATGATCAACGCTTCTCTCAGGCTTTTTGCGGAGAACGGATACAAGCACTGCTCCACGGACGACATAGTCAGGGAAGCCGGCATCAGCAAGGGACTCCTTTTTCACTATTTCGGTTCCAAGATCGGGCTATATGAGTTTCTCTACGATTATTGCGTGAGATTCCTGACGCTCGAGCTTGGCAACTGCGTGTCCGGCTCGGAGACGGATTATTTCAACATCATCAAGGCTGAGGAGCAGGCCAAAAAGAGCGTGCTCAAATCCTATCCCTACCTGCAGCTTTTCATTGACCGCAGCAGAACCGAGGACGACGAGAACGCGCTTTTTGCAACGAGCGACCTGAGGAATGACCTGCAGGCCACGTATGACAGGCTGCTCAATCAGGCCGACCTTTCCAAGTTTCGCAAGGAAGTGGATCCCGCCCTCATCAACGGCATGCTGCAGTCCACGCTGGGAGCGATCATGGCCGACCAGCTGCACTCGTCCGGCTTCAATTCAGACAGGTATTATAAAGAAGGAATCAAATACGTAAATTTATTGCAGAACATTTGTTATTAATCAATCAGTTCGAAAGGAGTAAGTCATGGCAAAAGGTCTCGGAAAGTTTCTGCTCACCACCAGCGTTCTCGCGGGCGCGGCAGTTGGTTCATATCTCTATCTCAAAAAGGAAGGCATAATCGACGAGGATTCCGCACAGAACCTGCGTGAAAAGGTAAGGTCGGACGCCGCCGAGGTCATCGGCAAGGAGCGCACCTACGTGGACATATGCGACGTGGACAAGGCTGGTCCCCTGCCCGAAAAAACTTCCGAGAAGCCAAAAGAGGCAAAGGAAGCAAAGGCTGCCGCCGAAGCTGCCGGCGAGGCCAGGGAAAAGGTCAGCGAGGTCGCAGGCGAGGTCAGGGAAAAGGTGTCCGAAGCAGCTGAGGAAACCTCCAAAAAGGCAAAGGGCGTGATCTCCAAGATCAAGGATGCGGTTAAAAAGACCGATGAGGCTGAGGCTCCGGCAGAGAATGCAGGCAAGGACGCAGCCGCTAAGGCCGAAGATGCAGCCGACAAAGCCAGGGACGCAGTCAAGGATGCCGGAACCGCCGCTCAGGCACAGGCGGAGAAATTTGAGCCCCTCACTGCTCCCAAAATAAATGCTGCCGACGGCAGATCAACCATCGGCAACATTGAAAGCGAGAATTTCTTTAACGACGAGCAATAAGCCCATGCGAACCATATAAAGGTCTACTGTGGAGTGATCGTATCCTCCACGGGCTGACCCGGCTTAGATCTGGCCTTGAGTATCTCATCCTTGAGATCCAGGGTCTTTTCTTTCATCCTGGAATTGATAGCCTTGGAAGAAAGCAGCCTGGCTATGATCTTGGCCGCCTGGTCATACTTTTCAAACCGAACGGAAAGGGCCGCTATCAGATAGTCAACCGTCATGTCGTCCATGCCGCAGATCGGCGGATTCTCGGTGGCCCTCGCGCTTACGAGACCTTCAAGGGCATTCTCCAGGAATTCCCTCTCCAGGCTCATGGTCTCGGCCACTTCCACGTGATAATTCGGATCGGACTGATCCAGGGACATCCACTTGCTCCTGAGGAGCCAGCCGGCCTTCAGGCAGATGTAAGCCTTTTCGGAGTTCTTGGCCTGCTTGACTATGGCATTGGCCAGGGTCATCTGATACCTGTTGATGGCCTCGTCATAGGTGTACACTTCCTTGTCCGGATCAACCGGCCTGAAATTCTGCGCGATCTCCTTTTTGACGTTCTTGCGCTGATTGTCGGTCAGGCTTCCCCAGTTTCTGGACAGTGCGGCACATCCGCAATAAGGGCACATGGTCACGTCATACTTGAGCGGCTCTATGAAATCGTAGAGCGGGCGCAGATCCCTGTCGGTTCCTACCAGCTTGGCCTTGTTCGCCTTGACCGCCAGTGTCTTGAAGTCCCTGTCGCACGCGGGGCACTTGCAGCTTCTCTTGAGCAGGAAGTCCTCCTCCTTGATCTGAGGTTCCTCGGGAACGGCTTCCTCAGCATTGTTTATGCCTGCCTCGGCCTCCAGATCCGGATCCTCGTACAGCTTCATGCCGTCGAGTCCGCCAAGTCCCAGTTTGCCTAATCCTGATAATAATCCCATTGTCTTAAGTCTCCTATCACTTATAACTCACATCTCGATCATGTTAGATATCAATTGTTATTTTGGCAAAACAAACGAACTCTTGAGGGAAACGATCCTGTTGAACACGGGTGCGCCCTCCTTGGAGTCCTTGTAATCCACGGTAAAGAATCCCTGTCTCACGAACTGGAAGCTGTCATAAGCCTTAGCAGATGCAAGTGAAGGCTCCAGGCAGCAGTTTTCCAGGGTAGTCAGCGAATTCGGATTGAGATTCAGGCTGCCGTCCTCGTTGTAGACGCCCTTTTCCTCATCAATTATGTTTTCATACAGCCTGACGGTGGCCTTCAGCGCCGTAGCGGCATTGACCCAGTGAATGGTTCCCTTTACCTTGCGGCCGTCCGGTGAATCGCCGCCCTTGGTGGCGGGATCATACGTGCAGTGAATGCAGGTGACGTTACCCGCCTCATCCTTTTCAAAGGAGGTGCAGGTCACGAAGTAGGCATGCATCAGCCTGACTTCATTGCCGGGGAAAAGCCTGAAGTACTTCTTGGGCGGTTCTTCCATGAAATCCTCACGGTCTATGTACAGTTCCCTGCTGAAGGGCACCTTGCGGGAGCCGAGACTCTCGTTCTCCAGGTTGTTGGCAACCTCGAGCTCCTCGGTCTGTCCCTCCGGATAATTGTCTATGACGAGCTTAACGGGGTCAAGCACCGCCATCACGCGTGGCCTTGATACCTTCAGGTCCTCACGGATGCAGTATTCCAGCATCGAGTATTCGGCAGAGGCGTTGGCCTTGGAGACTCCGCAGAGCTCCACGAACCTGCGGATCGACTCGGGCGTGAAGCCGCGGCGTCTGAGTGCCGCGATGGAAACGAGCCTGGGATCGTCCCATCCGTCCACGATGCCGTCCTCAACGAGCTTCTTGATGTATCTCTTGCCGGTCACCACGTTGGTCAGGTACATCTTGGCAAACTCTATCTGGCGGGGCGCATGACGGGGGTCGCTCTTGAAACCGGCCTCTATCAGAACCCAGTCATAAAGGGGCCTGTGATCCTCGAATTCCAGCGTGCAGATGGAGTCCGTGATGCCCTCGATGGCATCCTCGATTGGATGAGCGAAGTCATACATCGGATAAATGCACCATTTGTCGCCGGTATTGTGATGCGTCATGTGGGCAACCCTGTAAATGACGGGATCCCTCATGTTCATGTTGGGGCTGGCCATGTCGATCCTGGCCCTGAGCGTCATCGTGCCGTCCTCGTACGCGCCGTTTTTCATTTCCTCAAAAAGCCTGAGGTTTTCCTCGACAGGCCTGTCCCTGTCCGGGTCATCACGTCCGGGCTCGGTCAGCGTGCCGCGGTATTCCCTGATCTGGTCAGCGGTCAGCTCCGACACGTATGCCTTGCCTGCCTTGATCAGCCTGATGGCTGCCTCATACATCCGGTCGAAATAATCGGATGCGAAGAAAAGCCTGTCCTCAAAATCAGCACCCAGCCACTGCACGTCTGCCTTGATGGACTCGACGAACTCGTTCTTTTCCCTGGTTGGATTGGTATCGTCGAACCTGAGGTTAAACTTGCCGCCATACTGCCTGGCCAGGCCGTAGTTTAAGAGTATGCTCTTGGCATGACCTATGTGCAGGTAGCCATTGGGTTCCGGCGGAAATCGGGTCATCACGTGATCATACACGCCATCCTTTAAATCCTCATCGATGATCCGCTCTATGAAGTTTCTGGAATCCGCGGAATTTCCCGCTTCCTCCGGGCTTGTTGCCGATTCGTTCACGTTCTCTGCCATTTTCTTACCTCGTAATTTATTTGGACGTATCTAAAGTCTGCTTCATATTAATGGTGGAAAAGCCTGATCCCGGTGAAGCACATAACCATGCCGTACTTGTCGGCCGTGGCGATGACGTTGTCATCCCTGACGGATCCGCCGGGCTGTGCTATGTACTTGACGCCGCTCTTGTGCGCCCTTTCCACGTTGTCTCCGAAGGGAAAGAAAGCATCCGATCCGAGCGTCACGTCACTGAGTCCGGACAGCCAATCCTTTTTGGCTTCCCTGCTAAAGACCTCGGGCTTAGTCCTAAAGGTTCTCTGCCATGCGCCGTCTGCCAGCACGTCCTCATACTCGTCACCGATATAGAGGTCGATGGCGTTGTCACGGTCAGCCCTGCCGATCGAATCCACGAAATCCAGCCCCAGCACCTGAGGTGACTGACGCAGGTACCAGTTGTCGGCCTTGCTGCCGGCGAGCCTGGTGCAGTGGATCCTGGACTGCTGTCCGGCGCCTATTCCGATCGCCTGCCCGTCTTTTACGTAGCAAACGGAATTGGACTGGGTATATTTAAGGGTGATCATGCCGACCGCCATGTCTATGCGGGCCTGATCCGTGATCTCCTTATTGGCCGTTACGACATTGGCAAAAAGGGCGTCGTCTATGACGAGCTCGTTCCTGCCCTGCTCGAAGGTGACTCCGTAGACCTGCTTGCGCTCGACCGGGGCCGGCTTATAGCTCTCATCCATCTGAAGCACGCAGTAGTTGCCCTTTTTCTTGGCCTTCAGTATATTCAGGGCTTCATCCGTGTATCCCGGTGCTATCACGCCGTCAGAAACCTCGGGCTTGATGAGCATCGCAGTCTCCTCGTCGCAGACGTCCGAAAGCGAGATGAAGTCTCCGAAGGAGCTCATCCTGTCTGCGCCCCTGGCCCTGGCGTATGCGCAGGCCAGCGGACTGAGCCTGGCGTCGGGCCCAACCCAGTATATCTGCCTCTCCACCTCCGAAAGGGGCTGGCCTACGGCAGCTCCTGCGGGCGACACGTGCTTAAAGCTCGTGGCTGCCGGGAGTCCCGTGGCCTTTTTTAGCTCACTGACCAGCTGATAGCCGTTTAGGGCATCCAGCAGGTTGATATAGCCCGGGCGGCCGTTCAAAACGGTCACGGGCAGGTCGGATCCGTCCTCCATGAAGACCCTCGAGGGCTTCTGGTTGGGATTGCATCCGTATTTCAGTTCCAATTCATTCATGATCCATCCTCCTGAAATCCCCGGCGAGAAACCCTCCCCGAAGATGCTCTTACTGATGTCTGTTCACGATGCGGGTCTCGTAGCTGCCATCCGCAATATTTATGAATCTGACGAAAAGCGAAACCTTGTTGTCCTCGTTAAGGGCATTCCAAAGCTTCTCGGTCATCTCGTCGATGCCGTCATCCAGGGCCACGCACTTAGGCTCGCCCTCAAAGCTCGGCAGCGGATCACCGTCACCCACGTAAGTATGGATGATCCTGCCCTCTCCGTCCACGGGAGTCTCATATGCATAGGTATATCTGTCGCATCCGGACGCATCCGAATTGCTCTTTAATATGGAAAGCGCGAAGTCGTACCTGCCGTTCTCAATATTCATAACGCCCGATATTCTAGGTGTGTAATTGGGTGCGTCAGGCTCGTGTTCCCTGGATTCCAGGCTCTTTTTCATCTCAATGCCTTTTTCAAGGCCCTCATATATGGTGTCGGTCTGATCGCCGTTGGTCACGATGGTGGCATTGCCCAGCACCCTGACCGGCGAATAGATGATCAGGCTCGGATCGGACAGAAGCGCCGGATCATGAGCCTCGGTTCTGATGCCCTCGCCGTCTTCCACGAACACGCGGTTACGGCTGTTAGTGCTTCGTCCCATGATGAAATATGCGGTGACGGCATGCCTGCCGTCAGCCGACTTGCCCATGAGGACCCCTCGTCCGGGATAGGAGTTCCCGGAAAGATACTCGTACGGATCGATCTTTTTCATTATAAATATTTCTCCTCAAAATCTTTCTGCGGCAGGGGCCTGCTGAAATAGAAGCCCTGCACCATGCGCACGTCCATGTCGGAGAGCACCTCAAACTGCTCCACGGTCTCTATGCCCTCCATGCATATGGACTTGCCTATCATCTTGGCCAGCATCGCTATGTACCTGACGAAGGCCTGTGAATACGAATCGCTCGCAAGCTCCCTGACGAAGCTCTGATCCACCTTGATCACGTCGATGGGCAGCTCCCTGATGTGGTTGAGGGACGAATATCCGGTACCAAAGTCATCCAGGGCCAGCCTGCATCCGAGGCTCCTGATGGCCGCCAGCACTTCCTTCATCTTGTGCATGTCGTTGATGGCCAGGCTCTCGGTAACCTCCAGCGTGAGGTTGTGGGGATCTATGCCGGTTTCCTCGATGGTACGCTGCACTATCTGCACTATGTCAGGCTGCACCAGCTGCACCACGCTGAGGTTCACGTTTACCTTGTAGTTGGGATGTCCGTTGTCGTTCCATGACTTGCAGGCCTCGCAGGCCTTCCGCAGCACGTGTGCGCCTATGGGAACTATTAGCCCTAAGTATTCCGCGAATGGAATGAAGTCCGCCGGCGATACGAAGCCCAGTCCCGGGCTGTCCCACCTGACCAGGGCCTCCGCGCCCACGCACGGCGTCCCGTCCAGCTGAATGTCCATGATCGGCTGGAAATATACGAGGAATTCCTCGAAGCCGCGGCTCGCGGCGTCCCTCATGTGCTTTTCCATGTCGAGACGCTTGCTGGATTCCGTGTCCATGTCCCTGTTGTAGACCGCGACCTTGTTCTTGCCGCCCTTTTTGGCCTCGTACATGGTGATGTCGGCCTTTTTGATCAGGTCCTGCACCTGGGTGCCCTCCGTGGGGAAGGTCACCACGCCCATGCTCATGGTGCAGTAATAATCCGCGTCCTTGAGGAACCAGGGACGGGTAAAAATGGCCTTGATGTCAGTAATGATGCGGTCTATGTCATAATATGAACCCGGCGGAATGATGATGACGAACTCGTCTCCGCCCATTCGATAACAAGTGTTCTCGACTCCTTCCACCCTGGCGAAGCTGTGAGCTATCGACTGCAGGAGGATGTCTCCGTACTGATGGCCGAGGCCGTCGTTGATGTGCTTGAAATCGTCCAGGTCCAGATAAAGCAGCGCACCCCTGGTGTTCTCGGTCATGGCGCTGTCCACGAATTTGGCCAGGTCGCGCTCGCAGCACATGCGGTTAAAGAGGCCGGTCAGGAAATCCGTGTAGGCCAGCTGCTCTATGCGCTTCTGGTTTTTCTTTTTCTCGGTGACGTCCAGGATCGAGCAGAGCAGCGCATCTGTCTGCCCCATCCATACGACCTTGGAGTAATACAGCTCGTAATAGGAGTCCCTTTCTCCATAATAGATCTCGACGGAGCCGGACTCCGAATCCTCCGGAATGGCGGATTCAAAAAGGCTGACCAGCGGCTTGTTCACCTCCCTGTCTGCCTTGATCTCCGAAGTAAAAGCAGCCACCATGGTCCTGTTGGTGTACTGCAGCACGCCGGTCCTTAAGTCCCTGACGTATACGGAAGTTCCCACGTTGTCGAGGGTATTCCTGACGCTCTCGAAGGAGCTGGCGATGTTGATCTCATATCTCCTGCGCTCAATGATGGACTCCACGATCTTGGTGGCGTCGGAAAGGAAATTGATCTCATCCACGCTCCAGTAGCGTTCCTCGTCGCAGGCATCATAACAGGCATACATGTACGCAGGCCTGTCGGAAGACTTGATCGGGACCACGACCATGGACTTAACGTCCTGATTGGCCATTTCACGGGCCCATTCGGGATTGATCACGCTCGATTCGCCTGACACTGACAGGAGCTTGTTGCCGGTCAGGAATGAAAAACGCGGCAGGTTCCGGCTTCTCTCGAACTTAGGCACTATGCCGGGTGCGTACCACTCGGCCATGATGTCCATGAGACTGGGATCCAAAATGTTGGTAATGTATATGTGAGCGCTGCTAACGTGCAGGTATTCACCTATGAGCTTGAGGGCGGCAGCCGACAGCGATTCCGCGATCTCATCCTTGCCCATCAGCTGCACGATCTGCGTCATGACCTCGGAGCGCCTGAGGGCCTCGCCCAGCTCCGCCTCGGAATAGCGGCTCCGCCTGTTCTCGGCCTCGGCGTTGACGGCCAGGATGCGGGCTCCGACCTGATAGGCCGTGGTCTCACGGATCAGATCCAGCGCATCCTGCATCTTTTCATAGGTAATGATGCGTGAAAAAGGCCCCTGTGCATCGCCTTCCTCGTCTGATTCATGCGTGACTCCGATGACCACCCAGGTGACCAGGGGCTGTCCGTTGACGCGGGCCGTGGTCACGCCAAGCTTGACGTTGCCGGCGGCGACGTCCTCGATCACCTGATCCTCCAGTGCGCTCTCGGTCAGCCTGTAAAAGACGTCCGCGACCAGGTCGGCGGGCACGTGACTGACCAGCCTGTCCACCTCGTCCTCAGGGCCGCTGATCTCGGTCACCGGCACTCCCGCGGAATCCAGGCAATAGGCATAAACGCCGGCCACAAGAGAAAAGCTCTCCTGCAGCTGGTTAAGGTAATCAATGTCTATGAGTCTGTCTCTGCCTCTGTTTATCTGCATGATAATAACATGGATGTGATTAAAGCCTGTTCTGAAATGCATGGATGCATTTCAAGGCTTCATCACACGGACATAATCACTCTACCGAATAGTTCGGCGCTTCCTTGGTAATGTGTATGTCGTGAGGATGGCTCTCCTTGAGGGATGCGGCCGATATCTTGATGAACCTGCCGGTCTCCTGCAGGGTCTTGATGTCAGGCGCCCCGCAGTATCCCATGCCGGACCTGATGCCTCCGACGAGCTGGAACACGGTGTCCTCCACCGATCCCTTGAAAGGCACGCGGCCCTCCACTCCTTCCGGCACCAGTTTCTTGGCATCCGTCTGGAAATACCGATCCTTGCTGCCGTTTTCCATCGCGGCGATGGAGCCCATGCCACGGTATACCTTATATTTACGTCCCTGATAGAGCTCCGTCATGCCGGGACTTTCCTCGCATCCTGCGAACATCGAGCCCATCATGCATACGTTTCCGCCTGCGGCGATGGCCTTGGTCATGTCGCCCGAATACTTGATGCCTCCGTCGGCTATGATCGGAACGCCGTACTTTTTGGCCACTTCATAGCAATCCATGATGGCCGTGATCTGCGGCACGCCGATTCCCGAGACCACGCGCGTCGTACAGATCGATCCGGGGCCGATGCCCACCTTGACCGCGTCGGCGCCTGCCTCGATCAGGGCCTTGGTAGCTTCTCCGGTAGCCACGTTGCCGGCGATCACGTCGAGGTCGGGGTACGCATCCTTGATCATTTTCAGGCACTTGATGACGTTTTCCGAATGTCCGTGTGCCGAGTCAAGCACTACCACGTCCACCTTGGACTCGACGAGTGCCTTGACGCGGTCCAGCACGTTGGCCGTGATGCCCACGCCCGCTCCGCAGAGCAGCCTGCCCTGTGAATCCTTGGCGGAAAGAGGATACTTGATGGTCTTCTCTATGTCCTTGATGGTAATGAGTCCTACCAGGTTGTAATTTTCGTCAACGATCGGAAGCTTTTCCTTGCGGGCCCTGCCCAGGATGTCCTTGGCTTCGTCGAGGGTAATGCCCTCGCGGGCCGTGATCAGGTTTTCGCTGGTCATCACTTCCTTTATCTTACGGGAGTAGTCGGTCTCGAACTTCAGGTCCCTGTTGGTGATTATGCCGACCAGCCTGCGGCCTTCGGTCACCGGCACGCCCGAGATGCGGAACTTGTGCATCAGTGCCTCGGCGTCCTCCAGCGTATTGTCGGGAGACAGGGAAAACGGATCAGTGATGACGCCGTTCTCGGATCTCTTGACCTTGTCCACTTCTTCGGCCTGCTCCTCTATGGACATGTTTTTATGTATGATGCCGATCCCGCCCTGCCTGGCCATGGCTATCGCCATGTTGTGCTCAGTCACGGTGTCCATGCCGGCACTCATCATCGGGATGTTTAGCCTGATCTTGGAAGTCAGCCAGGTAGTCAGGTCTACCTGATTCGGTATGACCCGGGAGTATGCAGGCACCAGCAGCACGTCGTCAAAAGTAATTCCTTCACCTATTATCTGTCCCATAATCCTAACCTCACTTTCTTAAACTGTTTTCCTTTTCTCATGCCGGAAACGTCCATAGCGTCATGTTATGTTAACCGTCAGTAAGTCTTACTCACCGGCTTTCCACGTCAGTCCTTAAACGTCTTCCTCGGAGCCACGTTGTACACGGCCCTCACGAAATCCTCGCTGGGTTCAAGGATTATCATCTCATTTCCTTCATAATACATGGCGTAGCGCACGTCAGGCTGGCCGACCACGCCCGAAGAATAATCCTTGGTCTTGACCTCACGGTTCTTGAATGAATCCAGATGATATGAATTGATGGGGGCAAGTGCCTCCATGCGGTCCACCTCATAGGACGCGATCCTCTTGCGGCGGCTCCTGCCCAGGATGCGGTCTATGGATATCTCATGATCAAGATACAGGTATTCGTACTCGACTATGCACTGCATGGATGCAAAATAAGCGGCCACGCCGCAGACTATGGCAATTATGAGGGCCGCCACGTAACCCAGAAGTCCGATCAGGGCAAATGCGGCGCAAAGCATGATGAGAAGAATGCGCAGAAATTTCTTTAATGGGGAAACCTTGCTCTGCACAAGACATTCTACGTACGTATCACTATTCATCAGATAACCTCGAAGAAAAGAACGACTAAAAGCATAAATGTCATTAAGGAGCTGTTCAGAAATAACTTTTAAATAATGCGATGGATGCTTTTTTGATTGCAAGGAAAAAACCGGAGCTGTACCGAAGTACAGCGAGGATTTTTGACGAAGCAATCAGAAAAGCAGACAAGCAGAATTAAAA
>CALGGH010000246.1 GCA_937916415.1 uncultured Lachnospiraceae bacterium
GGTGAGGTCCGCCACATCCTCCTACAGCAGGGAGAGATCCTCGTCCACGGCATCCACGAAGTCGGACAGCTCATCATGATCCGCCCGGAGTTTCTCGATCTCCTCCGCCATCTCGGCCAGAAGATCCAGCGCTTCCAACAGCACGCGGTTGCTGCTCTTCTCGGTGTTCAGCTGCAGGCCATCGGCCAGGCCTTTGAGATAGTTGGTTCTCTCGCTCAGATTGCTCATGGGGATTCCTCCTCTGTGCGGATCGGTCAGGCGCGTTCCATATATTCGCCGGTGCGGGTATCGATCTTGATCTTCTCTCCGATCTCAACGAAGAGCGGAACGTTGATCTTGGCTCCGGTCTCTACGATGGCGGGCTTGGATGCGCCGGTCGCCGTGTCGCCCTTAAAGCCGGGTTCCGTCTCGGTTATCTCGAGTTCAACGAACAGAGGCGGCTCAACTGAGAACACCTTGCCGTTGTATGAGCAGACCTTGCAGACTTCATTTTCCTTAACAAACTTGAGGGCATCGCCAACGGTATTGGCATCGAGGGCTATCTGCTCATAGCTCTCATTGTCCATGAAGTTATACATATCTCCGTCTGCATACAGGTACTGCATGTCTTTCCTGTCAATGCGCGCCTGAGGGTATTTATCAACCGGGCGGAAGGTCTTTTCAACTACGCCGCCATTGATCACGTCCTTAAGCTTGGTGCGGACGAATGCGGCACCCTTGCCGGGCTTAACGTGCTGAAACTCAATGATCTGGTAAACCACGCCTTCTACCTCGATGGTAACGCCGTTCCTGAAATCACCTGCTGATATCATCTGTCAATCCTCCTGATATTTCGTAACATTCCTAAATATAATAAACTATGTGCCATGATATGTCAAAAAAAAATTCATCGCTTCATCTTACAAAAAAAAATTCATCGCTGCATCTTGCAAAAAAATTCATCGTCGCATCTTACCGGCATAAAATCCGCCGCCCCCTCTCGCCGGAAAGGATCAATGATCATGGGATGGCCGTTCATCACTTACGGCTAATCATCATTTACGTCCGTCCATCGCTTCGATAATTTATCACCCGCAAATGCCATTTTCTTATTGCCACTCAGCTTTTAGGTCCGCCAATCATCCCGAGACAGTCATCGATCGCGTCAAGATATCCCTGAAGGCCACGCCCGTATATCTGTTTGTCACATGCCGGCGCGGTAACGGAATTGTTCCTCCACGCCTCCCTCGACGTGATGTCCGAAATATGTATCTCAATCTTGGGCATCGTGGTCACCGAGGCCAGCGCATCATGTATCGCATAGCTGTAGTGCGTGTACGCCCCCGGATTGATGACGATTCCTTCGGTTCCGTCATAATATGCCTCCTGTATCCGGTCTATTATCGCGCCCTCATGATTGGACTGAAACACCTCAATTTCATTGCCGGTTTCCTCTGCTTTGCCGGCTATGAGCTTTTTGAGATATTCATAATCCTGCGTTCCGTATACGTTCTTTTCCCTGATCCCCAAAAAATTAAGGTTCGGGCCATTGATCACCAGCAGCTTGCTCATCCTTGCCTCACTTCATTTTCTTTTTCTTGCGTTTCCAAACGCCGGCGGACTTGGTGAAGATTTCGTCCATGATCCTGTCGACGGGCTTGTCGTCCACGTCTACGATGACGTCCGAGCACGCCTTGTATGCGGGTTCCCTGAGCTCTATCAGCTCCCTGACCCGCTGTTCCTTGTCTTCCGCGGCCAGCAGCGGCCTCGACGTATCCCGTGCCAGCCTGCTCAGCACCGTCTCGGGCCTTATCCTCAGCCA
>CALGGH010000247.1 GCA_937916415.1 uncultured Lachnospiraceae bacterium
GCGACCACCGAGATCTACACTCTTTCCCTACACGACGCTCTTCCGATCTATATGTTAAGATTTGAAGAAGTTTTCGTCAAAAGGGGCATTCAGGGCCTCACATCCCGGCAGGACGAAGCGGCCGTTCAGTATTATGTCAACCTCCGAACCGTCAGGACGCACCGCGGACAGGCTCCCCAGTTCGTCATAAGGGATCGTCACGTCGGTATGGCAGTTAAAATATGCCGCGGCAGGATCGCTGTTGCGCTTGCATGACACCTCGTTGTCGCGTGCTATGATCTCCTTGCCGTCAGGATTGTAGGTCTTTAGGTCCTCCTCACGTGAATAGCAGGTATCGCCGAACGCGAAGTGCGGTCCGGTCTTTTCGGCTATGAGTATGGGCAGCCTGCTCTCTATGCCCAGCCTGCGCGCCAGCACGAACGCCGTGGTGTTGGTGCCTATGGCGCACTCACCCATGGGCAGTGTGGGATGATGATACAGCACGTTGTCCTCTATCAGCCTGCCGCCCTCGGCACAATCGTATTTGCTGATGAAGCCGTCCCGTATCTCCAGCGTGAAGTCATGGTACTCTATGCCGTCGAGGAAGACGCGCGTTACGTGCAGCGTTCCGTTCGTGCCCTCAAGCACCGGCGACGTGAACACTTCGCCGACGGGAATGTTGACGTCAGCGACGCAGTTTTCAAAATTGGTCTGATGAGCGGGATCCGTCAGCTTGTGCAGGCTGACCCTCAGGTCGGTCCGGTTGTCGCCCATGCCGCGCACGTACACGTATTCCGCGGTATCCAGCACGTCTATGAGCTTTTGCTGAATGTCCCTGTAGGTCACGTAATCCAGGTTGTTGATCATCAGCGTGGCGTCAAACACTTCCTCGAAGTTGTCGCCGATCGAGGGCATGGGATAGGATATTATCGTAAAGCTCCTCTCGTCGCCGTGAATGAACTCGTTGGTAATGACCCCGGCCTCAGCCGTGTATCTGAGGGCAAGCGCACGGTTGGCGTCGTCATATGCCGCGGCCTCCGGCTTGGTAACGGGGTCAAATTCAGGCTCGCCGAAAATCTCTATCACGGCGGGACCTCCATAGAGGTGCGCTTCCTTCTCAAGCTCCTCAAAGCTCTCGCGAAGGACCCTCAGTCGGTAGTCCACCAGCCTCTCGTCGATGATCAGGCTCAGGTCGTCCTTGTGGTCCAGGTCATACTGCGGATTGGGATTGGCACCGAAGAAGCCGTTCTTTTCGACGCTCCTGCCGGTAAAAAGGCTGTATCCCGCGCGAACCATCGAGGAATCAAGCCCGTGTCCGTCCTTAAACATGTGCCCCGCCACCACCGCCATCGGCAGGAAGCCC
Source organism: uncultured Lachnospiraceae bacterium (assembly GCA_937916415.1). GTDB lineage: Bacteria > Bacillota > Clostridia > Lachnospirales > Lachnospiraceae > XBB2008. Next base: position 1,343 of record CALGGH010000247.1, read on the forward strand.
AGGTTGAACCTGAGTTCGACGGTATTCTTGATGGTTATGTCCTTGGAAGTCATCTCGAAGCCCTTCACGTAGCCCTCGACGAACGTCCCGGCCATAGCCACCAGCTCGTCCCCGGGCAGGCTGCAGAGCTTGTCCATCATGAAAAGTTCGTTGTCCGTCACGTATTCTCCGGTCCAGAGCATCACGTCCAGCAGCGCGTCCCTGTTGCTTACGTCCGACATGAAATCAAGAAAGTCATCCAGCGAATATTCCGTAAAGAGGTTCATGGAACCCGGCACCACCATGGAATGCAGCTTGTTTCTCTGCTCAAGGGGCAGGTTGTCGTAATAGTATTTATACAGGAGCGAACGGAGCGAGGTCGCATCCGGGCTCTCAGAAGCTGTGCGCGAGGCGTCCAGTATGAGCATGAGCCTGGAAACGAAGCCGGGCACGTCCTTGCCGAAAACCGCGGGAATGGCCGCGCGCAGCTCGGCCGCTATGGCGCAGAGCAGCCTGCCCGTGTCAGTGCCGAATGCCCGCACCGCGCATTCGGGATTCACGTAGCTGCGTTCGTAATTCTCCGGGAGGATCTGCTCGTACAGGCCGGCGTTTAGGTCTATCATCTCCTCGACCGGGATCGGCTCGTCCTCTTCCGTCATGCGTTCAAAACGCGCCCATGCGTCGCAGAGCCTCGAAGCGAAACCGAACGTCTCACGGAAATAATCATGCAACGCGGCGTTGCCCGAAAAGAGGTCGCTGTCCAATATTTTAGTTATGTCAACCTGCAGGTCATGAACGTTTTTTTCGTTTTTCATGTTACCTCCCATCTCTTTTAAGTCCTAATACAGTCCTACCCAGAGGATCATCCCCAGGGAGACCAGGACGATTCCGTTTATCAGGATCCCGAGTGTCGGCACCAGCTTATACCTGTCCGCCTCTGACCGGGAATACACCCCCAGCAGTTCGCCCGCGATGCAGAAGATGAGCGTCAGGATGAGGCCTGCGCCAAAGCGCTCCCTGATGACCTCTCCCTCCCTGACGTAGCTGAAGATCAGGCAGTACAAAAGCGACAAAAGGGATATTATGCCGAGAACGAGTGACATAATACCCCTGTCTGACTGTTTGTTGGTAGTAAAGATGATCCTTCCCCTGCTCATCAGCCGCGGGCTCCATAGGTTTCGTAGTAAGCGTCTATCGACGCCTTGATCTCATCATCCACGTAGACCTTGCCGTCATGAGGCCTGCCATGCAGTTCCTCTATCACGTCCGACATCGCGCAGATGGCATGGGTGGGGAATCCGTACTTTTCGGATATCCCGGACAGGGCACTCCTGTCGGAATCGAGTCCCCGTTCCTCCCTGTCCAGGCTGACCATCAGCCCCACCAGCTCCACGTCCGCCGCGCCGCGCACCTTTGGCACGGTCTCCTCCATGCTCTTGCCGGAGGTCGTCACGTCCTCTATCATGATCACGCGGTCCCCGTCCTGCAGCGGACTGCCGATGAAGCCTCCCTTGTCAGCGCCGTGATCCTTGAGTTCCTTGCGGTCAGAGCAGTACCTGACCTCCTTGCCGTACAGCTCCGAATATGCCACCGCGGTGACCACGCTGATGGGTATGCCCTTGTAAGCGGGACCAAAAAGCACGTCAAAGTCATCCCCATAGGTCTCGTGTATGGCCCTGGCATAGTATTCGCCCAGCTTCTTTAGCTGCGATCCGGTCACGTAGGCTCCGGCGTTCATGTAAAAAGGCGACTGCCTGCCGCTCTTCAGCGTAAACGAGCCGAACTTCAGGACCCCGCAGTCCAGCATGAAGTGTATGAATTCCTGTTTGTATTGTTCCATTTATGCCTCCGGTACAATGTTTTCGGTCAGGCCTCCATCCGGCATGCGCCGGATTTATTCCGCATCCTCCAGTGCCCTCTTCTTGGACACGAGCACCTTTTCGTCATAGCCCTTGAACGCATCCTCCACCTTGGACTCGTCGGGCCCCGGCGTAAACAGGCTGATAAGCGGCACCAGAATCAGGCCCGCGATCATAGTGAAGGCGCCGGCATTGATGGGCGACTGCAGCAGCGGGGGGAAGGATGACCTGACGAAAATGTTCAGAACCATTACGACGGTGGAGAAGACGAAGCACGTCCAGCAGGCCGCCTTGGTGGTCTTTTTCCAATAAAGTCCATACAGGAACGGTGCCAGGAACGCTCCCGCGAGGGCTCCCCATGACACGCCCATGAGCTGTGCGATGAAGGTGACTCCGTTCTTGTACTGTATGATGGCGATCACGGACGATATCACTATGAATATGACCACGAAGACGCGCATGATGAACACCTGCTTCTTTTCATCCATGTCCCTGACCACATTGCCCTTGATCAGGTCTATGGTGATGGTAGAGCTCGAGGTGAGCACCAGTGACGACAGCGTGGACATCGACGCGCTGAGCACCAGTATCACGACTATGGCGATCAGTATGTCGGGCAGATTGGAGAGCATGGTGGGAACCACCGAGTCATAACCGTCGGCGGCGATGTCGATCTGATCGGAAAAGAGCCGTCCGAACCCGCCGAGGAAATAGCATCCGCCCGCAACCACGATCGCGAAGAACGTGGAGATGATCGTGCCCTTCTTGACCGAATCCTCGCTCTTGATGGCATAGAACTTCTGAACCATCTGAGGCAGTCCCCAGGTACCCAGCGAAGTCAGTATGACGACTCCGAAGAGGTTGAGAGGATCGGGTCCCAGGAATGAATTGAACACGCCTGGGATCGCAGACACCGACTCATCGCTGATGGCCGCCAGTCCGCCGAGGGAGCTCATCAGTCCTCCCTTGGAATTGAGCACCGCGCCTATGACGGCACAGATGCCGATCAGCATGATGATGCCCTGTATGAAGTCATTGATGGCCGTGGCCATGTAGCCTCCGGCGATCACGTATATGCCCGTAAGTATCGCCATGACCACGATGCACACGGTATAGTCCATGTTGAAGGCCATGCCGAAAAGCCTGGACAGGCCGTTGTAAAGGGATGCCGTATAAGGGATCAGGAAGATGAAGGCGATGATCGACGCACCTATTTTGAGTCCCCTGGAATCAAACCTCTTGCCAAAAAAGTCAGGCATCGTGGCAGAGTCCAAATGCTGCGTCATGATGCGCGTGCGCCTGCCCAGAACCGCCCAGGCGGCCAGCGACCCCAGCAGCGCGTTGCCAATGCCGACCCAGGTGGCGGCGATGCCGTACTTCCATCCGAACTGTCCCGCGTATCCGACAAATATTACCGCGGAAAAATACGAGGTACCGTAAGCAAAGGCCGTGAGCCAGGGACCGACGTTACGGCCTCCCAGCACGAATCCGCCCACGTCAGTGGCATTCTTGCGGCAGTAAAGACCGACCCCGATCATTACTCCAAAAAACACGATTAGCATCAACACCTTGATGATCATTTCATAAATCCTCCAATCAAATGCTTTTCACAATCTCACGTTGCGTACGTAAACCGACCCTGTCGTCAGCCCATCCTGATCTCGTTCTGCTCGGCCACCAGATGCTCGCTGCCGTAACGCTTGCGCAGCAGCGGCTTCTCGATCTTGCCGGTAGGATTGCGGGGCACTTCCGCAAAAATGATCTTGCGGGGCCTCTTGTACCTGGGCATCGCGGTGCAGAACTCATTGACCTCATCCTCGGTCAGCGTCATGCCCTCCTTGACGGAAATGATCGCCGCCGCGATCTCTCCCAGCCTCTTGTCAGGCAGTCCGATCACCGCCACGTCCTTGATGGCGTCATGTGAACGCAGGAAGTCCTCGATCTGCACGGGATAGAGGTTCTCCCCTCCGCTGATGATCACGTCCTTCTTGCGGTCAACCAGGTATATGAAGCCGTCCGCGTCCTTCTCGGCCATGTCTCCGGTATAGAGCCAGCCGTCCTCTCCGAGGATCTCTTCGGTCGACTTGGGGTCATTGTAATAGCACTTCATGACGCCGTTGCCGCGAACCGCCAGCTCACCCACTCCGTCCTTAACCTCGTTCCTGTCGGAGTCCACGATCCTGGCCTCCCAGCCGTATCCGGGTATGCCGATCGCTCCGACCTTGTTGACGTTCTCCACTCCCAGGTGCACGCAGCCGGGTCCTATGGATTCGCTGAGACCGTAGTTGGTGTCATAATCATGGTGAGGGAACACTTCCTTCCAGCGCTTGATCAGCGACGGAGGCACGGGCTGTGCGCCTATGTGCATGAGCCTCCACTGGCTCAGTTCGTAATCCTCCAGCCTGATCTTGCCGCTGTCGATGGCATCCAGGATGTCCTGTGCCCACGGCACGAGCAGCCATACTATGGTGCACCGCTCCTCGCTGACAGACCTGATGATCCACTCGGAGCTGACTCCGCGCAGGATCACGGCACGGCTGCCGCTCATCAGCGAACCGAACCAGTGCATCTTGGCGCCGGTATGGTACAGCGGAGGGATCAGGAGGAACACGTCATTATGCGACTGTCCGTGATGCTTTTGCTCCACGGTGGCAGCATGCGTCAGGCTCCTGTGAGCGTGCAGTATGGCCTTGGGGAAGCCCGTGGTTCCCGATGAAAAATATATCGCTCCGTCATCATCATCCGTGATGAGTATCGCGGGTGCCTTGGTGGAGCAGAATTCTATCAGCCTGTCGAAGCTGTCCGCAAAGGAGGGACAGTCCTCACCCACGTAGAAGCAGTTCCTGATCCGGGGGCACAGGGGCAGGCTGTCCTCAACGCGTCCTATGAACTCAGGTCCGAAGACGAGCGCATCCACGTCAGCCAGCTTAAGGCAATGCTGTATCTCACTGGCGTCATACCTGTAATTGAGCGGCACGGCCAGCGCGCCGGTCTTTAGTATTCCGAAATATATGGGCAGCCAGTCCAGGCAGTTCATCAGCAGGATGGCAACCTTGTCACCCTTTTTGATCCCCCTCGTGAGCAAGAGGTTTGCAAACCTGTTGGCCCTCACGTCGAATTCACCCCAGGTGAGCTGCTTGCGGAACGCTCCTCCTCTCTTGGATTCGATCAGCGAATACTCCCTCCAGGTCACGTTTGGCACGTTGCCGACGTCCGGATTGAGTTCTACGAGCGCCACCTCGTCCTTATAATAGGTGGCATTGCGGACTAAGAGTTCTGTAATGGGCATCTTTTTTCTCCTTGATAATTATTGCGTGCTTGTCGTTCGTACGCGCAGGCTCAGCTGTTCTGGCCCAGCGCAAAAGCCTTTTTGTTTATCTCGATCGCCTTGGCGGGCACGCATGCCTCCAGCGATGACATCCATGCCTCCTCGGAAATGTCGAAGTAACGTGAAAGCCTGCCGAGCAGAACCAGGTTCACAGCCTTGACGCTGCCGGCCTCCTCGGCCAGTGACAGGCAGTCCATCGCATCCACCTGCGCTCCGGCGGCAGTCATCTTGTTCACCAGGTCCTCAGGATATACTGCGTCTCCGGTGATGACGGGCATCGGATCTATCTGCTGTGTGTTGGTCACGATGCGGCCGCCCTTTTTGAGGTAGGACGCCCAGCGCGCGGCCTCGAGCAGCTCGAAGGACACGATCACGTCGGCCTCGCCCGGATCTATGATCGGGGAAGCTACTTTTTTGCCATATCTGACATATGTTACAACAGAGCCGCCTCTTTGCGACATTCCGTGTACTTCAGATACCTTTACGTCCAATCCTTCGGAGAGAAAGAGGTGTCCGAGCAGTTTGCTGGCCAGCACGCTGCCCTGTCCTCCGACTCCAACTATCATTATGTTTCCGGAATCCATATTATGCCTCCTCCCCTTCGCCAGAAACTATGGCTCCCACTGGGCATAGCTGAGAACATACGCCGCAGCCCACGCACATGGTCTGGTCTACGTTAGCCTTGCCGTCCTTCATGGATATGGACGGACAGCCTATCCTCATGCATGACTTGCAGCCGATGCACTTGTCCCTGTCGACCTTGAGCGGAGCCTTGTGCTTGACGTACTTAAGCAGTGCGCAGGGGCGTCTCGAAATGATCACCGAAGGTCCCTTGTATGCCAGCTCTTCCTTGATGGCCTTGTCACAGGCGGACAGGTCGTAGGGATCGACTACCCTGACGTGGTCGAATCCAAAGGCGCGGCACAGGGCCTCTAAGTCTATCTTGCCCGCGGGATCGCCCTTGATGTTGTATCCAGTGGTCGGATTCTGCTGATGACCGGTCATGCCGGTGATCGAATTGTCGAGTATGATGACCGTCGAATCCGACTGATTGTATGCTATGTTGGCCAGGCCGGTCATGCCGGAATGCACGAAGGTGGAATCTCCGATCACGGCCACGGTCCTGCCGGAAGCCTCTTCTCCGCCGACCTTGTTGAATCCATGTATCGCGCTCAGGGATGCTCCCATGCAGAGCGTCATCTCCATGGCACCCAGGGGCGCGGCCGCACCCAGCGTGTAGCAGCCGATGTCGCCCAGCACCGTGCACCTGTTGGTCTTAAGCGCGTAGAACAGGCCCCTGTGAGGGCAGCCCGAGCACATGACGGGCGGACGCATGGGCACGTTTTCATCTAATTTGATCCCTTCGGGAACCTCTGCGCCAAGAGCCTGCGCTATCATGTTCTGCGAGAACTCACCGCAGATCGGCAGCAGGTCCTTGCCGGATACCTCCAGTCCCAGGGCCCTGCAGTGATCCTCGATGAAGGGATCGAGTTCCTCCACGACAACCAGACGGTCGACCCTGGACGCGAAATCCCTGATCAGCCCGTCAGGCAGCGGATATACCATGCCGAGCTTCAGCACCGAGCACTTGTCTCCGAAGACTTCCTTGACGTACTGATATGAAGTGCCGGAGGTAATGATGCCCAGCGAAGTGTCGCCCATCTCCACGCGGTTTATGGGCGATTTCTCAGCATGCCCGGCAAGTTTATGAAGCCTCTCCTCCACGAAGGGATGACGGCGTATGGCGTTGGCCGGAGTCATGACGTTCTTGGGAATGTTCTTCTCATAGGTCTTCCTGACTGCCACGCGCTCGCCGGGTTCCACTATTGACTGAGAGTGGCTGACCCTGGTGCACATCCTGATGATGACGGGCGTGTCATACTTCTCCGACAGCTCGTATGCTATGGCCGGAAAGGCATAGGCTTCAGCGGAATCCGAGGGTTCCAGCATCGGAACCTTGGATGCCCTGGCGTGATGCCTGCTGTCCTGCTCGTTCTGGGACGAATGCATGCCGGGATCATCGGCCACCACGACTATTAGTCCGGAATTGACTCCGGTATATGACATGGTATACAGGGGATCGGCTGCCACGTTGAGACCCACGTGCTTCATCGCGCAGAAGGATCTCGCACCGGCGAGGCATGCGCCGAACGCTGCCTCCATGGCTACCTTTTCGTTGGGGGCCCATTCCGAATAAACGTCATCAAACTTCGCTATCTCCTCGGTCACCTCCGTGCTCGGAGTGCCGGGATAGCTGGAGGCAAACAGACAGCCTGCGTCACGCAGGCCTCTTGCCAGGGCCTTGTTGCCCAGCATCAGTTCTTTAGTGCTCATTTGCATTTCTCCCATATATTTATAGAAAAAAATCTCTCTTAACAATCATTGCCCGTGCTCACGCCGTTCATCGCGTCGACCATGTTCTGAAGCGTGGTCTCCGCTATGGCGATTACGGCTTCCTTGGTATAGAAGGCCTGATGTGAAGTGATGATCACGTTGGGGAATGACAGCAGGCGCGAGGTCACCGAATGCATCATGATCTCATCCGAACGGTCCTCGTACACGTTGCCGGTCTCCTCCTCGTACACGTCCAGGCCCACTCCCAGGAACTTGCCGAGGCGGATGCCCTCGATGAGCTGATCCGTATCCACCAGCGCTCCTCTCGAGGTGTTGACCAGGATCACGTCATTCTTCATCTTCCTGATGTTATCGATGTTGATCATGTGATACGTGTCAGCGGTCAGCGGGCAGTGCAGCGAGATCAGGTCGCTTCGCGCGAAAAGATCGTCCAGCGACACGTACTCCACGAAATCCTTAAGCGAGGGATTCTCGTACATGTCATATGCGATCACGTCCATGCCGAAGCCGCGGCAGATGCGGCACATGGCGGCTCCGATCTTGCCGGTGCCGACGATTCCCGCCGTCTTGCCGTACAGCTGACGTCCGCGGAGTCCCTTGAGGGTGTAGTCATTCTCTCGAACCTTGACGTATGCCTTATGGATGTGACGGTTGACGGCCATGGCCAGCGTCATCGCATGCTCGGCTACCGACTCCGGCGAATAAGCGGGCACTCTCTTGACGGCTATGCCAAGCTCCCTGGCCTTGGCCACGTCCACGTTGTTGTAGCCCGCGCATCTCATGAGCACGGCCTTGACGCCGCACTGCGAGAGCACTCCGAGCGTCTCTGCGCCCACGTTGGCGCTGACGAACGCGCATATCGCGTCAGCATCCCTGGCGAAGGCCGCGGTCCTCGGTTCGAGCTCATAATCTATGTATTCTATGTCTATGTCAGGAAAGGATTCCTTGCCTACGCGTTCGAAATACTTCTTGTCATAATCCTTAGCCGCAAAAAGAACAAGCTTCATACGATTCTCCTTACTACAAAACATTGGTGCACGGATGCACTTCAAATCCCAAATCATGGATG
>CALGGH010000248.1 GCA_937916415.1 uncultured Lachnospiraceae bacterium
GGTACGCAAAAAGTATAACGAGATGGATGACGGCATTCGTGAAGCCTTCGACCGGATCCGTGACAGAAAATACGAGGAAGGGATCCTCGATGACGGCTATGCCGGCGTGATCTCATTCGGCATCTGCTTCTGCAAAAAGAGCTGCATCGTGGAGCTGTATCCGTGAAACAGCGGCCTATATTATGGTGGAATTATTAAGGCACTGTTACGGAATAACTTTTAATTCTGCTTGTCTGCTTGTCTGCTTTTCTGATTGCTTCATCAAAAAACCTCGCCGTACCAAGAATGAGCCAATTTCCTGCGTGGACGGATACATGAGGGTAGAGGAGCTTCCGTCCGGCAAGGGCATAGCCGACGTGGACTGCGTCCCCAAGAACATGACCGCTGATCCGGGGCCATGATAGTTGAACTGAAGTGGGATAAGGCCGATGGCGGTGCTTTTGAAGGAATAGCCAAATGATGTTTTTTTGAAAAGTGTATAATTTGTTTCGAAACTTATATTGAAAAGAGTATTTTTTAACATATAATATTTATTGAAAAGTGCAACTGACTTATGTGTGGCGGTTAAGAAACATGCTAAAAAGGAAAATAAGCAAAAAGCTGGAAGAGTACTTTAAAAGTGATACCGATAAGATATTGCTCATAGAAGGTGCCCGTCAGGTTGGAAAATCATATATCATCAGAGAAACAGCCAAAGAGCATTTTCCCAATTATATTGAACTTAACTTTGCGGAGGATGCCGCCGGAGATTGTTTGTTTGAAAACGTTCGTAGCGTAAAGGACTTCTATTTCCGCATAAGTACGATAGCAGGTGATAGAATGCAAGGCAGGGAAGATACGTTGGTTTTCCTTGATGAGATCCAGGTTTATCCTGAAATGTTGACGTTGTTGAAATTTCTTAGGCAGGAAAACCGATTCCGATACATTGCAAGCGGATCCCTGTTGGGAGTTACGTTAAAGCGGACAACGTCAATTCCCATAGGAAGCATAGAAGTGGTCAGGATGTACCCGCTTGATTTTGAAGAATTTCTGTATGCGAACGGCTTTCATGAAGAGGCGATAGCCACGCTGAGAGAGAGTTTTTTGAATATGGAGAGCCTTGATGATAAGATGCATTCCCGTATTCTGGATCTTTTTCATAAGTATCTTCTGATCGGGGGGATGCCGGAGGCCGTCAATGATTATGTTTCTTTTGATAACATCGTTAATGTCAGAAACATCCAAAATGACATACATAGGTTCTATGAGGATGATGCCTCCAAATACGAAGCTGAGGCATCCCGGAAACTCAAAATAAGAAGAATCTACAACATGATTCCTTCTAATATGGAGAATAAAAAGAAGCGGATGGTCATTCAGGCCATAGAGGACAAGAAGGGAAAGCGTTCATCCGATTACGAGGAGGAATTTGAATATCTGGTGTCTTCGGGAATTGCACTTGACGTAAAAGCGGTTCCGACGCCTGTTTTTCCCTTGACCCAGTCCATGACCAGGAATCTTTTAAAACTTTACCTGAATGATGTCGGAATGCTTGCCGGCATCCTGTTTCATAATAATATACGGGCGATAATGAATGATGATGCGGGAGTGATTCTTGGCTCGATATATGAGACGGCCGTTGCCCAGGAATTGAAGGCCCATGGCCATGAACTGTTCTATTATGATAACCGCAGTAAAGGCGAGGTGGATTTCCTGATAGATGACCATGAAGAGCTGTCGGTTCTTCCCATAGAGGTGAAATCCGGAAAGGATTATGCGATACACAGAGCCCTTACGGGATTCCTTAAGAATGAGGACTATCATGTCAGATATGGGATCGTATTGTCCAATTCAAAAGACGTGATCATCAAAGACATGGTTAAATATCTTCCGATATATTACGTTATGTTTTTGTGAAATTATAAGGATCTGTTACAGAATAACTTTTCGAGTAGATCTGACTTCAAAAATAGGTCTTGCACAAGACGTTAAAAATTGATAAACTATTGAATGTGAAAAAAGCATAGCAGTTGCGCGGTGCCGTCAACACCGCACAGCCGTGAAAAATGCTTTGGGGAGCATTCTCACATGACCGAGGCCACACTATGCTTCGTCATTATTATAGTCGATGATCTCCTTATTTTCAAGCTGACGGAGGCATCGGCTTTTTTGGTCCATGCCTTTTTGTGCTTTTTGACCGGATAATGATGATGAATATGGTGTATTTGCTGATTATTAACTTAACGGCAGGATGTGAAGGTGTAAACCGGAGCATCCTGCTTTTTTTCATGCGTAACTATGGCCGGGAACCGTGACGGGACCTGGATGGATGCAGCGGATCATATGAGACCGGAGATGCATTGGTTTCCTTATCTATTCTCTGCATATGTTCAGGTACCCGTGGCGGATCCTCTGTTTTGGTCTCCGCATCGAGCGTGGCGGAGATCCGGTGAAAATGCGAGGTGCCATAGCGGGATCGTACGTTCAGTTCGCTACAGTTTTCAAGGCACAGTGATCCTGACGTAGGGTGCCGTGCAGTCATCCCGAGGCAAAGCAAAGGACGCTGTCATCCTGAGACGAAGTCGAAGGATCCCACGACCGAAGCATAGCCGCTCACCGAAGCAAATCGCTCTGGAAGGAGAAATTCATCTATGGAAGGAATTAAAAAGAAAGGATTATGGAGAAGAATCCTTGCACTGGCCCTGGCCGCAGTGCTCGTGGTTCCCAATACTCCCGTCAGCGGTGCTCTGGGGTTGGGGGCCATCACCGCGCGGGCGGAAGCCGGAACGCCGACGATAAGCGGGGTCAGCGGAACAGCTGCTCATCAACGATATGGATCGATTGGTGAAGATGCTGGTGGTGAAACCAACGTCTACAACAGAATTGTTAGGTCAGAAGATGATGGAATAACACTGACTGCAGCAAAGGGTGTTGAAGGTGATTCAATATCGATCAAATTTGACGAAAGCGACGCGGTTAACGACGCTTCTGCGGAGGTTAAGGGTAAAGGAACTCATACCTTTACCATTACCGAATCTGATAATGAGGGAGAACCGAACACAAAAAGAATAGGTGGGACCATCAACATATATCTGGAAAAAACCCTGACCGTAGCGTCCAATAATAGTGATGGGATCCCTTACGACGGTGCAGTGGTCGGATCAGAGGATTTTACGGTTACTGTCGGAGAGGACGCCGTTAATTCCAACTATGATCTAAAATATGCGACCAATGGTTCTGGTGTCGGTTCGACGGATACGGCCCCTTCTGCGGTGGGCACTTACTACGTACGGGTCACGTACGTAAATTCTACAAATTATATTGTCGGACAGTCTGACTGGACGCCGTTCTCCATCGTAAATGGCACGCCTACGGAGGATACTGCACCCGCGCTTGCGGAAACATTGGCATATACCGGAGAGCCTCAGAGCCTGATCACCGGAGGAACGGCAACGAACGGTACCATGAAATATGCCGTTAAATCATCGGCCGTAGCCGATCCGGGGACAATGGATGACAATGATTTCACGTATACGAACGAGTCCCTTCCTGCCGGAACCGAACCCCGGGACTACTATGTCTATTATTTCATAGACGGAGCTGATAACTATGACGATACAATTAAGACTGCCGTAGGATCCGACGGCAAGGTTACCATTGCTGAAGGAGCTTCGGGCGGGTCCATAGCCGTAACGTCTAATGGAAGCTTTAAGTATGGAGATACGCTAACTGCAACAATAACTGATCCTGACGGAAAATTTACCGGAGAGTCCGTGACTTATACCTGGACGGTTACAAAGGGGGGCTCTGCCATTGATCCCGTTGTACATGCTGAGACAGGCCTGACTGATACCGTCAAAATTCCTGCGGCGTGGGTTGGCGGGACCGTTATGGTCAGCGCAAAGATTGACAAGTACGCATCCATCGGGAGCGAATCCACCGCCGCAATAACGGCCGTGGAACTGGTGCCGGTTCTGACGGGGACCTTTACTAAAACTTATGACGGCAATGGAGTCGCGACCGCTTCCAATGATCTATCAATAGCCCTCACCGGCATCCTTGGGTCGGACGTTGTTCAGGATGGTGATGACGGGGTTTCGGTTGATCTGTCGAGCGTTACCTACGCTTATGATGCCGATGCCGGGCAGGAACTGGCAGCCAAGGCGGTCGGAAGTCATACGGTGACTGCGTCAGGCATAACCCTTACCGGCGAGAATGCCGCCGGCTATACCCTGAGTACTAATGCCGCAACGACAGCTGGAAAAACCGGCACCATCACCGCCAGGGAACTGACACTTGCTGATTTCGTCTTTCCTGACGGATATGGCCTGACCAAGGCCTCTTCAGCAGAAGCATTCTCCGAGATCCCGGGCAAGGAATCATCTGCGTCGGCAAGATCGGAAAACATAATCGGCGGGGAGACCGTAAGCCTGACGGTGTCTTCAGTGACTTTGGATGGTGAAGGAAGCGCGAACGGACCGGGGACTTACGCCGGTACTGTGACCTATGCCCTTGCTGAATCCGACGATTGTGCAAATTACACTCTCACTTCCGCAACCAAAGTCGACGTTCCCTGCACCGTTACCGGGGTTATCAGCGCCCTTGATGAGGATGCGAAGGCTGCTCTGATTACGAGCATTGCGGATAATCTAAATGATGCTCAGATCACAAAACCCTATGACGGGACTGCTGCCGGAAACACGACCGTAAAGGAAACAATAAGCGGGACGGAGTATGACGTATCGGTTGCATTCACCTATGCTGACAAGAATGCGGCCGATGACAAGGTCTTGACCGTAACTGACCTGACCGTGTCAAAGTCAGGCATAGCTTATGATTTTGCCGATAAGGAAAGTGTTAGGACAGGACTTGCGGCCCTGAATACGATCAAGGGATCGATCACGCCCAAGGAACTATCGCAGGATGATCTGACCATTAATGCCAATGCTACGACGGATGATGATGATCACTATCCTATAATAACCAAACCTTATGACGGGTACGAGATGAACGCAACCCTTGCAGACGCTCAAATAACAATCGCCATCAAGGGGGAGGCACTGGAGGATGGAGATTCTGAAACGGGGGTAACGATTTCCGGAATTGCAACAGGGTTACAAAAGAAGGACGTGTTTAGCAACACGGGACTTGTTACGCTGGCCATTGCGGATCCCAACTATGGGTTCGCGGCAGGCGCGCAGTACATGATGGTCAGTGCGAGCATCACTCCCATGGCTTTGACGATAGGATCATACACGACAGAGTATGCCTACTCGTCCGACGTGACTACAAATATCAAAAATGCCATAATCGGAGCCGATAAGAACCTCGTTGATGGTGACACAGTCAGCCTGACAATTAAGTTCTCTGTGGAAAACAATGATGAGGCGCCGTCCATTACGTCAATAACCAAAGAGGGGACCTATTATGCGTACGTGACCGCGACCGGTAATGGCAATTATGCCGTCCCTGATGGTCATGTGGGCGAGATCACGGTGTCTGCCGCTGCATTGGGCGCCGAGATCGAGATATCGAATACCGTTGACAAGGCTGATTATGAATATGGGGACACCATGTCAGCCATAATAACAAAGTTTTCCGCAATTAAAAATAAGCCGGTTAAATATACCTGGACGTTCACGGCCCTTACAGATCCGGAAACCGGAGAAACTCCGGAACCCATAGTAGTTGAGACGAATGCCATCCTTCCGAATATGCCATATGCCAGTACGGAAATACTTCTGGATAATCCTTTGTACATTGGAAGGACCGTGTCATTTACGGCTAAGGCGGATGGCTATGAGGCAGCATCTTACGAAGAACCCCCCATATCGGTTGAGGAGCGTACCCTTACCATTGAGAGCATAAACGGCTCCGTGTCCAAGACATATGAGGGAGGATCGGAGACTGCTTTTGCAAGAGACAGCAGTAATTTGGTTAATGATCTGGAGGTAAGTTTTGATGAATCCGGCATATATACGCCCGAAGGCGGATCTGCCGAAGACGTGTCGATTGCAGTCGTAAGCGGCACTTTCGGTCAGGCTGCTGCAGGCAAAGCTCTTGACGTGACGATCACTGACGGGGATCTCGAACTAACGGGGGGCGCTGCGGATCATTATCGGATTGCCGAGATCACGTCCATCGTGGTCAGAGGGGCCGGAACCATCAACAGGATCGTACTTGATAAGGATTCCAACATAGAAGTGTCTGATGGATACTATCTCACCAAGACCACGGAAGCCAATGCATATACGGAAGTAAGTGCAGGCGGGGTATCGCTTGATTCCGGTTATATTGATGGGGAGACCCTTGCCCTGGTTCCGACGCTTGAAGAATATCATGCTGAAAGTGCTCCCAACGGGGTGATTCTGGCCGAGGGGACACATGAAACCGCAGGATCCCACAAGGGCACGGTTAAGTATACCCTGACGGGATCGACGGCTGATAACTACACTTTTGGCATCGGATCAGAGACACCCCTCATAGCTGAGCTTACCAACATCGACTGTCTGATCACGGCTGTTGCTTCGATCACGCCTTCAGAGGTGACTAATGCAATCGATGCGGCCATAGCAGCGGCCAATGAAACGGCTGATAAGACGGACGGTCTCGACAAGGTCTATGACGGCGGTAACGAGGGAAGCATTGAGGTAAATGTTGATGACACGAGCGATCCTGATAATAATCCCGCGTTGGGACCCTACACCGTAAGCATAAGCTTTACGTATGCTGATGGGAATGCCGGTTCGAAGGCCATAACCCTTATTGCCGAGGATCCGGTAGTCATCACCAAGGGCGACGTTCTCTACACGATATCGAATATCGATGATATTAAAACGGCGATAACTGCGAAGGCTTATTCGGGGACGATCTCTCCGATAGAGATTGCCAATGCCAACCTTACCGGTGCCACCGATGAAGAAGTGGAGTTCGTGAAGTATTACAATGGAACGGCATTTACCCTGGAAGAGATACGGGGACAGGCGGACATATCGATAAACGAGGATGATAAACTCCTGGTTGGTGAAGATGAATGCAACGTTAACGTTTCAAGCTTTATCCTGACCGGAGACACGGGTGAGGCAAATGATTCGCTGACTGGTACGGCAACCCTTGCCACCGACAATGCAAACTATGCTTTCGCGGACGGTTCGGGGACCATTGCAATCAAGGGCAAGATAGATCCTCTGGTACTTGAGTTTGATGCCTTGGTAAGCCCGGTAACGTTCTCAAACAGTACGAATACAAAAATCGCGATCAAAAATGACGTGAAAAGCAAGATAAAAAATATGGTCGTGATCGATGGCCAGACGGATGATGCCGATATTACGGCAATCAATTTTAGCGCGGATCAGGGAGAGACCAGAATAGATTCCATATCCAAGGCCGGTACCTATGGAGTATATGTAATCGGAGTCGGAAATGCAAACTACGCCGCTCCCGAAACTCCCGTAGGCACCGTGCAGGTTATCTATGGTGCCCTTGCAGGTACAGTGAAGGTCAAGAAGACAGGAAGCGGAACCGACGTCACGGCACCCGAGGTAGGTGACGAGCTTACGGCATACGTGGACGGACTGTCCGAGCATGCCACGGCATCCTATGCATGGTACGAATCAAGCGACACCGGACATGAGCATCCCATAGAAGGAGCCGGTGAAACATACACTATCAGGGCTGCCGACATGGGCAAGACCTTTATGATCGTCGTTACGGATTCCGCGGAGGCATATTCCGGATCCATCGATACGACACTGACGGCCGTTGCGGCCAGGGAGATCGAGGTTGACGCATCAGACATAACCATAGAGGAAGCTGATCTGGTATATGACGGCACGGCTACCAGGACTGGCAAGGCAAAGATTAACAGTTCTAAGATGGAAGACGGATATTATGGCATCGCGGACGTTACCTTTGGAGCGCCTACCGTTGGTGCTGCTCCTTCAGCCATAAGTTCGATAACCCTCTATGGAGATGATGATCAGGCAATAAGCTCAGATGCTCCGTACACGCTGTCATTCAGTTCGGAGGACATCGATGGTCTGTCAG
>CALGGH010000249.1 GCA_937916415.1 uncultured Lachnospiraceae bacterium
GGAGAAAACGAATACGTCGGCAAGGGAGTCTCTTACTGCGCGACCTGTGACGGTGCCTTTTTTAGAGATAAGGAAACGGTAGTCATAGGCGGGGGCGACGTGGCCGTTGAGGACGCGATCTATCTGGCAGGCATCTGCACGCACGTTACGCTCGTGCACCGCAGGAACGAACTCAGGGCGGCCAGGAGCATACAGGATAACCTGATGAGTAAGCCTAACGTGGACGTTGCCTGGGATACCGTCTCGGATTCGGTCGAAGGCTCGGTCAAGGTTGAGGGACTCAAGGTTCACAACGTCAAGACCGGTGAGGAAAGGGTGATCCCTGCGGACGGCGTGTTCATCGCCGTGGGCATGAAGCCTGATTCGGAACTCGCCAGGGAAGTGTGTGACCTGGATGAGCGCGGCTACATAGTGGCCGGAGAGAACTGCGAGACTTCCACGCCCGGCATATATGCCGTCGGAGACATACGCACGAAGGAGGTAAGACAGGTCATTACGGCAGTCGCTGACGGAGCATGTGCAGTCAGCAGTGCCGAAAAATATCTCAGAAACGTGACGTAATTTGTTAAGGAAACGGTGTTTAAAGCGTTTCCTGCGCCTGATTTTTGGCCAGCACGCTCAAAGAAAAATCCTACGCAAATTTTAATGTTTTATTTATGAACAGCTCCTAAGAACTTGAACGACGGATTTACCATATGATGATCAAGTAACGTGCAGACGGATCGTGTCGTTTTACGGCTTTGCTTTGACATGTTTGAAAAGGGGGATGGCGCATGAATACGATAATTACGATAGGCAGACAATTTGGTTCCGGTGGCCGAGAAATCGGTGAAAAGCTGGCCGAATGCTTTGGGATCAAGTACTATGACAAGGAATTGATCAACCGGGTGGCCAAGGATTCAGGTTTTTGTAAGGAGATCATCGAAAACAACGACGAAAGACCTACCAGTTCTTTTCTATATAACCTGGTAATGGACACTTACTCATTTGGATATAATTCTTCGTCATTCGTGGACATGCCGATCAGCCACAAGATATTTTTGGCACAGTTCGACACGATCAAGTCGATTGCCGACGAAGGTCCATGCGTAATAGTCGGCAGATGCGCCGATTATGCCCTGGCTGACAGGAAGGACGTGGTCAACGTGTTCATCTGCGCAAACGAAGAGTGCAAAATCAAGAGAATACGCGAGCGTCATCCGGAAGTCACCAGCGATTCCAAGGCCCGCGACATGATGAACAAGAAGGACAAGCAGCGTCAGAGCTACTATAACTATTACGCGTCATCCAAATGGGGAAACGCGAACACCTACGACATGACCATAAACAGTTCAGTTTTGGGGATTGAAGGCACGGCTAAGCTGATAGCTCAGTTCGTGGAGGATTTTGAGAACAGATAATATGGTGATCGTATAAATGACCGGGGCGGTCAACATTGACCATCCCAGTCATTATTTTGATTTCGATCATGGGGACGGTTCTCTTGATCATTTTTGATCATGGGGACGGTTCTTTTGA
>CALGGH010000250.1 GCA_937916415.1 uncultured Lachnospiraceae bacterium
TGTACCAGGGCGACGTGGACGTATTGCCGCCGATGGATCCCATCAGCACGGCGTCAGTGCTCCTGGCAGTCTCTATGGTCTCGTCAGTGAGCGGCACTCCGTATTTGTCAATGCTGGCGCCTCCCATAAGGACGTCAGCATAAATGAATTCATGTCCGTATTTGGCCGCAACGGCATCAAGCACCTTTTTGGCCTCGGCAACAATTTCGGGACCTATTCCGTCCCCGGGTATGCAGGTAACGTTCTTTTTCATGTCTTATTCATCTCCTTCGGCATTCTGATTTGTCTCCACATCTGAAATTGCCACGTCGGCGGCTGCCGTCCGTACGGAAGCATTCTGCAATGCGTCAGCCTGTGCCTCAAGCATCTGCTTCTTGGTCTGATAAGTGAAACCTTCCCAGACGTTCAGCTCCTTGCGACCGAATTTGCGGCCAAGCAGTATGACGATCACTATTGCGATAGCCGTCACGACGTTGGCAAGCAGCGTGCCCTCCACGCCAAATCCTACGTCATAGATCCAGGTGCTCCTGGCAGTGGACGCGTCAAGCTTAAATACCGAATAGGGGCTCACGATGCCGCTGTTAGGCAGTCCCAGAAGAATGTTCTGCGTGAAGTTCCATGCCGCATGAGCTGCCATGCCGAACCAGATGCTGTCGAAATAATGGATGACTAAGCTGTAAAGCACGGCGATCAGCAGGATGCTGATCATCGACATCACGTTCATGCCGGGATTAAGGAGATGCAGAGACATGAACACGACTCCGTTGCCGATGATGGCGACCAGAGGATTCTTGTAACCTTTCCTGAGCCTCTGATAATGAAACGCCCTGCATATCAGTTCCTCTGAAGAAGACTGTATGAACACTGCGATGAAAAGCGCAATGAACTTGACTATGTCCAAATGATCATAGTATATGTATATGTCCTTGTGAAGGTACGCAAATAGCGCACAGAGCGCGTTCATGCCAAATCCTGATGCCAGGCCTATCAGAAACATCCTGACGTTGTTGCCCTTGGCATCCTTCCACAGTGCCTTGACGATCGGCTTGTTGTATTTGGTAAGGCACACGTAAGCCATGGTAAATATCCACGCGCCGATGGTATTCAGGTACATGAAAAAAATGGACCAGAAGCCCTCCTGTGACCTGAGCTTGACAAAAGGCGTTAATACAAGCTCTCCAACGAGCGAGCCGCCTAATGCAAAAAGCCAAACCAAAATCGATGAAATCAGAATGTTGTCGTGCCAGGTAAATCCTTCATTATGGTACTTCGCAAAAAAAGACTTATTATCCATGTGCCCTCCGATAATAAAATAAATCCGTGAATCACGATGCACTCATGCAAATCGTCGCATTTATGATAACCGCTTCAATTTCATGGCGCGTCCGTGCGTAAAACAGCGCCTGTGACATCACAGACGCCGTAATGACCTCAGCTGCTGCTTTCTTCGGCAGCCGCACCGGCCTTTTCAACCTGAACTATGGCCGATTTCTGCATTGGGATGCGGCAGTTTCTGTTCTTGCCAAATTCCACGATGACCGTGTCATCAGTCACGTCAATTATGACTCCGTAAAAGCCCGCCGTCGTGAGCACGTTGTCTCCGACCTCGATCGTGCTGAGCATCGCGGTCTTCTTCTTCTGCTCGGTCTTCTGCGGGCGGATCATGAAGAAATAAAGAAATGCCACGATGAGCACGATGTAAGCAACCATGATGATGCCGCCGTAAGGATTGGCCGTCGCATCAGCACTTAACAATATACCTTGAAACATAATGACCTCCGATTCTTTGATCTAAGGAACTCAGCGAATTAACCCGGACATTTCGCTTATCTGCTTTCCCGGAATCTGCACCGGAAAGCCTCTCCGCAGCCTAAGAAAGCACCGATCGATCCGCTTTTCCCTAACACGCACCATTTTATACTAAAACACCGTTAACGTCACCTTATTTTTTTCATTCGATGGCTTAAGTTATTTTTTTCATTCGATGCCTTAAGTCCGGGGACATAAGCCCTCTCCCCCGCTTTAGCCGGTGGCCGGCATCATGCTTCGCCGGCCTGCAGCCTGTCAAGGGACTCTTTCTTAAACTCGGAATACCTGCCCTCATCGATCGCTCCCCTGATCTCCTCCATGAGGTGGTTGTAATAGTACAGGTTATGCAGAACGCAGAACCGCAGTCCCAGCATTTCCTTGGCCTTCAGCAGATGCCTGACGTAGGCACGCGAATAGCCGCCAGAGCATGCGGGGCACCCGCAGCCCTCCTCTATCGGGCGCTCATCCAGCATGAACCTCTCGTTGAACAGGTTGAGCTTGCCAAAATGCGTGTAAACGTGACCATGCCTGCCGTTCCTCGATGGGTAAACGCAGTCGAAGAAATCCACTCCTCTGTCGACCGATTCCAATATGTTGGCGGGAGTGCCGACTCCCATCAGGTAGGTCGGCTTGTCCTGCGGCAGGTGCGGCACCGTGACGTCGAGGACGTGATACGTCTCTTCCTCGGTCTCTCCGACGGCCAGTCCTCCCAGGGAATAGCCGGGCAGGTTGAGCTCCGAGATCATCCGTGCGTTCTCTATGCGCACGTCCTCATAAACCCCGCCCTGGTTTATTCCAAAAAGCAGCTGATCGCGGTTTACGACGTCATCCATGGAATTAAGCCTTTTCATCTCATCGATGCAGCGCAGCAGCCACCTGTAAGTTCTCTCGACGGAAGGTCGCATGTATTCCCTGTCCGCCTTGGACGGCGGGCATTCGTCAAAGGCCATCGCGATCGTCGATCCGAGGTTGGACTGAATGCGCATGCTCTCCTCGGGACCCATGAATATCCTGTGGCCGTCTATGTGGGAGTTAAAAGTGACGCCCTCCTCACGGATCTTGCGGATGGACGCCAGCGAAAAGACCTGGAATCCGCCGGAATCCGTCAGTATGGGACGGTCCCAGTTCATGAACCGGTGCAGTCCTCCGAGCTTTTTGATGGTTTCGTCGCCCGTGCGCACGTGCAGGTGATAGGTATTGCACAGCATCACCTGTGTCCCGATATCCCTCAGGTCATCGGCGGACACGGCACCCTTGATCGCCGCCACGGTCCCCACATTCATGAACACCGGCGTTTCGATCACGCCATGCACCGTCTCTGCCCGGGCCCGCTTCGCGCGCCCTTCCTTCTTCAGCAGTGTATACTTCATCATCCTCTCCAATCTCCCAGTCCACAGTCCGCGTAAAGGAGCAAGTGTCTC
>CALGGH010000251.1 GCA_937916415.1 uncultured Lachnospiraceae bacterium
AAATCTTAATGGAAAATGCCGGAGCCACAGGTACGGGCCGGACAGCCTCGTCGTGATTGGAACGCGCATCCCTCTCATATGCCCAGAAGCACGTCAGCAACACGGCACATGCCAGTCCCGCCGCCAACGCAAGCAGTATCGTCACTGCCAGGTCATCCGACACGCTCCCTCGCTCGTCCAGCCAATATCCCCAAACGAAGCTCAGGCACAAGCAAAATCCGAACCCCCCTGACAGCAGAAAGGTCCGGATAAAAGTCTTTTTATCAGCATCAATCCAATTCTTCAGAGTTTTCTGAATTCTCTTCATGATACTCTTCCTCGGTGTTGACGTTCCAGACGTTGTCCTTGTTCGTCGAACCGGAGATTATGTTCTTAACCGCCTCAAACGAGGTGCACATGCTGTGGTCTATGTTATTGTAACGGTGCTGTCCGTTACGCCCCACGCAATACAGATTGTCGATGCCCTTCAGATAGCTGACAAGCTCATCAATGCGGTCGTAGGTGTCAAAGTACGCCGGATAAGCTTTTTTGACACGCTCAACGTGCGTATCGATGACTACGTCCGGACTGTCTATGAGTCCCAGCTTGACCATCTCGTCAACGGCGAATTTAGAGAACTTGTCATCCTCCATGGTCCAGTATTCATCACCCTCCTGAACGAAGTATTCAAGCCCCATCCAGACGGTATTTTCTATGTCCTTGATCATGTAAGGCGACCAGTTGTTGTATATCTGGAACCTGCCCATCTTGACCTTGCGCTCCTGCACGTATATCCAGCAGTCAGGCACGATGTTGGAGATGGTCGGTATGTCAGTCTTGTTGACCAGCTTAAGTGCCTTGGCAGGAATAAGCACGCCCAGAGTCATGTAATCCCTGTAAGGAAGACCGGCAGCGATCTCCAGCTTGTCCTCCGGCACCGCATTCATTCCGCAGACAAGGTCCTTGAGCGGCATGGATGATATGATCACGTCACCGTCAACGGCCTTTTCCACTCCGTCAGAGACGTAAGTCAGGCCCGTCATGTGATCATTCTCATCCTTGTGCACGCGGATCACCTGTGCGCCGGTGAGGATCGTCCCACCCATCTTCCTGACTTCTTCAGCGGTCACGTCCCACAACTGTCCGGGACCAAGCTTGGGGTACTTGAACTCCTCTATCAGCGACGTATTCACCTTACGGTTCTTAACCTTAAAAAGCTTGCCGAAATAATCCGCTATTATGCCGAAGATCGACAGTCCCTTGGTCCTTTGCTTGCCCCACGAAGCATCGATCTCACTGGGATGCCTGCCCCACAGATTCTCGGTATAGTATTCAAAAAACATCGAATACAGCTTTTTGCCAAACGAATTGACGTACAGATTCTCAAGGTTGTCCTCAGGCATCTTGTGAAAAACGGAAGCCAGGTAGGAAAAGCCTACCTTCATCGTCATCAAAAAGCCAAAATTCTTGATGGTCTCGGGCTTCAATGATATCGGATAATCATAAAACTTGTCGCCAAAAAATATCCTTGATACCCTGTGTCTCTTAAGCATGACGCGATCCGTATTCTCGGGATCAGGGCCTCCCTTGGTAAGCGTCATCTGCCTGTTAAGCCTGGCATCATCCCACGTGGGAGCTCCCTGCAGCGGCAGGATGTTGTCCCACCACGCGTTGACCTCAGGAATCTTGGAAAAGAACCTGTGGCCGCCCATGTCCATGCGGTTACCATTGTACTCCACGGTCTTGGAGATGCCGCCAAAGCACTCGGACTCTTCAAATACGATCACCTCGTAACCCTTGTCCGACTTAAGCAGTTCGTATGCGGCAGTAAGTCCGGCAGGGCCAGCGCCTATGATCAATACCTTGCTCATCTGTAACCTCCATAATCTGTGACGTCAATGCTGGCGCAATGACTGTCTTGCTCCATGCAGCTTTTCGCTATGGGCCAATTCATCCTTAACCGCATCCATCCTGAGTCCTGCATCTATGAAATCACAATGCTTGCAGAAAGGATAGTTCTGACGGCCCGTGCGGATGTCCTGTCTCAGTTTTTGGTACGGTCCGGAATTCCATCCGTCCCTTAGGCTGACCTCATGCAGATCCGCAAGGTTGGTCACCTCGAAATTGTCGCAGCAGCAGATTCCCATCTTGCCGTTAGGCATGATCCACATGTCGGTATACGGCATAAGGCAGGTCTCGGTGATTACCTTTTCCGTGGCCTGCTTATTCGGAGCCGATCCGGCACGATTGGTCAAAACCTCCTGCAGGTAACGCATCTGGATCAGTATGTCTATGTCCCTAAACTCATCCGGATGAGTGGATACGTAATCATATATCTCCTGTATGTTGTCATGCAGCTTCATCTCCATGCTGTAATTGTTGATGACCAGCTGATTGACATACGGCTGAACCTTGCGCAGCTTGTCAAGCGTCAGGATCAGTCCGTTGGTCGACATGAATATGAACGCATCAGGCAGCTTCTCCCTGGCATATTTGTGGAAGTCAAATATCCTGGTGTCAAGCAGCGGCTCATTGTTGCCATACAGCGTGAGATGTCCCTTGTAACCCCAGTCAGACAGCTGGTCTATGACCGAATAATATATGTCATCCTCGATCTTCATGTACGGACGTCTCTCAGCATGTATGTTGGCCGTACAGAACGCACAGGTAGAGTTGCACCTGTTGACGGTCTCGATGTTGACCACCAGCGGCTGCGGGGGTTCCTGGGCGTTCATGAAATAATCTATGTACTGCTGCTGCAGCTTGCGGCGTGATATGAACTGAAGCTTAAGATAGCTCTCCGAGGACAGCTTAGGAAAATACTTACGGGCATTCCAGCCCAGCTTACCCATGAAATTATGGATTCTGATAGGCATTGCAGTCTTTCCTTTCTGAAAAAGCAATAATCACACGCTTACCGGTACCATGGATGGGATCGAGCGTGTATGGAAAAACATGGATGTTTTTCCACGCTTAATTATATATTATAGTTAGTGTTTATACAAGATATGGCATTTCCTGACGGCCGTCCTGCATGCCAGGACCCATATGGCGCTGACGGCATACGTAGCCAGGGTTGTGGCAACACACGTGGCGGCAAATGACGCAAAGCCTCGTGCCGCGGAATCCACTATACCAAACCTCTCCCAGAAACCGACAAACATGACCGGCATGGTATGCCACAAAAAAATGCCAAGCGAACATCCGGCCAATGCGGATATCACGCGTCCCGCCCTGTCAGAACCGACATGAATCCGGGTGAAGGCAAGCGTCAGCATGGCCGCCTCCGTGACCGTCAGGACGCAGGAATAATTCCATATGGATTCGGTGAAATGACTGATTGCTGAAGCCAGGGCGGCGGTAAGCAGATACGAAGTCAGATAAAACCATGCTCCGAACCTGTCCCAGTAATCACTGCTGCACCGGAGCGCCCATCCCAGGACGTAACAGGTGACAAACACGGCCAGGTTAAATCCCATGGCATCACCCTGCCACGTAACCGTGGACAATCCGCGCAGGTCGGCGCCTGCAGCCTCTCCGAACAGCGTAACAAAGGTTGGAACCACGCTAAAGAGTAAGACGAGCAGGCATGTCAGCCTTTTAACGTCTCGTCCATCCAGTCCATTGAGCAGCCTGACAAGGAACGGGCTAAGCAGCAGAACAGTCACGAACAGGCAGACGTACCAGTTGTTCGGGATCAGATATCCGATCAGGGTGCGAATGCTGAATGATCCGTGCGTCACGAACAGGCAAAAGCACACATAGCCGATCACCCTGTAAAAAGAACAGGTAATAAGCAGGAACACGGCCTTGCCCACGTTTGCTTTCGTCTGCAGGTTACGGGCCGCGAAATAGCCGCTCAGCATCAAAAAAGCGTCCACGGCACAGATCGCCGCAGATTCAAGGAAGCGAATGAAAATCTCAAACGCGGCTCCCGCAGATGACAGATTTAAGCCCCCGCCCATGTCACGGTTGTTTAAGTGCAAAATGATGACAAGGACGGTGAGCAGGACCCGTTCGAGATCCATATTGTATTCGCGCTTTGTGGTTGTAGGATCAGTCATAGTCAACGTGCATCAGGCACAGGCCCCAGGCGGGAGCGGTGGCTCCGGCCAGAGAACGCTCCCGGGCTTCGAGAAGCTCCTGCATCGATTCAGGCGTCCTGAGTCCGGCTCCAACCTCCAGCAGAGTTCCCGTCATTATCCTGACCATGTGCTGCAGGAAGCCCGTACCATGAAACGTAAAGTTTATATATCCGTTTCTCTCGGAAATGTCTATGGTGTCCACGATCCTGATGGTGGACTTGGTCATGCGCTTATTGCCGCAAAAGGACCTGTAATCATGCTTGCCTGTCAGATACGAAGCAGCCTTACGCATCGCTTCCACGTCAGGCCTGTCCCCCAGCGTAAGCACGTACTTGCGGTTAAAGACGGGCTTGCCCGGTCCATGGTAGCAGGTATAGCAGTAAGTCTTGCCCACGGCATTGTAACGTGAGTGAAAACGTTCCGATGCGATCCTGGTCTCAAGCACGCAGATGTCAGCGGGAAGGTTGTCATTGAGATAAGCCGTGATCCCTGCCGGAGAAAGTGCCGTGTCAAAACGGGCGTTGCATACCATTCCCTTGGCATGAACGCCGGCATCGGTCCTGCCCGCGCCAAGCACCTCCACTTCCTTGCCGGCAAGCTGTGCCAGATGGTATTCCATCTTGCCCTGTATCGTATTGTCTATGCCGGGCTGATGTTCCCAGCCCTTGTATCTGGTGCCGTCATAGCACAGCGTAAACTTATAATTATTCATCTGCCAGGATCACCGTCTCAAACCATATTCTGGCGAGGTTCATCCAAGTGGTCACGGAAGGTTCCAGGCACTGATGATCCGCCGACATCGTCCTGACGTCAGCCAGGCCCAGGCCATGATCTCCCTTTGCATACATATGCAGTTCCACGGGCACTCCTGCCCTGCGCATGGCCATCGCCAGCATGAGCGAATTCTCGGGAGGCACGAGTCCGTCTCCGTAGGTAGTCCATACAAAAGCAGGAGGCATGGATCCGTCCACGTTGTTTTCCAGTGAAAGGCCATCCTTCAGTTCATCATATCTGTCGCCCAGCAGCTTGCGGAAGGAATCCTCGTGAGCATACTCTCCCGAAGTGATCACGGGATAGTTGAGAATAAGCCCTGCCACCTTAAGCTCCTCGGCTTTGGCACCTGTTAGTTCAAGCAGAAACGGCTTGTTCCAGGACTGTCCGAAATGACAGACGAGATGTCCTCCGGCGGAAGATCCCTCCACGACGATCAGTCCGGTGTCTATCAGCCATTCATCTGACATCTGATGCGCCTTGCGAACCACCGAAGCCAGTTCGCGCAATGCCACCGGATATTCGGCATCAGGTGCTACCGAATACCTGACCACCGCAGCATGATAACCGCACGCCGTCCACTGCATCGCGAACATTTCCGCCTCCCTGTCCGACGTAAAACAATACCCTCCGCCCGGACAGATGATCACCATGGGGCGCTTGTCTATGCCGATCTCATCAGAATGATCCAGCAGATACCAGGACGCCCTGGCATAATCAGCACTGCCTTTTACCCTAATGGGTTCTTCAACGTATTTCATATAAAATCTCCCTCGTTATTTGATTTCATTTAGCATCTTCAGCATCTGTCTTGCGATCGCCACCGACAAAAGCGGAGGCACTGCATTGCCGATCTCAAGCCTCTTGGTTCCCTCCGGTCCATAGAACAGATAATCATCCGGAAAGCTCTGCAGCCTGGCTCCTTCGCGAATTGTGAGTGCCCTGGAATCCCTGGGATGAATGCATCTGGAAGATGAGGGACACGCAAAATTCCTGGTTATCGTAGTTGAAGGTCTGTCCCACCAGAGCTTCGCATACGTGTTGCCATATCCGCTCTTGGGCCGAATGTCCTCGGGCAGGTCATCCTTACCCTCGCCATCCTTTAAGGTCTGCATGATCTTGATCAAATGAGCACCATTTTTTGGTGCGGTATGTTCCGTTGGCAAAGTTGTGCCATTCTTGCGAACGAACTTAAGAAATTCATTGTCAGGGTCTTTCATGTATGAATTATTGGTTTCACCGCTGGATAACACCGGCAAATCACCTATAGCCTCCCTAAGCGTTACGTATGGGATCCTGTCCTCTCCATGCGTAGGCTCAGGATACTCGTATTTGTTTTCTCCAAGGCATCCAACCAGGATTACTCTTTCCCTAATCTGAGGAACGCCATAATCCATGGCATTTAACACCTTATATTTCAGGTCATAGCCAAGCTCCACGAATTCCCTCTGAACCTCCTTGAACAGGCGTCCCTTATCCATGCTGAGTATGCCGGTCACGTTTTCAAACACAAAAGCCTTAGGCTTTATGATCTGAAGTATTCTCTTATATTGCATAAAAAGATTGGCCCTGTCATCCATCTGACGTTTGCCAAGCGTGGAATATGACTGGCACGGCGGACCTCCGACCACGGCGTCTATCACCTGATCACCGGTGTTTTCGCGTATCATTTCTTCCGTCAGGTCATTTATGTCACAGTTGACCATGTTAATGTTCGGATGGTTCAGGCGATATGCCCGCGCAATGTCCTTACCGTATTCATTAGCCATCACTATATTATATTCCTTGAGTTGTGAGAAGCCATAGCTTAAGCCCCCCACGCCCGCAAACAGATCAATGACGTTATAATCTTTCATATTCACGATTCTACATGATTCAAATGATTAATCAACAGTCACAATTTTACCACTACAGCGTCATGTTAGCCACTACGAAAAGGCTTAAGATGCACAAGAGACGTAACGCAAACACGCCATCGCGTTACGGTTAGTTGCAATTAATAAAAAATCCCTTAAACCATGCTCAAAGCATTGAATTTAAGGGATCTATGGTATAGGAAACGAACAAAATGCCTGCGTTTTGTTCGTTTCCCGCGCCGGATTTGCGCGGCTGAAGGCCGCATGTTTCCAATGCAAATCCGTGCGCATACTTGCGGAGCAG
>CALGGH010000252.1 GCA_937916415.1 uncultured Lachnospiraceae bacterium
AGCTGACGACAAGATGGCGTTTTAAGTAAAGAAGTCATTGAAACGCTACACTAGAAGCATGGCATTCAGATACGTGGCGCAACTAATACGTCACATACCCCTCCGCATCGACGTTCACCCCCGGAGACATCGCGCGCACGTCATTCAGTATGCGCGTCTTTTCGTCTCCCGTGGCCATGTAGGTCTTGCATCCGACCTGACGGCAGGGCACGAATCTCAGGCTGACCAGGCCTTCGGTGTTGACCGTGGCCCGTACGAGACAAGTGTCCAGCTCCTTGGAATTGAACCAAAAGTTGCCCAGGCTGTAGAACACCGGCACTCCCCCGGAAGTGCCGATCGGCTGCAGCACGTGCGGATGGGCGCCTATGATCAGGTCAGCTCCGGCCCCGGCGATCCTGGGTGCCTGATCCGTCTGCAGCCAGTCCACCTCGGTGGTGCTCTCAGTGCCCCAGTGCACGAAGGCTACGACGAAATCACACTTCTCCTTCATCTCTCCGATCACGCCAAGCATCCTGCCCGGATTGAGGCACCTGAAGACTCCGGGCTCGGTATCCGTCGCGCCCTTGGTGTCCGGATTGTCCAGCCGCTCTATCTGCGTGGCGGCCACGATGCCCACCTTGACGCCGTCAACCACGAAATATATCGGTGCGGAGGCCTCGTTGATGTTGCGCCCGCCTCCTATGTAGGGGATGCCTGCCTCGTCCAGCGTATCCAGCGTGTCCAGGAATCCCTCCCTGCCAAAGTCATATGCGTGGTTATTGGCCAGGCCCACGACGTTTACGCCCATGTCGGTGATCAGGTGAGCTGTGGAAGTGTCCGCCCTGAACGTGTACGTCTTGTCCGGCGTGGGCGTGCCCCTGTTGGTATATGGAAATTCGTTGTTCAGGAGCATCACGTCGCTTGATTTCATGTAATTGATGACCTGCTGGTCTATGCCGGCATTGATCGCTCCGCCGTTTGCAAGCAGCTTAGAATAGACAGCATATTCGTCGTCAAAGAGAATGTCTCCGGCAAAGGTCAGCGTGACGTTGCCCTCATCACCGTCGCGGGATTCGATCACGTGTATGTTGTTGGCACGCAGGTACTCCGGATCATCCAAATCATCACCGAACCTGCTGACCACGCCCGCATATCTGTCATTCAGCAGATCGCTCCCTTCTCCGTCTGCCGTCAATGCGTCCGCCGTCGATGCGTCTGCCTCCGACGAGTTTCCCTGCGCCTTTGCATCTGAAGCTGAATACAGGCCTGACGCATCCTGCCCCGCATCCGGTATCCGCTCGGGTATGGCCTCGGCATATCTCACCGGACCTGAATCCGCGGCGTTGTCCGATGCCCTCCCCGTGCCGTCCGCATCACTCTCCGCGGATGCTTTTTTTACCCCGGCACGGCCGCCCGCGTTCCCTTTTCCCTGCATCACAAAAAGACCGACGACTCCGACTATTACCACGATCGACGTCGTCAGCAAAAAAAGAATTATCAGATTAGGTCCGTTCCTTCGTCTCTTCATGAATAATATTGGTGTTAGTCAATAAGTGTGTTGGTCTAACCTGATACGGTTAAAAGTTGATAGTTTACAGGAAGCTCAATGAAGGACATAAGCTCCAGCTTACGGACACTGGGACGTCCACGACGAGGCATTTCGGCAAGTTCTCCGAGAGCATCCTGATAGTCCTGTTTTGCTTTTTCAGCAGCAACTGCAGCCTCTGCTTCCGCCTTGATATACTCATCCCTGAGACTGTTGTACTCATGCTTCGCTTTGGCTGCTGTGCTGATACGGACCTCGTCAAGCGCCTTGTTGATCCATTGTGCCACGTGGAAGAAATCTATACAGCGTGTGGCATTGGGAAAGAATTCCTCTTTGCAGGAGTCGATCCAGCTCGCACCATCGCCGGCAACGATCTCAATCTTTTCCCGTTCCTCGGGTGTGAGAAGTTTGCAAAACTCCGCGAAGACTTCATACCCGTAGCCTTCATGAACCCAGATGACGCGGTTCTTGTCCATGTCATAAACCACGGTGATATATTTGTAGCCCTTTCTGTAAGAAGTCTCATCTACGCAGATGCGACGGACATCATCATGGATCCGCAAGGAGATGTCCGGTTCAAGCCGTGAATGGGAAGCCTTGATACAGTTTCCGACCGTGCGCCAGTTGATGTCCTCGAATTCGCAGACGGCCGTTTTGCTCATCTGGCAGACGAACCAGGCCACCTCGTCATTAAATGCCGCAGTAAACCGACTGGTTCCATCAGCCCACGGGATGTTCTCGTTGAGAGCACCAT
>CALGGH010000253.1 GCA_937916415.1 uncultured Lachnospiraceae bacterium
TGTCCTATGTCATGCCTCATGTACTTATTGTCAAAGGACACCCATTCCGTGGCTTCGTATGCCTTGTCGCGGGCTTCCCTGAGGTTGCTGCCTATGGCGGTGATGCCGAGCACCCTGCCGCCGTTAGTGACGATCTCGCCGTCCCTGAACGCGGTGCCCGCGTGGAAGCAGTAATAATCTTCCTTGCCGTCAAATTTATCCAGGCCCCTTATCGGGAATCCCTTTTCGTAGGATACCGGATATCCGTCAGATGCCAGCACCACGCAAACCGCGGCCTTGTCAGGCTCAAACTCCATTTCAACCCGGTCCAGGGTGCCGTCGATGCAGGCCTCGAATACGTCCACGACGTCATTCTTGAGCCTCGGCAGTACCACCTGTGCCTCGGGATCACCAAACCTGGCATTGTATTCCAGTACCTTGGGGCCGTCATCAGTCAGCATCAGCCCGAAGAAGATGACGCCCTTGAACGGCCGTCCCTCCCTGGCCATGGCGTCGACCGTCGGCTGGTATATGTGCTCCATGCAGTACTCATGCACTTCCGCGGTATAAAAAGGACTCGGCGAAAAATTGCCCATGCCTCCGGTATTCGGGCCCTTGTCTCCGTCATATGCCCTCTTGTGATCCTGGGCGGAATCCATGATGCGGATGGTCCTGCCGTCCACGAACGAAAGGACCGATACTTCGCGTCCGGTCATGAACTCCTCCACCACCATGCGGTTACCGGAATCGCCGAACTTTTTGTCCTGCATGATGGTCTTCACTCCGTCAACGGCTTCCTTGAGGTCATTGCAGATCAGCACGCCCTTGCCGAGCGCCAGTCCGTCAGCCTTGAGCACTATCGGAAACCTCACGGTCTTGAGGTAGGCGATCGCCTCCGCGGGATTGTCGAAATTCTCGTAGGTGGCAGTGGGTATGCCGTATTTCTTCATCAGATCCTTGGAGAAGGCCTTGCTGCCTTCGAGGATGGCGGCCGACTTGTTGGGGCCGAATACCCTCAGGCCTGCTGCCTCGAACGCGTCCACGATGCCTCCAACCAGTGGATCGTCCATGCCCACCACGGTCAGGTCGATCTCATTATCGCGGGCGAATCCCACCAGCCCGTCAAAATCCATGGCTGCAATCTGCACGCACTCCGCGAGCGCGGCTATGCCCGCGTTGCCGGGAGCGCAATATATCTTGTCCACGCGGCTGCTCTTTGACAGGGAAGTGACTATCGCATGTTCCCTTCCGCCGCTTCCTATCACCAATACTTTCATGTCATTCCTCCAAATCATGCCGGCAACGCGCGGTTCCGGCAGGTCGATCCCATCCACGGACCTTCAAGTCCACCGTACGTCACTCCATGACGCATGCCCGTCCGTCCCTTATCTCAACCCTGCCCCCGGCTATCAGGTCAATGGCCTGCGGCATGATCTGCCACTCCGCGTCTTCCATCACCCTGCGCTGAAGGGTTTCGGGCGTGTCGTCATCTCTCACCTCAACGGCCTTCTGCAGTATGATCGGTCCAGTGTCGGTCCCCTCGTCCACGAAATGTACCGTGGCTCCGGTCACCTTCACGCCACGCTTCAGGGCTTCCTCATGAACTTTTAGTCCGTAGAAGCCGGTTCCGCAGAACGACGGTATCAGTGACGGGTGCACGTTGATGATCCTGCCCCGGTACTCCCTGATGATCGTCTCCGGCAGGACCACCATGAATCCCGCCAGCACCACCAGGTCGGTCCCGGCCTCCCTGAGGGCATCCGCCAATGCCTCATAATATGCCGGCCTGCCCGGATAATCCTTAGGCGAGATGCACGCCGCGTCCACGCCGGCCTTCGCGGCCCTCTCCAGGGCGTAGGCCCCCGGGTTGTTGCTGATCACCCTCACGATGCGTGCGTTCCTGATGCGGCCTGCCTCCATGGCATCGATTATCGCCTGCAGGTTGGTTCCGCCTCCCGATACCAGCACGGTTACGTTCAGCATATGGTGACCGTCCTTTCTCCGCTTACGACCTCTCCGGCGATCACGGCCCCTTCGCCCGCTCCGTTCAGGATGCGGACCGCTTCGTCCGCCTGCTCGGGCGACACCGCGAGCACCATGCCCAGTCCGCAGTTGTACGTGTTGTACATGTCATGATCGCTTATCCCTCCGGTCCTCTGTATCAGGCCAAATATCGGGGGAGCTTCGTAAGACGACGTGTCGATCCTGGCCGCCGTGCCCTCGGGCAGCATCCTCGGAATATTCTCATAGAATCCGCCGCCGGTCACGTGGCTGGCTCCCTTGATTTTAAGTCCGGCGGCGGCAAGTGCCTTAAGCGCCTTCACGTATATCCTGGTGGGAGTAAGCAGCGTCTCGCCAAGCGTCGCTCCCAGTTCATCCACGTGCCTGCCCAGGCTCTCCGGAGTCATCTCGAATATCTTGCGGATCAGTGAGAAGCCGTTGGAATGTATTCCGCTGGACTTCAGTCCGATCAGCGCGTCTCCGGGACGGATGCCGTCGCCGGTGATCATCCCCGGCCTGTCCACGACTCCCACCGCGAATCCGGCGAGGTCGTATTCGTCCTCGGGCATGAGTCCGGGGTGTTCGGCCGTCTCACCGCCTATCAGTGCGCATCCGGCCTGCCTGCAGCCCTCCGCCACTCCGGAAACTATCGAAGCGATCTTCTCGGGATAGTTCTTGCCGCATGCCACGTAATCCAGGAAAAAGAGGGGCTCACCTCCGGCGCAGGCTATGTCGTTGACGCACATGGCCACGCAGTCGATGCCCACGGTATCGTGCTTATCCAGGAGAAACGCCAGCTTGAGCTTGGTACCCACGCCGTCGGTGCCCGAGACCAGCACGGGCTTTTCCATCCCGGCGGTGTCCAGCTCGAACATACCGCCGAAACCGCCGATCCCGCCCAGGACGCCCTCCGTCACCGTGCGGGCGATATGCTGCTTCATGAGCTCCACAGACTTATAGCCTGCGGTAACGTCAACGCCTGCCTTCTTGTAGCTTTCGGAAAAACTGTTGTTCATTGATCTACCTCCATGACATAAGTGTAGGGGACGGCGTCCTCGACGTCCCGCAAAGCGTATATATTCTACGGGCTGTCGAGGACGCCAGCCCCTACAGTCGGTTACATTGATTATTCTTTGCCGTTCCAGCAGTAGGTGCAGAGTCCGCAGGAGTCAAGTCCCACAGCCTTTTCTGTGCCCTCAAGTGTCTGGAATTCAAGTGAGGTAAGGCGGAGCCTCTTGCAGATCTCGTCTCTGAGTCTGCGGCCTCTCTCTGTTGCAGAGTTGCTGTATTCCTCGATGTGTCTCACGCCTACGGGACCTTCAAATTCATCGATTATCTGGCGTGCGATGAGCTCCATCTCGGAGGTGCTGCGTGAGAAGTTGAGGTACTTGCAGCCGTACATGATAGGGGGACAGGCAGAGCGCATATGTACTTCCTTGGCGCCGTGCTCATAGAGGAATTCTACTGTCTCTCTCATCTGTGTGCCTCTTACGATACTGTCATCGACAAAGAGGAGCTTCTTGCCGTTGATGAGGTCATGAACGGGTATGAGCTTCATCTTTGCTACCTGGTTTCTCATGCTCTGGTTAGTGGGCATGAAGCTTCTGGGCCATGTGGGAGTATACTTGATGAAGGGCCTTGCAAAGGGGATACCGCTCCTGTTTGCATAGCCGATAGCGTGGGGAGTACCCGAATCGGGGACGCCGCAGATGTAGTCAACATCGGGGAGCCTGCCGTTCTTGATGTCGTTCTCAGCCATGATCTCGCCGTTGCGTGTACGCATCACCTCTACGTTTACGCCCTCATATACGGCATTGGGATAGCCGTAGTAGGTCCAGAGGAAGGTGCATATCTTCATCTTTGAGGGATCTCCCTCGGCGATGGTCCTGCAGTCATCGGCTGTGAGCTCAACGATCTCGCCTGCCTGAAGCCCTTTATAAGTAGTATAGCCCAGCTTCTGGAAGGCAAATGACTCTGTTGAAAGGCAGAAGCCGTCGCTTCTCTTTCCGATGATCATGGGAAGTCTTCCGTACTGATCCCTTGCAGCGATGATACTGGTCTTTGTAAGTATGATAAGGGACATAGTTCCCTCTATCTTTTCCTGTGCATAGCGGATACCGTCAACGAAGCTGTCCTTCTGGGCGATAAGAGCGCCGATGAGGTCTCCGGAGTTGATGTTTCCGCTGCTCATTGCCTCAAAGTTGGCGCATCCCTTTTCGAGGAGCTCATTAACGAGAGCGTCCGCATTGCGGATTATGCCCACTGAACATACCGCATAGAGTCCAAGCTTTGAGCGCACGAGGATAGGCTGGGGGTCTGTATCGCTGATACAGCCGATACAGAGCTTGCCCCTCATATTCACAACGTCGTTCTCAAACTTTGTACGGAAGGGAGAATTCTCGATGCTGTGGATATTTCTCTGGAAGCCGTTTTCCTCGGAGTAGGAGGTCATACCGCCTCTTCTTGTTCCGAGATGTGAATGGTAGTCTGTTCCGAAAAATACGTCGGTAACGCAGTCATTCTTAGAGGCTGCACCAAAAAAACCGCCCATATATTATTCTCCCATAAGTCTCTTCATGATTTCCTGGTAAGCTTCTTCAACGCCGCCCATATCTCTGCGGAAGCGGTCCTTGTCCAGCTTCTCGTGAGTTGTGGAATCCCAGAAGCGGCAGGTGTCGGGAGAAATCTCGTCAGCCAGGATGATAGTTCCGTCGGAAGTCTTAC
>CALGGH010000254.1 GCA_937916415.1 uncultured Lachnospiraceae bacterium
CTATGGCCTGCTGTCCGCCGTCAGCGGTGTCTATCTGCACCTTGATGGGCGCAAGCAGCCCCTCCGCTATGGTCAGGTTGATGTGATTGTCGTCAACCACGAGCACGCGGGCATCCGGTGCCGTGAAATCTATCCTGAACTTTTCCTCCTCCCGGGGACGTGCCTCGGCAAGCAGGTCATTCAGCATGATCTCGCCCGTGCCGTCAGCATTAACAACCCTCTGGTCGTTTTCGCCGTCCACTATGCCCTGAGGCAGGATAAACCAAAAATCGGAGCCCCTGCCATATTCGCTGTCCACGCCGATGCGTCCGCCCATGGCCTCAACGAGCCTCTGCGAAATGGCAAGTCCCAGGCCCGTACCCTCCACCGACCTGTTTCTCTTGGAATCCACCTGCTGGAAGCTGACGAACAGCTTGTCCAGGTCTTCAGGCTTGATGCCTATGCCCGTGTCGATGACGTGAACCGCACAATTGACCATGCCCTCGCCGGCAGGTTCAAATGAAAGGCGCACCCTGACCGATCCCTCGTTCGTAAACTTGATGGCGTTGTTCGCCAGGTTGATGAGCACCTGCCTGATGCGTTGCACGTCTCCCCTGAGCCTGCGCGGCATCGGTCCGTCAGCCAAAAAGCAAAGCCTGAGGTTCTTGTCGCCGGTCCTGGTGGCCAGAATGCCTGCGACCTCGCTCAGTTCGTCGAAAGGCACGTAATCTTCTTCCACGATCTCCATCTTGCCGGATTCAATCTTGGAATAATCAAGTATGTCATTGATGATGTTAAGCAGGTGATTGCCCGAGTGGCTGATCTGAGTGAGGTAATCCATGACCTCGGGTGACTTTTCCTCACGCATCGCGATCTCGGTCATGCCTATGACGGCATTCATGGGAGTCCTGATCTCATGGCTCATGTTGGCCAGGAAATCGGACTTCATCCGATTGGCGCGTTCGAGTTCCTCGTTAGCCCTTTGCATCGCACGGATCCTGGTGATGGAATCGGTGGTGTCATGCAGTATGAAAAGAGTTCCGATGCGCTTGCCATGTTCGGAAATGTCACGTACGTTCATCTTGAAATAATACTCACGGTCCCTGCCCTGATACGTGACGATCTCGGCGTTATTCTCCACTTCTCCGGTATCGGAAATCCATGCTTCAAGCCTGCTCCTGTCCGCAAACTCCTCCACCAGATCCTCCGTCAGCGTGTTACGGATCATGTCATTGACGTGTATCAGGTCATCATATTTGTCATACAGTATCAGTCCATCACTCATGTCGTTGGCGAAGCTGTCCAGCGACCACTCCCTGAGCCTGCCCCTGGCAAAAAAGGTCGTAAGGTACAGGAACACGACGTCAAAAAGGCTGTATGCCATGCAGGGAATCCAGATCGGCAGCGCGAAACGGATCGCAATTCCCTCAATTACCGCAAATGCCGCCATGATGGCTGCCAGCGATACGTACCTGATCCTGAACATCCTGCTGGAATAAGCCATGCATGCGCCAATGACGATGAGGGCCAGCAGCATGTTGAAGTAGACCATGATGCGATATGAACGGTAACTGAAAAGGAGTCCGGTGAATTTGGTGTCCGTGGCGACGAACCACGCCCGGCGGAAATATATCCTCTTTTGGAATGAAAATATCCTCGCACCGAAATACTGCGAAATGACCAGGTACGTCTGATAGAGACTCGCTACCGCGGACAAAATGATGCAGACAAGAGAATACCTGTACTTATCTATGCGTGATATCATGAGGATGATCGCAAACAGCATCCACGCATGCAGCACGTAATACGGCAACAGGACCTTAGATGCCATGGAGGCATTCTGGACGCTCATCAGAGCAACACACGCACAGTCACTGGCGGTAATGATGGCCGCAGTGATGACGAACCCCGGGTTTCTTCTCTTATACCAGGCCCCAATGACCATGCAGCCTATGGAGGCAAGGGTTAATGCTATAAATGATATCCTAAGTGCCAGCATATGGTTGTATCCTTATGAAATATACAGATAAAGTAAGTTTAGTAGAACCATTAATTTTAGTCAAGATTAACAAAAAAGAACCGGCCTAAGCCGATCCTATAATTAATGCGGAAGAAGGGGTGAGGCGGGATCAGAAAAAGGTCCGGTGAACCTTTTTCCCGCCGAACGAACTGACGAAGCGATTTATCGCGAGGAGACCTTGAACCCGGGGTTCAAGATCCTCCGTCGGCACTTACGTTCTCTAATGCGGAAGAAGGGACTTGAACCCTCACGTCGTTTCCAACACTAGATCCTTAGTCTAGCCTGTCTGCCAATTCCAGCATCCCCGCTCAACGTTAGGAAGTATAGCATAGGAAATCTTTAGATGCAAGTTCTTTTTGCGAGAAACTCTTCAAAAAAGGCATTGACACCAATGACTATTTCGGGTACAATACCAACTGTTCGC
>CALGGH010000255.1 GCA_937916415.1 uncultured Lachnospiraceae bacterium
GGATAGCGGCGGGCGTCTATCGTGAAAAGATACATATCGAAAAAAAGGATCTGACCCTGACCGGTTCAGGTCGCGGCAGGACCGTGATCGAGTGGGGCGACGGAGCCCTTGACGACATGCCCGACGGAACCAAAAGAGGGACGTTTCGCACTCAGACAGTCTTTCTGGGCGGGGCAAAGTGCACCGTCAGGGATCTGACCATCAGGAACGTGGCCGGGGACGGAGACGAGAGGGGACAGGCCCTGGCAGTATATGCCGATGCCGCTGAAGTTTACATGGACCACGTGGAAATGTCCGCGCATCAGGATACGCTCTTCATGGCGCCCCTTCCCGAACGGGAAAGGCAGGCACGGGGGTTCTTTGGTCCCAGGATGCTCAGTGAGAGAAAGCTCACGAGACAGCATTACAACAACTGCATCATCCGCGGAGACGTGGATTTCATATTCGGCGGCGCGGAGGCGACGTTTGAGGGGTGCGAGATCATAGTCCGTGACCGCGGAAAGGACGTAAACGGCTACGTGACCGCTCCGTGCGAGTGTCCGGGCGGGAGTGGATTTACTTTCAGAAACTGCGTGATCCGCGGCGAGAACATGGACATGAGGGGCACGGTGTTCCTCGGGAGACCCTGGAGACCGTCTGCTCAGGCTCTTTTTGAGAATTGCAGGTATGATGACTGCATCCATCCCGGGAGGTTCAGCGGCTGGAAGGCGGCGGACGAGATGGAACCCGAGGCCCGGTTTGAGGAGAGGGGTTCACTGGACATGGCGGGAAATCCCCTGTAAGGACTTCCGCCGGAACGAATAGTAATAGACAAAATTACCAAATATAATAACAACTTTTACAACGATTTGTATAAAACATAGGTTGTTATTCATTGATTAAATCCGTAAAATATCGTGAAAGTCAGGGATTGCAAAGAACGGAAATGCAGACGGAGATGCAGAACGTAAATGCAGAACGTAAATGCAGAACGTAAATGCAGACGTAAATGCAGACGGGAATGCAGAATGTAAATGCAGACGGAAATGCAGACGGGAATGCACGTTCCGCAGGGAGCTTTGCATCACGACCACGCGCGTGGTACCTGACCGGAGGGAAAAGGAGGTAATCGACATGAATGACAACTACGTAATCAAGACGGTGGATAACCAGTACTTCGGAGGCTGGAACAGACTCGGACAGATCACGATCAAGGAACCCAGGGACAGCAACCTGGCATACAGGATGAGCCGGACGGTTGCCAACAGGAATCTGTACAAGATCGAGGAGTTCACTCACAAGAAGTGCGAGGTCGTCGCCATATGACGACCCATGGAGGGAGAAATGCAGATAGGAATACGCGCACATGACGTAGAGTACGGACCGCTGGACGTGCTGATACCCAGGATCAGGAGCCAGGGCTTCACGTGCATGCACGTGGCACTGTCCAAGTCCATACGGGAGTTTACCCCGACGATCGCGTCCATGACTCCCGGCCTGGCCACGTATATCAGAAACCTCTGCGATGCCAGTCACGTCGACGTGGCGGTCCTGGGCAACTACTTAAACCTCGCACATCCGGATCCGGACAGGCTGCGTGAGATCACCGACAGGTACGTGGCACACATGCGCTTCGCTTCGATCCTGCGACCGAGCGTCGTCGGCACCGAGACCGGAGCCGTCAACGCCGAGTACAGATATGAACCTGCCAACCATGAACGGGAGGCGCTTGACCTTTTCGTCAGAAACGTGCGCCCCTGCGTGGAGGCAGCCGAAAAGTTCGGCGTGATCATGGCCATCGAGCCGGTTTGGAAGCACATAGTCTATGGCCCCGAGCAGGCCAGGTACGTGCTGGACGAGGTCGGAAGTCCCAATCTGCAGATCATATTCGATCCGGTCAACATGCTCCATCCCGGCAACGTCGACAGGCAGGATGAGATCATCACCCGCACCTTCGACCTGCTGAAGGATGACATAGCCGTCGTGCACATGAAGGATTTCGTGGAGGAAGACGGTGACCTGAAATCCATTCCTGCCGGCATGGGCGGACTCAACTACGAGCTCCTGCTCTCCAAGATCAGGGAGCACAAGCCTTACGTACAGTGTACCCTCGAAAACACGAGCCCCGACAATGCCGTCCGGACGCGTGAATTCGTACAGGGGTTGTATGATAGAATCTAAACGAGGAGGATCACAAATGGAACTCAGAACAGCATGCTCACCGAAGGACGAAAAGTATTATGACACTCAGAGGCTTCGTCAGGAATTCCTGATCGACGACCTCTTTCATCCCGATGAGATCAAGCTCGTGTATTCGCACATCGACAGGATCATCACCGGATCAGCCGTACCGGTCAGTAAGAAGCTGTCACTGGAGGCAGGCGAGGAACTCAGGGCGGAATATTTCCTGCAGAGACGCGAGATGGGCGTGATCAACATAGGCGGTGCCGGCATCATCACGATAGACGGACGCGATTATGAGGTTGACTACAAGCAGGGCATGTACGTAGGCATGGGCAAAAGGGACGTCAGCTTCGCATCCGGGGATGCCTCCAGGCCTGCCAAGTTCTATATCAATTCCGCGCCCGCGCACGTGACCTATCCCACGGTGCTGATCAAGAGGGAAGGCACTCCTTCCGAGGACGTGGTCATCATCAAGGACGAGAACAAAAAGGAGCTCGGCTCGCTCGAGGGTTCCAACCACAGGGTCATCAACAAGTACATCCTGCCCGGTCAGGTAGAGAGCTGCCAGCTGGAGATGGGCATGACAGAGCTGAAGCCCGGCAGCGTCTGGAACACGATGCCCTGCCATACGCATGACCGCAGGATGGAGGTTTATCTCTATTTCGACATCCCGGAGGATGCCTTCGTATGCCATTTCATGGGCGAGCCCCGGGAGACCAGGCACGTCATCATGCGCAACGAGCAGGCCGTGATCAGCCCCAGCTGGTCCATCCATTCCGGAGCCGGCACCCAGGCCTACACCTTCATCTGGGGAATGGTCGGCGAGAACCAGGACTTCGACGACATGGACGACGTGGCCATGCAGGACTTCATGTAAAGAAGCGGGATTTTACGTAAAAATAGAGCAGATATGGGCCGTGTCCGATGGGGCACGGCCATTTTTTTTCGGAGTTCTTTCGGAAAATTGAAAATCATTGGAGTAAATTACTGAAAATCCTTGGAGGGAGGTACTGAAAATCTTTGGAGTTTGTCGTTGAAAATGTTAAAAAGTGTTGAAAACGCTTGACATCTTAATCGGGTTCGATACAATTAACATATCTGATCTGATATGTTATGATAATTTTGGATGGGTAACTTATCAAATATGATACATTGAATGCTAACTTATTGTATTTCAGATTCTTTGAGGCCGCGGAATGAGAATTGACAAAAACCTGACTGCGGATGCAACTCTTATGGAAATTGCCAGACGTGTTAAGCAGACAAGAATCCTGACTCCGATGACTCAGGAGGAACTTGCCGCGAAGTCCTTTGTGT
Organism: uncultured Lachnospiraceae bacterium; assembly: GCA_937916415.1. Lineage (GTDB taxonomy): Bacteria > Bacillota > Clostridia > Lachnospirales > Lachnospiraceae > XBB2008. The sequence continues at coordinate 3,481 of CALGGH010000255.1, forward strand.
CGCTGCCGACCATAAGGCGGTTCGAAGCAGGACATGACGTGGGTTTTCTGAAGGCACTCGCGATCCTGAAGGCGTTGGATCTGGAAAGTTCAATTGATGCACTCGTTCCGGATCAAAGTGAAAGGCCCTCGCTGTATGTTAGCGGATACAGGGAAAGAAAACGGGCATCCAAAAGGAATAAGCCCAATGAAAATTGGAAATGGGGAGATGAAAAGTAAACGAAAATGATTGATGTTGCCGAGATATTTCTTTGGAACACACGGATAGGCATGGTACGCCAGTCGGATCCGGATCGGGCTGCTGTCTTTGAATATGACAGGGATTTCCTGAGAAGCGGCGTGGAGGTATCGCCGATAGTCATGCCCCTGTCAGATCGTCTTTATTCTTTTCCGGGCCTTAACAATGACACGTTTCACGGACTTCCGGGTCTTGTCGCCGACTCATTGCCGGATGCTTTTGGTAACGCGGTAATAAACAGCTGGCTGGCGAAACATGGCAGGACTCCGGAGTCCTTCACGGCCATAGAACGGTTGTGTTATATGGGAAAGAGAGGCATGGGCGCGCTGGAATACGTTCCCGCCATTTCGACGGAGGCGTCAGACGGTGAAGTTGATCTTAATGACATGGTCGAATTAGCCTCGGCAATACTTTCGGGCAGGGAGTCAGCAGTTCTTTCGGAAAAGGAAGCCTCTCTTGCGCGACTGATCGAGATTGGATCCTCCGCAGGCGGTGCCAGGGCAAAGGCAGTCATAGACTGGAACAGGGCAACCGGCGAAATACGTTCAGGTCAGGCCCTTTCTGATCAGAATTTTGAGCAGTGGATCATCAAATTTGACGGCGTAGACAAAAATGGTGACCGTGGCATTTCGGATGAGGCTCAGCACACCCGCGTTGAGTATGCATATTATCTCATGGCCGGGGACTGCGGGGTGGATATGGAGGAATGCAGGCTCTTAAACCTTGACGGAAGGGCTCACTTTATGACAAAACGGTACGACAGAGGGAGTGTCGGGAAGATCCACGTTCAGACACTTGGAGCCCTGGCACACCTGGATTACAACGTTCCGCGTTGCTGCAGTTACGAAGAATATGCAAACTATGCACGCAGACTTGGCGTGGATCCGGACGAAATGAGGCAGATCTTCATTCGCGCGGCGTTCTCGGTTGCCGCCGTGAACTGCGATGATCACGTTAAGAACTTTTCATTTCGCATGGGACGGAATGGCGCATGGAGCATAACGCCCGCGTATGACGTGACTTTTGCTTATGCCCCATCCAATCGCTGGCTGTCCTCACACCAGATGACCATAAACGGAAAATCATCCGAGATCACATTGGAAGACCTACTGACATTTGGCAGGAGGATTGAACTGCCTGCTAAGTTTTGCAAGGATGCTGTCGGACGAGTTTTGGATGTCGTTTGCAAATGGATGGACTACGCGGAGAGGGCCGGCATCAGCGAGGATAGGGCCTCCGCCGTATCGGGCGTGCTGAGGACACAGACCGCAGTAAGGTAATTTTTTTTGCTTTCACCCCATTTTTTTCTTCGCCTGCTCCGAATATTGATAACATGAGGGGCAAACAGAACAAATTTTCTTGATTTCCAGTGGCATAATTTAGGATATTTTATGACAGTGAACGTCTTTTCAAATTTGAAACGCTGTGATAAGATGGTAAACGATAGGGTAATGGGGAAAGTGCCCCCTTTAGGCATTAAAACCTCTTAAATGCCCGCCATTTATATATAGAAGAAACATCTTCCAAATGCGCCGGATCCGAGTGATCAGCGCATCGAACGTCCGGGGGACGCGGAGAGCTTTCGTACGCAAAGTTGCATCCCGAGTACCGCGACAGGATTGAGGAGCGCAAGGCTCACCGGAATCCCGTTAGGGTAACGCCCCCGCCTGCAGATCCACCCAAACCTGAATTTAAGAAGTCTTCCATGAATTACGTCCATCCGCTCAAGCTGTCGGAGGATGAGATTTATGATGCTCTGAAGGAATACTACGAAACGGGCCTGCCTCTGAGGGAAATCGGCAGGAAATACGGCGTATCCGGCTCTACCCTGAGCCGTTACATCAAGATGTCGCCGGCTTATTCAGAGCTGTTCTCTTCTTCAAACGCGAAGTTCCGCCCGCATCCCCGCCTGGGGCTGACCGCCGAGACGGTGGCCCTGATCAGGCACGACCGCATCGAGTGCGGCATGACCTTCAGGGAAATCGCGGAGAAATACGACGTATCCATAACCACGGCCTATGCCTGCACCTCTGACCACAGGACTTATGCCCCGACCGAAAAGATTCCCATGGAACTGATCCCTGAGATGGTGATGGAGTACAGAAAGGGCGACTTAAGCCTGGAAGCCATCGCCATACTGTACGGCCTCCCCAACGGAGGCAATTCCCTGATCCGGTACATGAAGAAGGAGGGCATATCCAGGAAGGGGCATGACACCGCGAGGCTGACCGAAGAAAAGATCCGCGCAGTGGTCGACGACTACTACAACTCCGACATGACCATAGGCGAGGTCGCGGAGAAACACGGCGTCAGCGCCAGGAGCGTCTCCAAGTACGCGAAGGAGGCCAAGGAAGCCGATCCCTCCCTCAAACGCCTGTCCGAAAAAAAGCGCAGGACGCCCGGAGACCTGGACGCCATCGTGGAGGAATTCCGGACGACGGGGATCACGATGGCGGACCTAAGCGCCAAGCATGGCATCAAGGAATCCGTGATCAGGGCACACGTGGCCGACATGGGACTGGATTATGAGGAACTCAAAAAGGAAAATGCAGAGCTCCGCGTTCCCAAGGCGCATGACTACGACAACCACAGGCTCTCCGAGGACAGGATCCGGGCCATAGCAGAAGACTACAACAACCTGAACCTGACCGTCAGGGATCTGGCCAGAAAGCATGGCGTAAGCTGCTTCACCGTCAACAAGTACGCAAAGGCCGTCCGATAACGGAAATTCCGATACGGCCTCCTCCGTTCAAAACGTTATAAAATCAATACGGATCATTATTTGGAATCCGCCGCGCTACGCCGTGACGGATTCCGCACGTTTTGGATTGGAGGTGACTTAAATGACAACCAAAAGAACGGCCACCGGATGCAGGGGCATTTATTTCAACGAAAGGACGGGGAAGTACGACGTCAAGTACAATTACACCGAGGTTAGTGATGACAGGACCGCATACCGTCAGAAATGGAGTTACGGACTGGAGACCATGAGCGATGCCAGGCGCGAGATGCGGAGGCTGCAAAACGGGAAAACCGGCATCGAGAAAGAAGGAGGCGTCACGCTGTCAGATGCGTACGACCTGTGGGAATCTAAGGCCGTCGCCCAGAACCTGAGCCCGATCACGATAATCAACACGCGTGATCAGTTCAAGATGATCACACGCGTCATTCCGCCTGAAACGATCGTAAGCGACATAACCGAGGACGCGTATTATGAGTTCGTTGCCGGATGCCGACGGCTCGGATACGGAGAAGAAACCATATCCCTGCTGAACGGTTCCTTCAGGAAGCTGATCAACCTCTGCTACAAGCGCAGGCTGATCCAGGATAACGTCCTGGACCACTGTGACAATGTCCGCGTGGTCCGCAAATCGGACTACCGGGTGATTCCCAAGGAGGAGCATGACCTGATAGACGCATACTTCGAAAACCTGGGAGAAGCCGGGCATGCGCCGCTGTACCGGTTCCTCTACTCCGTCCTCTACTACACGGGCATGCGCATAGGCGAGGCGCTGGCCCTCACCTATGACGACTTCAGGCCATATGTCTATCACGGTCCGGATGGCGAGGAAATGCGCATGAAGGTGTCCGTCACCAAGTCATATGCGACCAGGATCAGGACGATCAAGGAACCCAAGAACTTTAAGTCCAGGCTGATCCCCCTCGCCAGTCATCCCATGGAGCTCTACGAGGCCCTGAGGGACGCCCACCTGCAGGCGGGAGGCAGCGTAACGGATCGCATCTGTCCGATAACCTACTCGCCCATTGACAAGACGCTCAAGAAGGCGTGCAGGGAACTGGGCCTGCCCGCATATCACCTGCACGAATTCCGCCACAGCTACATATCCTACCTGATATCCCGCAACATACCCATCACCGTCATTGAAAAGGTGTCCGGGGACACGCAGAACACGATACTGACCAGGTATTCCCACTGCTTCGGCGACGGCGATTCAATGATAATGGACGCGATGGAATCGATGTGACGGGGACTCTTGCTTTTGGGTGAAGAAAAGAACGCTGATTTACCGGGAAATGCGACAGAGCATCCGGTTGACGGCCTGCCGTTCGTATACGATTCGTATGCCAATGACACCCGCAAAGCCCGCAAATTCAAGCGTTACGGGATCGCCACGGATAATTCGTATGCCATTCGTAGCATGCGGATGGCATGTGCTTAACGACCTGACAAATGAGTGATGTCAGATACAACCAAATTACTTTGTGATGCCGGATGCCCCTCGCTGAAGAGGGGCATCGTCATTTTGCACAAAACTCACTGAACCGCATGAATGCCGGCTTCGTGCCCCTTTTTTGAAGCATTTGCCTGCTGATGGTTCTTTTTTTCTACATTCACGGCGTTGACTGCGCCTGACCGTCATGCTACCTTATTGATGCAATCGCATTTTCCGGTCAATTATGTTCTTGATTGCATGACAATGAGATCTCTGTTTCCGTATCAATTCAGAGTTCGTAAAATCCCGTTATATTAGCCGTATAATAAAACCCTTCGGAGGGTTGGTTCATGTTACCGTTCCATTTCATCAAGGCCGGCATCTCATGCACTGATCCCCCACCAAGCACAAAGGAGGACGTGCCCATGAACAGTCAAAACAATTCCATGACGCTAAGGGAAGCCAAGAAGTCCCTTTACCGGATGAACCTCATCGATGATTTTCTACTGAACGCGCTGCTTTCAGACGCCGACGACGGCCCTGAGGCCGCAAGGATCATCCTGTCGACGCTGCTGCGCAGGAACGTTGAGGTCGTCAGCATCACGCCGCAGAAGGTTTTCACCGGCCCGAACGCCGCGAAACACGGAATACGCCTGGATGCCTACGTCACCGCCAAGGGAGATGGCGGCTCACTGAAGGCCGACATTTATGACGTCGAGGCGGAAACCCGCGTTGCCGACCCATCCTGAAGTTCCGTACGATGACGGGATCCGCAGGATCTTCTTCCATGCCGGCGGAAACTGCAACATCACGGATCCTGACGATGGCAAAGCGATTTCAGATATGTTAAAATACATTCAGAATAGCAACGAACACAACGTCTGCAATCCGGACATCCGCGCCCTGGACGAAATCGTGACTAGGGTGCGGCAAAGCGAGGAGGTGTCGATAAGGCTCATGAAATCGTGGGAAAAGGACGCAATTTTGGTTAAGGAAACAACCGAAAGGGTAACTGCCGAGGTTACGGCCAAGGTCACCGAGGAGGTAACCAGCAAAGTCACCGAGGAAGTCACCGAAAAAAATGCGCAGGTTTATCTTGAGGATTTGCGCGAGGCCGGCGTGACAGACGACACAATCTTCAAGAAGCTGGTGGACAGGTTCAATCTCAGCATCGAGAACGCAACCAGGCTGATGAACGGGAAGAGGCTCTGCTGATCCCGGCAGATTCGTAAAGCGTCTGCAGGCCGCCATGGCATAAGGCTTCATAAAACATAAAACAAAAAACTGTAACCAGTCGACGCCCCTTCGTTTTCGGAGGGGCATCATCATTTTATACGATGCTTCGCAACCGGCCAATGGGACCATCATGTCAAAAGTGATGGCCCTATCCGTTTATGTTCGGATTTCGTGAGAACTTATAAGGATGAAAAAGTTTTCAAAAACTTTTCTGAGCGGCTTACTCGCCGCTGCAATGATCTTCACTTCCGTGCCCGAGGCAGCTCTGGTGGCTAATGCTGAGGAGATAGCTGGAGATATCACAAGTGAAGAAGAGCTGCTTGAATCTGCCCCTGAAATTAACTCAGAAGCAGAAATCGAGCAGTTGGACGAGACCGGAGACTTGGATCCCGAATCAGCCATCGATCAGATTGATCCGAATTATGCATCAAGTGACCTCGTGCTGGACTTCAGCGATTATGATGGCAGCGCGACGTGGAAGTTCACCAATGTAAATGGCGGGGAAAGTGGAACCGCTGATGGGATATACACCGCAAAGAACATGTCAATTTATCCGGTAGAGGATCCGACGGGAGCCTATGTGACCACCCGGGTCGGGCTTGATTCTTCAAAAGACTTTTCTTTTGTTGTGTCACCTAAGGCGGGCTATAAGCTCAGCAACAACTTTGTGGCAAAACTTAGCTATGGTGAGTACACAAGCACGGCTTCCAGGACGGCTAAGGACGTGACGGTTCCGAGCAGCTGGATAAAGAATCTGTCCGATACGGATTATGACACTGACGGGTTCACCAGGAACAGCAAAGTTGTCACGATTCCCGCCGGAACGTTGACCGCCATCAAGGATAAGGTTTAT
>CALGGH010000256.1 GCA_937916415.1 uncultured Lachnospiraceae bacterium
GGTGACCGGACTTACCAGCATCTACAAGGGCTGGCAGAAGGGCGGACTCTACAACCTGCCCATCAGCAAATACAAGGCCGACCGCAAGATCGGGTCTACCTCGGAACTCACCTCTCTGATCAAGGATCAGGCGGCAACGGGCAACAATCTCTATCTCTACGACAATGCGCTGCTGGTCAATCCGGACGAGCAGAATGCCACGTTCAACACCATCAAGAGGGTGAACAAGAGAAGATACGAGGAGACGAAGCATGCGGAGGTATATGATACCTTTATGTATCTGACTCCCGAGCGCACGGGATACCTGCTGGACAAGTTCACGAGGAGCTATGCCTCCAAGGGCGTGAACGGACTGTGCCTGTCGGGGATGACCAGCGACATCTTTACTTATACCTATTCAAACGTCAAGCACACGAGATTCGAAACCGCAGCCAGATATGAGGAGGCGGTGGGGGCGATTGCCCCGCAGCTGAACCTCGTGATGGAGCAGCCCTGTGAATATCTGTGGAAATACACGGGAGCCTTCATGGACATGCCGCTGTATACCTCCAATTACATCCTGGAGGATGAGAGCATCCCATTCCTGTCCATGGTGCTGAAGGGCGTGATGCCGATGTATGGAGAATACGTCAACTTCGAGGCCAACAAGCAGGAGTTTTTCCTCAAGATGATCGAGTCGGGCGTATATCCGTCGTTCTACGTCACCCGCGCCAGTTCGGCGGATCTGATATATACCAATTCCAGTGACGTATACAGTTCGGAATACACGGCCTTCAAGGATACGATCATCAGGTATGACGGGGAGCTGAGGGCATTTGGAGACAAGACCGCGGGAGCCTGCATCACGGATCACAGGATCGAGGGCGACCTCAGGTACGTGGAGTATTCCAACGGAGTGAAGGTCTATCTCAACTATGGCAGTAAGACGGCCGAGATGGACGGCGTGACGGTCGAACCCATGGATTACGTGCTCAGGTAATGATCCCATGGCCCGTATCCCCGGACTGAGCCGGAGGATCACGAAGCCAAAGATACGCAAAAGAGGATTATCTTGATGGCATTTGCATCAAAAAAGGAAAAAATCAATAAGGAATCCGCATCCGGGCCCGGCAGACAGGGCAGGTACGGCAAGCTGGAGAAACGCGAGGAGCGCGCCGGCTGGAGCTTCGTGGCCATATGGGTAGTGGGCATGCTGGCCTTCACGCTGATACCCATGATTCAGTCCTTCTACTACATGTGGTTCAAGATCAAGGCCAGGAACGGACTGCAGTTTACGTTTGTGGGCACAAGCAACTTCACCCAGATCTGGATAGAGGATCCCGATTTCATCCAGGGCATCGTGGGTTACGTATGGCAGACGCTCCTGCAGGTGCCGATCATCGTGGTATTCGCACTGATCATTGCGATCATGCTTAACGGCAAGATACGTGCACGAGGACTATTCAGGCTGATCTTTTTCCTGCCGGTCATCATCGTGTCCGGCCCCGTCATGAACATGCTGGTGAGCGAGGGCGCGGCATCGATACCGGCGCTCAACACCCAGGCGGTCGTAAGCGCCTTTGACACGTTCCTGCCTTACGCCATCGCTGAGCAGCTGGGAACTCTCTTCGGCAACATGATCATGACCCTGTGGTACTCGGGAGTGCAGATATTGATATTCCTGTCGGCCCTGCAAAAGATCGATCCCGGCCTGTACGAGGCGGCCAAGATCGACGGCGGCAGCGGATGGGAGTGCTTCTGGAAGATCACGCTGCCCACGATCAAGCCCATGATACTGATCAACGCGGTATATACCGTCATCTTCCTCTCCAGCAACGAGCAGAACGAGCTGATAAACCTGATCAAGACCAGCATGTTCTCGGCAACCGCCGAAAGGGGATACGGATACGCATCCGCAATGGCGTGGATATATTCGATCCTGGTGACCGTCATCGTGCTGATCTTCTTCGGTCTCCTGGGCTCCAAAAAGGATGTCTATGACCGAATGGTCAAAAAACGCAGGCGGCTGGCCAAAAAGGAAGAACGGCTGGCCAAAAAGATAGCCCGACGCAGCGTCCGGAACAAAAAGAAGATAGAACGGCAGCGCCGGAGCCGCAAGTATCGTACGTATGACGGATCAGGCGAAGGCTGATCAGGTGAATATAAATGAAGAACAAATTTACTAAAGAAAAAATTCACAGATTCCTCTTTGGGACCAAGGAAAAACAGGGATTTCTCAAGCAGTTCGTCATCTATGCCCTGCTGATCGCCATAGGGTTCGTGTACCTGTACCCGGTTTTTTACATGTTCAGCACCAGCTTCATGGATACGGCGGATCTGTTGGATGCCAGCGTCAAGTGGATCCCCAGCCGGCTCTACCTCCAGAATTATCTGGATGCCGCGTCCTCGATGGATTTTTGGCGCAGCCTCTTAAAGGGCATCGTGATCGCCGGCATACCCACCATCCTGAGCGTGGTCACCTGCATGGTGGTCGGTTATGGGTTTGCGACGTTTGAATTTCGCGGCAAGAAGCTGCTGATGGCTCTGCTGATCTTTTCATACATCCTGCCGAGCCAGGTGACGATGATCCCTACCTACGTACTGTACAGCAACATGAAGCTTACGGGAACCATATGGGCATTTGTCCTGCCGGCCCTCTTTGCCAACGGACTGAACTCCCCGATCTTCATCCTGATCTTTTATCAGTTTTTCAGGCAGGTGCCGAGGGTGCTGCTGGAAGCGGCCCAGATAGACGGAGCAGGCTACTGGAAGTCCTTTTTCAGGATAGCCATTCCATCTGCCGGGCCGGCGATACTGACCGTCTTTCTGTTCTGTTTCGTGTGGTACTGGAACGAGTCATACCTGACGGAGCTTTACGTCAAGGGGATCGCGAAGTCGAATCCATTTTGGAACAACCTTGTCATACAGCTGAAGGATTTTGACTCGAGCTTCGCCTCCAAGATGAACGTGGGCGAGACTTCGACGTCACTCAACGAATCCGTGAGAATGGCGGCAACTTCGCTGACGATACTGCCGCTAATGATCATGTATTTCTTCCTGCAGAGGCATTTCGTTGAGTCCATAGACAGAACGGGAATTACCGGAGAATGATGCTTCGGATGGACATAAACAAGCATAAGCTTCATAGCTACATAAAGGAGGTACTATGAAAAAGAGAGTAATTGCAACAATATTGGCGGCCTGCATGGTCGTCACGGGACTTACGGCATGCGGCAGCTCATCGTCCGGCAATGCCGACGCAGGTTCGGATGGTTCTGCCGCGGAGGCAGGCGCTGACGGCGTGACCACCGACAAGATCACTTTGAGCTATTGGGCATACGAGGATCCCGACCTGATGAGCCAGCTGGCGGAAGCCTTCATGACCAAGTATCCCAACATCACGGTGGAAGTCAAGCAGATGACCGACATGAGCACGGACCTGACGGCCGCCGCTTCCAACAACGAGTTCCCCGACGTATTCATAGCGACCGACTCCGACACGTCACTGGCCAACCAGTGGTGGGAGGACATCACGGAGTACGTGAACAACGACCCCGAGACCAAGGAACTGATGCCTACGATCCAGGAATACGGCATCGGCATGTTTGACACCAACCATCGTTACGCCATGCCCACGTATTATCAGCCCTGTGCGGTATTCGTGGACAAAAAGGTGCTGGACAAGCTCAACCTGGAGATGCCCGATCCCGACTGGACGTGGGAGGACATGATCGACCTGATCACCAAGGCCACGGTTGATGACCGCAGCGGCATGAAGTATTTCGGACTCGGTTATTACAACAGGCTTGATTCCCTCTACGGAATATCGGCAGCCACGAGCTCCGAGCGCACGATCAAGGGCGAGTTCGGTTTCGACGGTACCGACTTCGACCTGCAGTACTGGGCAGTAGGCGAGCAGCAGTTCTCTGACATGAAACTGGCGGGTTACGTGGCGCCTCAGCAGAATACGCAGGCCATGGAAGACTGGACCGGCGATTACGGCATGTACTTCGGATCTACCGGACACGTGGCAGTCTTTTCCGAGGGCTGGTGGACGTTCCAGAACATATGGAACACCGACGTGGTTCAGGAGGACGGCTCCACCATATATTATCAGGATCTTTATGACCTGGACATTTATCCTTACGTTACCCCTTCAGTGTCCGGCGAAAAGGAGCACAACGTGCTGGGTAACATGTATCTCGGAGGAATATCCTATGCCACCGGGCATCCTTATGAAGCATATCTGCTGCTTAAATGGATGAACTGGGGCGTGGAAGGATGGAAAAAGAGGATAGAGATCTATTCGGATAAAACAAACGTCAACTCTGCGGGAGTTCCGCTCATCGCCTCCAACATGCCCATGCCCTTGACAACCAACACGGAAGTATGGGACGCATACAAGAAAATGTTCCCTACCGATGATGCACACAAGCCTTATTGGGATAAGTTTTTCGAGAACATGACGAGACCCGTTCCCTATGGCTGGTACAACATCGCCGGATACTGGAACTTCTGCGACCAGTACTTTAACTCACAGACCAGCGGCGCATATACCGGCATACATGACATCGTCGATGCCGGCGCGGCCAAGGCAGCGGATTACGTAGAGGAGGCCAACCTTCAGGCCAATTATTATCATGCGCTCTACATGATATCTTACTTCGGACCTGACGGATACAACGTGCTGGATGATGCCGAGATAGCATGGTATCAGCAGGTTGTTGACGCAGGCGGAGTGATGACCGGCATCGGTGAAAGGCCTGCGGGCACGAAATGAACGAGGAGGGATTAAATGAAAAGAAAAATTCTGTCATCCATACTGACCATAGGCATGATAACAAGCCTGCTGGCAGGCTGCGGAAGCACTGCCGGAGATGCGGCGCCGGCTGCTGAAACGGAAGAAACGGCCGTGGAGGAGACGGCTGCAGAAACGCCCGCCGGTGACATTCCTACGGACTACAAGTATTACTTCGGTTTTGAAGAGGACAGTGACAGCGTGCACGTTGCCATGATTCAGGACGGAGCCTTTGTGGCCAATCCCGACAAGGACAACGTATACTTGCCCGGCGTAAAGGGTCAGGCCCTCTACGCTGACGGGACGGCCGGACACATGCTGGACGTCAACGGCGTCGGCGAAAAGTACACGCTCGCGTTCTGGACCTACAATGCGCGCGTGGGCCAGCAGCATCAGCCCGTGGTACAGTACGGCCCTGACATCTACGGCAACAAGGGAATGGACCGCGAACTGTGGGTAAACTTTACATATGAGCCCTGGAACGCGGCTGACGACAGCCAGGTGGTGTTCCCCTGCGTATGGAGTCATGACAGCGATTACATCACCGGTGCATACAATGAGGAAGTGACGGATCTCTCCCGTCAGTGGATTCACGTGGCCATGACGGTAGACCCCTCGGTTACCGACGATTCGGGTTTCATACTCGCGAACGTATATCTCAACGGCGAGCTCATGCAGGGCAAGGACTTAAACGGTGACAACATCGTATGCCGCCTGGCTCCTGACACGATGACCGCTAACGACGGATTTGAATTTCTGCTGGGACAGAACTACTGGGATTCGATATTTAAGGGTGCCTTCGATGAGATATATATCTACGATTACGTGCTGGACGCAGGCCAGGTCAAGGCACTGTATCAGGACGGCAACGCCTCTGCAGCCTTCGAGGAGCCTGAAAGGATAATCGAAGTGACCGCTGATGCCAACGCCATCGAGTCACTGGGATCCCTGGACTTAAAGGCAGCATTTGGATCATCATATTCAACGCCGATCTCCATTGCCGACGGTGAGACCTACAAGATCAAGCTGCACAACTGGGGCGGCACCGACACCAAGGACAACTATGCGCTTGTGTTCGGCTCGGAGGAAAAGAAGGACGACGTAGGCATCCTCTACGCAGACGCTTCCGGTACGGGAGCATTTGAAAATGCTGATTATACCTATACTTGGGGCAACTGGCAGACATGGTCCTCGGTTTCCATGGTGGACGTCACGTCAACCATCAGCGTGACCAGGGACGGAGACACCATCAAGGTGGAAGCCAGCAACCTGGACTTCAACAACAGTTCACAGGACATGACCGCTACGGCCAAGACGAGCCTTAAGGCAGATGATCCCTTAAGCCTGTCGCTGTCCTGCCAGAATTCATACGTGGACATCCTTTCCGTAAAGGATGCGACTCTTCGCGACAATGCCGGCATCATGGTCGGAGCGTCTGACCTGAGCACTCCTTTCTGGACGGAATTCTCACCCGTATGGGCAGTTCCCGAGGGAGCATCCAGGACCATAGGCTTTACCAACTATACTGACGGAGCTGAGAACTGGGACAACTTCCTGGTAGTGCTTCAGAATACGGAGAGCGGACACAGCGCGGACACCACGGAAGGCTATGCAGAGTATGCGGTGCTTCGTGCGGACAACTACGGATGGGGCGCAGGCTATGATAACGTCGTAACTCCCGAGAGTGACTGGAACTGGGATACCTTTAAGTCTGACGTTGACGGAGCTCACGTGGAGGTGACCGTGACGAACAACGGAGATACGGCTGACGTGACCGCAGTGGCCAGAACGACTGACGGCACCGAGTATCATCAGTATTACAACGGCGTGGCAACCGGCGGAGACCTGTACTTCTGCTTCACCTGCGAGAAGTCATACCTGCAGTTTGATTCCACCATAGTGGGGGCCACTGACCTGAGCAGTCCTTTCTGGTCGGAGTTCTCAGACATATGGGCAGTGCCCGAAGGAAAGACCAAGTCCGTAAGCTTCACGAATTATACCGACGGCGCGGAGAACTGGGACAACTTCGTGGCGATCCTGCAGAACACTCCCGGAGGACATTCGGCGGACGCAGCGGAAGGATATGCTGAATATGCCGTAGTCAGGGCTGACAACTACGGATGGGGCGCAGGATACGACGGAATCGTTACTCCCGAGAGTGACTGGAACTGGGATACCTTTAAGAGCGACATTGACGGAGCGGCCATAGACCTGACCGTAACCAACAACGGGGATACGGCTGACGTCCACATCGTAGCCACCACCGCTGGGGGCACCGTATATCATCAGGATTACAAGGGCATCGAGACCGGCGGAGACCTGTATCTGTGCCTCGGACTCGAGAAGTCGTATCTGGTGATCAACGGCGCGACGACCGGAGCCACGGACAACAGCACGGGCTGGTGGACGCAGCACTCGTCAGTCAAGCCCGTAGCCAAGGGTGAGACGGAGTACGCATCCCTGACAAACTATACCTCAGGCGGTGAAAACTGGCATAATTACGTAGTGGTGCTTCAAAACACGCCCAGCGGACACAGTGCCGACACTACGGAGGGATATGCCGAGTATGCCGTAGTCAGGGCAGACAACTTCGGATGGGGCGCAGGCTATGACGGAATCGTAACTCCCGAATGTGACTGGAACTGGGACACCTTTAAGACAGACATGGACGGTGCCCATTCACTCATAGCCATTACCAACAACGGAGACACGGCAGACATCGTCATCACTACCACGACTGCAGCCGGTGCCGTATACAACCAGTCCTATAAGGGCATCAAGACCGGCGGAGACCTGTATTACTGCCTAAGCTGCGAGGCCGCGCATCTTACGACCGATTGACGCAGGGTCAGGAGAAATAAAGGCACTTCGTGACTGATAAAGCGATACGCGAACCAAGACACAAACCCCTGGGGCATTTGCTCCGGGGGTTGTTAAGGATGGGATAAATGATCAGAATAATGAATTTAAGACCAAAAGTCATCGGCGGCTTCATGACGGCCGCGGTCGCCCTGGCCGTCTGCCTGAGCGGCTGCGCATCGGGCACGTCCGGGGGTCCTGGCGCGAATGAAATGCAAGACCTGAATAAAACGACGGATGCGGCGTCAGAAGCTGACGGTGAATTGCCGGATCCCGATTCACTCCCCGAGGGAGCGTTCTTCGAGACCAAGGATGGAGTGACGGTGGTTCTGTATGCCGACAAGACAAGCTATGATGCCGGTGAAGAAGTGAACTACACGCTGGAGATATACAATGAGGCTCCCTATCAGACCATTTCCGGAAAGACCTTTAAGTACACCAACACCGGCCTGGTGGCAGCATCCGAAGGTTCCATGCCCGATGAGATCCCAAACGTCAGGACGGGGGAGAGCATCAGGCTGAACGGAACCCTGACGGGCGGGGAGGCACCCCGGGAGAACGTCAAGTTTGACGACGGCCCGGAGGTAAACGTCTTTCGCCCCTACGTACAGATAAAATACGGAGAGGAACAGGCCATGATCCGATGCCTGCTGAACCTCAGGATGATGCAGGTCATCCGACAGATCGACGCAGCCGACCGGCATGACGCCAAAACCGTGTCGGTGCACGATCCCTCGATATTTAAGGACAGGAACGGACGGTATTATCTGGTAGGCACTCACGTTACTTCAGCCGTGTCGGATGACCTTTTTGACTGGACTGACAGGACGCAGGAATTCAGGAACAGCCTGTCCGCGGATACCAGGAAGCAGATCCGTGCATGGAATGACGATCATGGAGAATGGTTTGGATATCTGTGGGCGCCCGACATTGTATATAATGACGAGATGGGCAAGTACTGTGTCTATCTGAGTGCCAACGGCGACAACTGGAAATCCAACATAGTGCTGCTGACCGCAGACGACTTCGGGGGCCCCTATGAGTATGCGGGAAGCGTGGTATATGGAGGATTCGACGAAAGCAACTATGAGGAGACGGACGTAAAGGAAGTGCTCGGAACTGATTCCCTGCCTGAGCGGTACCTGACCTACGGAACCGGCAACCGCAAATGGGGCGACATGTTTCCCAACTGCATAGATCCATGCGTTTTTTATGATGAGGACGGCAATTTGTGGATGACTTACGGATCCTGGTCCGGAGGCATATTCATGCTGGAGCTGGATGAGGAGACGGGGCTGAGGGACGTAAGCGTTACTTACGAGACGGGGCTTCATTCGGATGCATATTTTGGCAAGCTGATCGCCGGAGGCAGCTACGTGTCGGGCGAGGGTTCCTACGTGCAGCACGTGGGGGATTATTATTATCTGTTCATATCCTACGGCAACCTGGAGGCAGCGGGAGGATACAATGTCCGTGTCTACAGGTCGGAAGCGCCCGACGGGCCGTACGTGGATGCCCTGGGCAATGATGCATTTTACGACACGTACGAATTCAATTATAATCAATCCAGGGGAGTGAGACTCTTCGGTGGCTACAGATGGCATGAGATGTCCGTGGGGCAGGTGGCGCAGGGCCACAATTCCGCATTCGTGGATGACGACGGCAAGGCGTACGTTGTCTTTCACACCCGGACGACCGACGGCAGCGAGGGGCATTACGTCAAGGTGCATCAGATGTTCGTAAACCGTGACGGCTGGCTCGTGGCCGCACCCTACAGGACGGACGGGGAGACGCTTGAGACCGGGCTGGCCACGGATGACCTGACGGGCACGTATGACCTGATCGTACATAAGCTGGACCTGGATTATGCCAATCTAGAGGTGAACCTGCCGGTGGAGATCACGCTGGAGGACGACGGCTCGATCACGGGAGCGTACGAGGGCAGCTGGACGTATGAGCCGGACACGGGATTCATGGACCTGACCTTCGGCGGAGACACGTATGACGGAGTGGCCCTAAAGATGCACGTGGAGGGTTCTTCCGTGGAGACGACGGTATTTACGGCACTGGGTCAGAAAACACAGATCACGGTCTGGGGCAGCAGGCTAACGGCGAGGCTTTCTGACGCAGCTGTCGGGAAAGCAGACAAGCAAGATGATCAGATTGATTATTGACAGATCCTAAGTCAGGCAAGTGCCGCAGCTGACGAATAAGTCCGTAAAGGGTGATCGAAGTGAATCCGGATAACGAAGACAAGGAGCAAAAGAAACACGTGGAAGTCCCGCTGGACATGGGCGACGTGGTGCATGACGTGGTATTTTTCGTCATTGCGACCGCGGGAGCTTTTGCCTGGGCATTGGTCATGCTGCTCATCATCAGCTTCGTGACCCTGGGATATCTCCACTTCGACATTAAGTGGATGTTATTAATTGCACTTGTTTTTTCCGTTGTTGTTGCGGTATTATATATTCGTAGCATGCATAAGAAGTACAAGGGTTCCCGTGTTTTTCGAACCAAAAGAAAATGATCACGGGATCATGACGCACAGGTTTCAGGGGCAAAGATGCTTTGGCCCTGTTATCGTTGACTTTAGGATCAGGATCAGGCTAAGACGGCACAGAGAATGGAACGTAAATTATTAGCAATCGCATTAAGCATCATATTGGCGGGCAGCTGTCTGCCGAGCTACGTATACGCGACCGAGGAATACGGCGTGTTCGTGGAAGGAGCTTCGGATCAGGGCGGAGGCGTGACCGTGGTTTACGCCGATGCAAACGGCAACGTCCAGGAGACCCTGGATGATGGCGGTTCGGCCGCAGTAACGGGAGCATCCGATCAGTCAGGTACGTCCGCTGAATCTGGAGCGTCCGCGGAAACCATCATGTCGGAGACTGACGGATCTCAGTCCTCAGGCACTACGTCAGGAGGCGAAGCCGCGTCGGCATCCGTCAGCGACGGAGGCAGCAGTGCTGCGTCAACGGAAGAAGTCATTTACGGGTCGGGCGATGGTACGACGCTCTCCGGCACTGAGGCCGGATCCGGTCTGGACGCAGGAACGCTTTCGGGCTCGGGCACCGAAGCCGATCCCTATACCTATACGACCAACACTTACGTCGAGGATTCTGGTCTTTTGCCTGAGACGACTGATCAGACGCAGACGGTGACGAACTATGGATCCGTCACGGACGGAACGTACGTAAATGATGGAACGGAGCCGTATTCCAACGGATATTCCGTTTATGCCGGTGAATACATGGACAGCGACACGCTCGACAGCCTGGGCCTGACCATTGCCGATGACGGCACCTATGAGATGACTGATGAGAAAGGCAAGGCATGGAGCTATGACCCTGACGACCCTCAGCTCGTCCGGTTCATGTCCGGCTCCGACATGGAAGAGATCAAGTATGGCTACGATCCGGACAGGCTTTTTGCCTCCGGCAACACGGATCCGTACGTAAACAGGCTTGCCCCCGACAAAAGCTACAGGTATCCGGCATATTACAAGACGGTCAGGAATGATGAGCTCGTGGACGTTCACTATGGCATGGACATTTCCTATTATCAGAAGGACATTTCCTTGAGCAAATGGAAGGAGTTGAAGGAGCGCGGACTGGATTTCGTCATTCTGCGCGCGGGGTATCGCGGATACGGCGAGGCCGGCAGCCTGAACGTTGACAAGTGCTTTGCATATAACGTGCAGATGGCGCACAAGGCCGGCATTGTGATAGGAGCGTACTTTTATTCTCAGGCCATCAGCGTAAGGGAGGCACAGGAAGAAGCCATCTACTGCATGCAGATCATTGAACCCTACCGTGACCTGATCACGCTGCCCGTCATTACCGACTATGAGTATGCTGACACGGCTAACGGCGTGGGCGGCAGGATGAAAAATGCCAGGCTTTCCGCCGCGGAACATACGGCGATCGTCAATGCTTTTTGTGAAACCGTAAGGCTTGGCGGATATCACGGAGGCATATATGCCAACAAGAGCATGCTGACCTCCGACATGATCCTTTCACGGATTCCGGCGGAAAACTACATATGGATGGCCAACTTCGTCAGCTCCGGCAAGGATAACGTATGCTCGACCACTTATTCCGGCAGGCTGAACGCATGGCAGTACACGAGCAACTTTACCGGATGGGGCCCTTCGGGGCTGGGACTTGTTGGCACTAACCAGCTCGACATGGACTTTTGGTACGGCGACTATCCGGATGCGGTCAAGGACCAGGAAGACGACGCGGCTGAGACCGTTGAAGACGTGACGGTTGTAGAGGAGCCCTCCTGGGGAGACCTGGAAAGGGACGAAAACGTAGAGATCCTGTCGCAGTTCATAAGCAGCGGCAAGACTCCCGGAGACCTGCCGGACAAAATGTGGGTCTACGGGCTTGAAAAGGAAATGGAGTACACCGGCACCGCGATCAGGCAGCCCTGGCTGAAGGTATTTTATAAAAACCGCCAGCTTGTGGAGGGCAGCGACTATAAGATCAGCTATTCCTCGAATACTAATGTCGGCGAGGCCAGGGCCGTAGTCGTCGGCAAGGGGAAATATGCGGGCAAGAAGGCGACCGGCAGATTTGAGATAAAGGGCCATGACATAGGCGAGGGCGTTTACGTATCGGACGTAAGCTACAACTACGTGGGACGAGTACGCAAGGGCAAGACCATAGTACTCTATCCACTTGGCGGCAGATACGTGACGCTCAAGGAAGGCAAGGATTTCTCCTATGTCTATCCGGGCACCGACAAGAAATCTGCCAATTACGACAGGACAGCTTTTGTAGGCGACAAGGATTCTGACGTGACCTATGAGGTGACGATACGAGGCAAGGGCAATTTTACCGGCGAGACCACTTTTGCCGAAACGATCCTTGCCAGAAACACCGAAATGATTCCGGTCAGCAAGCTTAAAGTGGAGTCGGTTCCGACGCAGACCTTAAGGCATGACGAGGATGGCGTGATAGTACCCGCCTGTCCGGTTCCGGTCGTGACTTATGGCGGAGTTCCGTTGACTGAAACGGAGGACGGATCCATGGAAGACGGCTACCTCGTGTCATACGTAAATAACGATACGCTTGGCACCGGCACCGCACTGATCACCGGCACCGGCAGGTTCTCCGGAACGAGGCGGATCGACTATAAGATCGCGAAGCAGTCCATCGCCAGGGCGGCCGTCACCAATTTTCAGGAAGTGATGGAGTATACCGGCGAGGCCGTTGAACAGGACGGATGCGGACTCTTCCTCGATGAAGAACATGAACTCGTGGAGGGCAGGGACTACGTCATCAGCTACGTCAATAACGTAAAGGCCGGCAAAAACAAGGCCTCGGCAGTATTTAGGGGTCTCGGCATATATTCCGGCACGATCAGGATGAAGTTCTCGATACGATAATGGCGACGGATTTCATGAAAAAATGATTTAGGGCATAAAGTATTTAATTAATTTTTCCGATATATACTCCAGATATGCATCAGTGGCATTCCGGACCGGACGTAAATCATGTCCGGCTCCGGTTAAAAGGATTTAGGCCTAAGGCACTGTAAATAAATAACTTCATAAAGATGCGCAGACTGGATTTTCATGTGCAAGGCGGAGGAAGGAGTCGTAGCGGGCTACGGCGACTGACGACAACGCAGTCACATGGAAATTCAGACAAGCAGATTAGGAAGTTATTTGTTTACGGTGCCTAAGCGCATGGAGGCGGCTTATGAGTGCATTTATCTTTTCTGCCGGCATGGTTCCTTTCTACGCCGGACAACAAAACACGTATTCTGATCGTTACGCCCAGGCCGCGGACCGGGGCGGGACATCCCTGCGGAGACGCGAATCCGAGGAAAGACAGCAGTCCAAGGCATATGAAGGAAACAGGACGGTGGCTCAGGCACGGAGCTATGGTCAGACTCTGGCCGCCAGCCGCTCCAAGTCCAAGGAAGTCGCCCTCGAAAAAAAGAAGGTTCAGTATAACTATAAGGCCATATCGAGTCAGATACTGCGAAGCAAGACGTCCACTCAGGCCGGTACCGCAGTTTCCAAGGCAAAGCGCGAGGTTCAGCGCCTCAAGCGTCTCATGAACGGCAATTCCAACTATGATGAGGACGAGCTGCGCGCAGCCATAGACCATGCCAAGTCCATGGAACGCGTGGCCAAAAAGAAGGTTGCCCATCTGCGGCAGGAGGAAGCCGTGGAGCGTTCCCACAATTCCGTCGCATCTGCGATGGAGGAGATCGAGGATGAACGCAGGGAAGACGGCGATTCCGCCATGGAAGAGGAAATGCGGGAAGAAGGAGCCGGTACGGATGGCATGAACCAAGATGCGGCAATGCAGGCCGAGGATCAGATGCAGGCCGGGATGAAGGCTGACGCGCAGGCGCAGGCTGAGGAGATGCAGGCCGAGATGGAGGCGCAGGCTGAGGAGATGCAGGCCGAGATGGAGGCTCAGGCTGAGGCGATGCAGAAGACAAATGAGGCCATGCGCGAGCAGATGACAGGTGAAATGCAGGCTTCCGCAGAAGAATTGACCGAGGAGATGATGGCCGGCATGACCGAGGCCATGAGCGACATGCTGGAGGAATTGGGGCTTGACGAGCTGGCGGATTCGATGATCGCACCCAACCCCAACATGAGCGAGGAAGACCTGAAGAAGCTGAAGCTCAAGCATCGTACCGACGAAATGAAGGCCATGACCAGGGCCGATGCGGATTACCTCAAGGTCATTTTTGACAAATACCAGAAGGAAAAGGCCGGAGGAGCCGGCTTGTCCATTGGCGGAGGTTCGGGCTCGGCTGATTTTGCCGGAGGATCGTCCATGCCGGCGTGTACTTCGATCTCCACAGGATTGTCGTCATTGGGACTGCCCATGGCTTCCGCACCCACCGTCAGCATAGACGTGAGCGTTTAAATCAGAGCATGGCGGAACATGGGACAGAACGTTGTTGTTCTTCAATAAGCCTCCTGCTTGGTGTATAATCCAGACAGGAGGCTTTTTATGAAGTGCTTTATGGGCGAGCATCTGTCCGGTGGGGTCGCCGTCGGCAGGATTCGATATATTGGAAAAAAAACATATGAATCGGATGCGGCCGGAGCGAATGATGTGGCCGGGGCGGCCTGTGCTGACGGTGCGGGCTTACGTCTGGATGTGGCCGGAGCTGTCGGTGCAGACTTATGCCTGGATGCGGCCGGCGAGCTGGAGCGATTCGAGACCGCCAGGGAGGCGGTGATCGCTGACCTGGGCAGGATGAAGGCAGAAGCGCGAAGCATGATGGATGAGGCGGGACAGGCCATCCTGGAAGGACATGAGCTGCTGATGTCCGATGACGGGCTGATAAACGGCTGCAGGGACATGATCGCAGATCAGGGCTGCAGCGCCGGGCAGGCGGTCCTTAGGGTTTTTGAATCAAAGGCGTACATGCTCGAGAATTCGAGCGATGAATATCTGTCGGAGCGCGGCGCTGACCTGCGGGACCTGATGAATTCGATGCTGGGTGCGCTGGGAAAAGGGCAACCGGAGGATGCGGTCGTTACGGCGGAGCATGAATTGGACGGCATGGCGGAGCAAAAGATGGATGCCATGGGAGAGCATGCGGCCATAGACACGCATGCGGTTGAGACCGTGGGGAATCGTTACGTGGTCGCGGCTGATGACCTGCTCCCGTCTGAGGTATTGCGCCTGGATAAAAAAGGTCTTGCCGGCATGATCATGAAAAAGGGCAGTCCGATCAGTCATGCGGCCATCATTTCCAAGGGACTGGGCATCCCCGTGTTGATCAGATGTGAAGAAGTCTCTCCGGACTGGGATGGCCATCTGGCCGTGATCCGGGAGGATAGCATATTGCTGGACCCGGATAAGGACGAACTGAATGAGGCGATTGCCGAAATGACCGATTCCGTCAGAAAACCGGATGCTGGGATCCGGGGCCGGATCGGCAGGATCAGGAGGGCGGTTGATGAGATTATGTCCGGCGCGGATACGCCTGAGCCTCACGGAGCAGATAAACCGTCAGACGTGCCGATACGTATTTATGCAAACATTTCCCTGCCTTCCGAGGCGGATGAGGCAGCTGATTCCGAAGCCGAAGGGATAGGCCTGTTCAGAACTGAGTTCCTGTACATGGGGCGCGGTGAGGCTCCGGGGGAGGAAGAGCAGTACGAGGCCTACAGGCACGTGCTCGAGAAGATGGATCCGCGTCCCGTGATCATCAGGACGTTTGACCTGGGCGGTGATAAGTCCGCTGATTACCTGATGGGGATTTCGGAGGATGAGGCGGGTCAGGCTTTCGCTGGCACGGACGATCCTGTCGCGGGATGCCGCGGCATCAGGCTGGCCCTCAGGCACAGGGACATGTTTAAGACACAGCTGCGGGCACTGATCCGTGCATCACGGCATGGCAGTCTTGGAATCATGTTTCCGATGATATCAGACGTATCGGAGATAATGGAATGCAAGCGGCTGATTGATGAGTGCACGTCAGAATTACGTGATGACGGTGAGCTGTTTACCGTGCAGGAACCGTACCCTGCCGGACATGGCAGGCATTTTATGATAGGCACCATGATTGAAACACCGGCAGCCACCCTCTGCGCGGACGAGTTGGCCGCGGAATGTGACTTTTTTTCAATAGGAACCAATGACCTGACGCAGTATGTTTACGCCTATGACAGGCAGGGGACGCAGCCGATGCCATATGAGCGGACCGGAGACGCGCAGCCGCCTGAAGGGACAGCAGGCACGAGGGGTGCGCTTGCCCATGATGCGATGGGCATTGATGAAGGGGATTCGACGGGTTCTGATGCACACGGACTTCGTGCCCTCATGAAGTTGATACGCATGACCGCCGATGCGGCACATGCGGCCGGGATCCCGGTCGGCATATGCGGGGAGATTGCATCAGATCCGGGACTTGCATCAATTTTTGGTGAGTATGGCATTGATTATTTGAGCGTATGACCCAGGCTGATCACGGGGACGGTTCTTTTGATCAAAGTTGATCATGGGGACGGTTCTTTTGATCAACTT
>CALGGH010000257.1 GCA_937916415.1 uncultured Lachnospiraceae bacterium
TCACATGGAAATTCAGACAAGCAGATTAGGAAGTTATTTGTTTACAGTGCCTAAGTCAAAAGGCATCAGGATGATTGCCACGGCTTACGCAGACAGCCACAGGGAGGTGCATTGCAGTGAACGGAAATGATTTCAGAATAATAGCAGAAGTTAATAACGTAGTACGTACCGGTCCGGATTCGGGCGGCGGCGGGGCATTTTATCAGCAGAACCGCAGGCAGCATAAGAAACAGCCTGAATTCGCGGGCATTCTTGAGAGCGAGCGCAGGTCGCAGGGAGAACGCTCAGACATATCCGTCCGGAGCACCGGATACGGCGCAAATGGCAGGCCGCAGACCATCATCGTCAAGATGAAGGATTACACTTATCAATCATGACGGCAAATGCAAAATGGGGACGGTTCTTTTGATCAACTTGATCAAAGGAACCGTCCCCTTGATCATCCGCATCATTTCACCACCACAAGAACTGTCGGGTGACGATCTTAAAGGTTACCGTCTTGGTTCCGGAATAACCATTCACTCCACGGATCGTGGCTTTTGCCGTTCCCCTTTTAACGTTATTTGAGTATCCGATCACGATGAAGTCCACGCCCTTATCATTCTCAGCTTCGGCTGCCGTTCCAAACTTAAGCTGCGTCACGGCATTTTTGGAATAGCGTGCATCCTCAAAGGCATTTGCCGAGAGGTTGACCTCAGCCCCCGTGTACTTCTGCGGCGCTATCTTGAACACTCCGCTCTTTGATATGTCATTGGTCTCACTCAATATGTCATATACGTAAGATTCACTGCCCACGTACTTATAGGCCGTGCCCTTGGCATTGACGTATCCCGGCTCGCTGCCCTTGGCATATACCTTGATGCATATCTTATCCCCGGGCCTGACGGAATCTTTTTTGCCCAAAGGTCCGATCATGGATTCTTCGCCGGGCTGTTCATCATCCGGCACGCCATCCTCTTCATCACCGCTAGGTGCCGCGTCCATCCCGGATGCCAGCTTATAGTACTGCACGACCACGTCAGATCCAACGCTCAGTTTCTTGCCATCCTCATCAACTATCAGAAGCGGGCTCTTATAATTGTTATTCTTGTAATTACCCTTTTTATCGGCCTTGACTGCCAGATCAGGCGCATAGACGCTTACGTTGCCCGCAAGCGAGGCCGGCTCCACGTAAAACTGACGCGTAACCTTGCCGGTGTAATTCCCCTTTCCCTTGATGGTCACCTTCGCCAGGGGATCTCCGCTGGTGCATATCTTTTTGTTGCCGGCATAGGACAGCTGATAATCCACGGTTTCCCTAAGCTTCTGCGACTGCACTGCATCCGGATTTATGACGGTTATGGCAGGCTTGGCACCGCTTTTTCGATAGGTGGCCGTTGGGTATGCGATTGCTGCGTCATCTGAGTTGCTGTCAAGCTGTATGTTAGCATTCAGCTTGCTTATGTCCTTAGGGGTGATCTTGAAGGTCTTTTTGAGAGTACCGGTATATCCGTTCATTCCCGAAAAGATCACCGTGGCGGTTCCTACGTTTTCATTATTGAGATACTCCAGCCGGTAATCTCCCTTTCCCGTCTCAGGATCATATTCCCTGAGCGATATTCCATTAACGGATATCTGAACGCTCGTGCCCATCACGCTGCTCAAGGTGATCGGATTGCCGGTGTATTCGGTCGTGTCCGCAGAGAGCTTGTTTAAGCCCGTCACCCTCGCCTTGGATATGGCCGTGCCCCTGATAGTAAAGGGTATGCTGACCGAGCCGCAATAGCCATACGCCTCATTGCCGGTGATCACGACATATCCGGTGCCTACCCTGTCATTATGTGAATATGACGTCACGTAGTCATACTCCGTATGAGTCTGTCCCGTAGGAGTCTGCGGTTTCATGATCACGCCATTATGCCTGACCACCACTCCGGGTTCAATGGGAGTGGGGACGCCGGCTTTTTCCTGATAATCCCACACTTCCTTGTCAAGCGTCACGCTAAAAGAGCTGACGTTTGTCACTGCGGTCTTATCAATGACCTTTAGCTTGACGTCACGGCTGGTTTCGGGATCATAATTCTTCATGCCGGTGACTCGAATGACGTAATCTCCTGTTTCCCTGACGGAATCATAGCTCACGTAGCCATCGTCATCCGCGGAAGCATTGTCAGGTTCCCAGCGAAGATATCTGACCGAGTAATCCGTATTTTTTGCCAACGAATCTCCGCTACGGGCAATGCGCGGAAGAGGTTTGAGGGCCTTGCCCTTGTTATATGCGACCGCGATTTCCGCATCGCAATATATGCTGTCATCATTTATGCTAAGCGGCAGTATCTTGAACTCTATCTCGGTAAATGACGTGTAAGCTCCCTGGCCGGTCACCTTGATCTTACCGTTCCCTGCATTCAGGTTGGACGAATAGTCCAGGACGTAATCTTTCTTTTCCAGCAGACGGTCTCCGGTCTCAAGGTTCGTAACCGTGATCTCCGGGCGTACTTCCTCGCCGGAATAAAAAAGTACCGGAGTTTTCAGTTCAACCCTTATCTGCTCGGACTGGATCATCATTTCCACGTCCCTGTCCGTCGTCGAACAATAATTGCCTGTGCCGGTCAGAGTGACGGACTTCAGCCCAAGGGCCTTTTCGCCATTGTATTCGATTATGAAATCCTTATTCTCACTGAGCCTTTCTCCCGTATTGACGTTCGTCAGGTCCATTGCATATGATATGCCCTCGTCAGAGTACACCTGAGCACACTTGTCCGATATGTCGCAAAGCTCCGTGATCGAACCGGGCCCGATCGTGAAAAATGCGGACTTAAAGCATACGTCGCGTTCAGGATCGTCAGCATACGTCGCACGAACCTCGCAGGTGCCTGCGTCCACGTTGTCACTGTACGTAAGAACGTAATAACGCTCCACGTCCTCCCCGGCGGGTTCTTCATCTCCGTCGTCCGTGGACTCACCCGGATCGTCATTGCCGTCTCCGTCCTGCCCGGATTCCTCTCCGGATTCCGGATCGTCCTGATCCCCGTTCTGACCCTGTTCCTCATTCGAGACGGGTACCGGCTTAACCACGCTGCCATCCAGCGTGTTACGTACGCTAACCTCCACGGCATGAGGAAGTCCGTCAAACGAGAATTCCTCCTGATCCCCTGCCAGTTCGACGATCAACCCGCCTGCGTAATCCCTGTCAGATACGGTCAGCTCCTCCGGGCTGAAAACCATCGTCGCGCCGGCTTTGTAGCTATAGCGCACGACGTCATCCTCGCCATGCCTAAACAGCAGCCAGTCGCCCATCCTGCCAATGCTGCCCTTTAGAAACAAATGCATGGCCCCGTTTCTGGAGTTGGTCAGATCCACCAGATAATTGTGCCCGTCATCCATGCGCACGATGTTCCACATGTGGCCTTCTGCCCGGGTCGAAGCAGAACTTCCCAGGAATCCGCTGATCAGGTAGCAGTCGAAGTTCTCGTCATTGAAGGTGGCAAGATCACAAAGCAGCTTAAAGGCCTTGGAATAGCCTTCGCACACGACTTTCGTCGAAGCATCCCCGTCAAAAACCCATATCAGCTGCCAGGGATTACCGTAGTCACTGCTGCCGGATGCCGCCTCAGAATTGTAATCAGGTGCAAGCTCCTGAATGGTATTTTTAAAGAAAAGCAGCTTGTCATAATCCACGGAGTATTTCTGATCCGCCTCCAGGGCTATGGCCCTGGCCGTATCCACGACTCCGGAAAGCTGCGCGGTCAGCGCGTTGTCCGCAACGTACCTGTCAGCAGCGTCTGAAGGGGCATATTC
This sequence comes from uncultured Lachnospiraceae bacterium, assembly GCA_937916415.1. GTDB lineage: Bacteria > Bacillota > Clostridia > Lachnospirales > Lachnospiraceae > XBB2008. Next base: position 3,781 of record CALGGH010000257.1, read on the forward strand.
CCTGGCCACGGGCATCTTGACCGACAGATAAGACTTGCCATAGTCAACCGTTATGGTTGAATAGTTGCCCACGTAATACAGGTTCTGCTTGATGATCCAGCCGGTCACCTTGTCATACCAGTACATCTCGTACGGCTTGTCGGCAAGCAGGGAATACAGTATCAGGAACCTGTTGTTCTTGTATTCCGCGGAATCTGCGGCAGTCGTGTTGGTGCCTGATACCAGGCGAAGCTGATCGCTGACGGACTGGAATGCGGCGTTTTTGGCCTCAGCCACGAACCCCACGCTTCCATTATCCCTGGTCTCAACGATGACATTCAGGCCCAGATCCTTTTTGGTATACTTTACTTCCTCAAGGTCCAGGTCAGACAGGCATATGTTTATGACCGTGGATGATTCCTCTCCGGACGCTATGAGAGCCATCTGGTCGGAAATGCTTTCATATATCCGTTTCCAGTTCTCCGGCATGTCCACCGCGTCATGACGGCTGATCCCGAGAGCCTCTATCATCTCGGCAGCTTCGGGAGCGTCTCCGTACGGGCTGCCGTCCTCCGTCTCATTCGTTTCCCCGCCCGGGTTTACGTTGTTTTCATCCCGTTTGAATCCGGCCGCCCCGGTAACCTCCTCCCAGAGGTCATATCCCCGCAGTGAATCGGCGTCACCCGTCTCATCATAAATGAGGCTCTCGACATAACCCTCAAGCAGTTCATCGGCTTCGGGAAACGGAACGTCAGGATCTCCGGCTTCCTCACTGAATTCTTCAGTGACGAGCGTCTCCGGATCCGCGATCTCCTCAGTACCGGGATCCTCCATGGCAAAAGCGACCGAAGGCAGGGCGACGGGCAGGGCTATGGATATGGCAGTTCCCAGCAATATGGGCATCAATACTTTCGTAAATCCATTCATTTACTTCCTCCGGCTTCAAACCAATTCATTTATGATATGGTTCATGGTTGATTATCCTGAATGACCTGTAGACCTGTTCGAGCAAAATGACCCGCATCAGCTGATGAGGAAAGGTCATCCTCGAAAAACTAAGGTGCTCCCCGGCTATGGCCGTTACGTCCGCGTGAAGTCCCAGAGAACCCCCTATCACAAAAACCACGTGACTGATGCCGTTTACGCACAGTTCGGAAACCCGTGAGGCCAGTTCCTCAGACGAAAGGCTTTTGCCTCCGATCTCCAGGGTGATCACGTATGATCCATCCGGGATGCGTGACATGATGCGGTCAGCCTCTTTTTTGAGAATGCGATCCTTCTCGGCCCGGCTGCATTCATCAGGCGTCTTCTCATCATCAACCTCGATCACGTTCAGCTTACAGTAACGGCTCAGGCGCTTGGAGTATTCCGCGATCGCATCCCTAAAAAAAGCTTCCTTGATCTTGCCAACGCAAACGACAGTCAGGTTCATCACTCATCCTCATCCCGCCGTACGGTTCGTCATTCCGTAGGTTCAATGACCGCAGGAATCTCATCCGTTTCACCTTCGGCATGATCGTCATCCTCAGCGGGCTTGGGTTCAGGCTCCGTCATCAGCACCTTAAGTATGCGGTTCTGATGTATCCCCTTTGCCTGCAGGAGCGTGCCGTCGTCCAACTCCACGACCTCTCCGTCCTCAGGCAGTCTTTCGAGTTTTTCTATCATCAGTCCGCCTATGGAGTCATAATCATCTGAATGAAGCGTAGTGTCCAGCACATCATTAATGTCGTCAGTTTTCATGGAAGCCTCGATCAGGTATGCGCGGTTGCCCAGCTCAATGATGAATTCCTCCTCATCGGCATCATATTCGTCGCGGATGTCTCCGACGATCTCCTCCAGCAGGTCTTCCATCGTGATCATGCCCACGCAGCTGCCATATTCGTTGAGCACGAATGCCAGGCTCAGGGTCTTTTCCTTCATTTCTCCCAAAAGGTCCAGAGTCTTTTTGTGCTCCACGGTGACGTAAGCCTCCCGCAGGATGTTCCTGACGCTAAAGGCACTGACGTCGTCGACCAGTATGAAATCCTTGATGTTAATGAGGCCTATCAGGTTGTCATGCTCCTCTTCCCAGACCGGCAGGCGGGTGAACATCTTTTCACGGAATACCTCGAGAACCTCCTCGTAAGTGGCATTTACGTCCACGGTGGACATGTCCTCCCTCGGGATCATGATGTCCTCTGCTTCCGAATCCGAGAAATTGAGCACGTTGTATATCATTTCATGTTCTTCCGGTTCGATCTCTCCGCCCTCGTGACTGACGTCCACGTAGGTCTTGAGCTCATCCTCCGTAATCTGCTCATCCACCGCATCAGGGTCAGTGCCTATGGCCTTAAGCAGACAGCGTGCGATCTTGTCCAGCACGAATACGATCGGAGTCAGGATCAGGATGCAAAAGCTGACCACGCCGCTGTATGCAAGCGCCAGGCCATCGGCCTTGACCTTGGCCCAGTTCTTGGGCACCACTTCACCGAATATGAGTACGAGGAGCGTCAAAATGCCTGATGAAATGCCCACGTATACGTTGCCCCACACCCGTATCGTCAATGCCGTCGCTATGGACGTGGCGGCTATGTTGACAATGTTGTTGCCCACCAGAATGGTGGAAAGCATCCTGGAATAACCGGACAATATCTTTTCTACCCGGGCCGCCCTCCGGTTGCCTTCTTCGGCAAGCGTACGGATGCGGACCTTATTGACCGTCGTATACGCGGTCTCTGCTGACGAAAAGAATGCTGACAGCATCAGCATGACAAACAGTATTAAGAGTTGCATGACACCGGGGGTATCCAAAACTAAATCCTTTCAAACTACAATAATTTTTTACACTTTCAAGCTACAATGATAATTACGTCACCTGCACAGGTCAAGCAAGTCCGTGAACTTTTCAATGACCGGTCCGCTAAAGCCGGGGACCGGCAGGTCCGGTCCAAACCCATATCCCGCATATATGAACGGCATGCCGGCTTCCATCGAGGAATCATGATCTCCCGTGGTGTCTCCGACGTAGTATCCCTCCGCTGGCGCAAATCCGTTTCTCTCACAGACCAGCTTGATGTTGTCCGCCTTCAGCAGTCCCGTTTTGCCGAAGCTCTCGAAATCCGTGATATAATCGGTTATCCCGAGAGTCTTCATCACCAGCGGAACGTATCCCTCCTGGCAATTGCTCACGATATAGAGGTCATGCTCGCGGGAAAGCTCGCGCATGGTATCAGTCACGCCAGGATATGCCAGGGCAGTGGTACATTTTTCCACCGCGGCTTTTTCACGGATCTTGACTGCAGCCAGTATCTCGTCGCACATGGTATCAAACTGTTCAGGATAGAGATCACGGATTATCACGTCCATGGGCTTGCCAAACTCACGCCTGAGCGTGGCGCCGGTAACGAACCTGCCAAGCCTGTCGCCAAGTCCCACGTCCTCCGTCGCGTCATTCCACGCCTCGGCGACAACGTCCGTGGTATTCCAAAGTGTTCCGTCTACGTCAAACATCAGATGCATGTCTATTACTCTTGTCCTTCCATTTATATATCGTCCTGGTTCCCGGCTTTTTTAGGAATTGTAGCGAATTAACTTGAACATTTCGCTTGCCTGCTTTCCCGATATCTGCATCAGAAAGCCTCGCCGGTCTCCGCTTCGCTACGGTCGGTGCTGAGCAAACGTCCACTGGACGTTTAGCACCCCGCATCGGCTGCATTTTCTTCCTTGCTCTCGAAGAAGCATCCTGCGCAAATGCACATGTTATTACTCGACTGTTCCTTAGGGAAACACTGAATAAGTGTTTCCCGCGTGGCGCAAATCGTCCGGTGGACGTCCATTCAGCGCCGACCGTAGCGAAGCGAAGACGATCCGCGGGCACGAAGTGCCTTTACGCTGCGGATTGAGGGTCGGACAGAAACAGCTGTTTGCATGACGGATCTTGGGTATGGCAAAATGAATGTTGAAAAACTGATAGAAGGTTTGGATGGGATATATGGTCCCGGAAGGGGTGCCGGAGTATACATGACGATAATTCCCGGGATCCTGGCTGATTTTAACAAGATGCTGGCAAAGAGCGGCTCGGGGCACGAGGTGACGGAGGAATACCGGCTGGAGGACGGCAAGGGTTCCGTCTTCCTTAGGGGCAGGATCATGCCGTCCGGTGAAAAAGAGATTGAGGCGGAGCTGATTGGTAAATAAGGCGAGACAAGCTGCGTCGAAGCTTTCAGATGCGTGCTATCGGGATAAGCAGGCAAGCATTAGGCCCAGGAATATAAGAATCGTTATACTAGTGTAGCATTTTAAGTAAAGAAGTCATTGAAGCGCTACACTAGTGAAGAAGCATATGTTTTGGAGGAGTAAGCGTTGATGACACAGGATCAGGAAAAGGTAATAGTCATAGATTTCGGCGGGCAGTACAACCAGCTGGTTGCCCGCAGGGTCAGGGAGTGCAACGTATATTGCGAGATATACTCGTACAGGACTCCGCTGGAAGAGATCAGGCAGATGAAGCCCCGGGGGATCATCCTGACAGGAGGTCCGAACAGCTGCTATGAAGATGGAGCACCGACGGCGCCAAAGGAACTCTTTGAACTGGGAGTGCCCGTCCTGGGACTCTGCTACGGGGCGCAGCTGATGCAGCACGTGCTGGGAGGCAGGGTTGAACGAGCCGCGATGCGCGAATACGGTAAGACTGAGGTAAAGGTTGATACTTCCAGCCCGCTTTTTACCGGCATCACCGAGGAAAACGGCACTGATCCGACGGCGGAATCCGGTGATGGCGTCTCGTCAGCCAATGAGGTTACGACAATCTGCTGGATGAGCCATTTTGACTATATCTCCGCGCTCGCGCCGGGCTTTGAATCAGTGGCTCACAGTGACAACTGTCCTGTCGCCGCCGCGCAGGACCGCTCGCGCGGGCTCTACGGCATGCAGTTTCATCCGGAGGTGCTGCACACCAGGGACGGCAAACGAATGCTCCATAATTTTGTCCGCAACGTATGCGGATGTGCCGGAACCTGGCGCATGGATTCCTTCGTGGAGTCGTCGGTCAGGGAGATCAGGGACAAAGTCGGAGACGGCAGGGTGCTGCTCGCCCTTTCCGGAGGAGTGGACTCGTCGGTACTGGCTGCATTGTTGTCACGTGCCGTCGGCTCTCAGCTGACCTGCGTGTTCGTGGATCACGGCCTCATGCGTAAGGATGAGGGAGACGAGGTCGAAGCCGTCTTCGGCAAGGGAGGCCTTTTTGACGTCAATTTTGTCCGGGTTAACGCTGCTGACAGATATTACGTCCAGCTTGCCGGCGTCGACGAGCCGGAACAGAAAAGGAAGATAATAGGACGCGAGTTTATCCGCGTCTTTGAAGAAGAAGCCGCTAAGATCGGCAAGGTCGATTATCTGGCGCAGGGAACCATTTATCCCGACGTCGTGGAATCGGGACTGGGCGGAGAGAGCGTCGTCATCAAGTCACATCATAACGTGGGCGGCCTGCCGGATCACGTGGATTTTAAGGAGATCATCGAGCCGCTTCGCAACCTGTTCAAGGATGAAGTGCGCAAGGTCGGCCTGGAGCTGGGCATTCCCGAGAATCTTGTTTTCCGCCAGCCTTTTCCCGGCCCCGGTCTGGGCATCCGAATCATAGGAGACATAACGGCCGAAAAGGTCCGCATAGTCCAGGAAGCCGATGCGATATTCCGCGAGGAGGTGGCAAGGGCAGCCGAAGAGTGGAGGAAGCAGAACGTAAAAGGGTATCAGGCATTGGATGATGGCAGTGAGCGTTGCCATGCATCCAATGCCGGCAGCCTGAGCGTCCAGGAGAAATTCGACAGATACATGAATCAGAATCCCGAATGGATGCCGGATCAGTACTTTGCCGCTCTCACCAACGTCCGCTCCGTCGGAGTCATGGGTGATGAGCGCACCTATGACTACGCAGTGGCCCTCCGTGCCGTCCGTACCATAGACTTCATGACCGCCGAAGCCGCTCCCCTTCCCTGGGACCTGATCCAGCGCGTCACCAGCCGCATCATCAACGAAGTCCGCTCCTGCAACAACGTGTTCTACTGTTGCGCAGGTAAGCCGCCGGCTACGATAGAGATGGAATGAATTTTTCTCAAAAAGAACCCAGTATTTATGAGGGCTGCAAGCATATTTGTTTAAGAATTGGCAACGATTTGGCAACAAAATCAGAGTTATTCTCTGAATAATCTCATATCACAATAATATGACTTATGAGCACTGCGTTCTTTGCGGTGCCATAAGTCAATGAGCAATTTCCGATAGGAAATCGCGAATCTGACCTTACTGATTCATATTGGATGGAGAATCGGTAAGGTCTTATCTTTATTTCTTCTTATTGGATTTTGATTTCTTCTTTTCTTCTTTTATCAAGGCATCGCTGATCTCTTTTGGCAGGACATCCACCGAGAACTGATGCGTATCAAGTTCCGGATATTTGTACCGCCAGTCATCATACTGATCTTTCGAGATTTCTCCACCTTTAAGTTTTTTGGCTTCCTGAAGCCAGGAGCGGAACTTGTCATAGAGCTCCGGAAACTCCGGTGTGAATCTGTCCAGACGCAGAACCATCTCACCATCAAGCTCATCAATCTTCAGACCATACATATCTTCTATGGCAAAGAGCGTGTGCATGAGACCGAGTTGGGTGTCTATGTCGGGAACGGTCAGAGCTCTGGGATCTACATCAAGCAGATCGGACATTTCTTTAACCAGATCTGCTTTCGGAACTCTGACCTCGGATTCATATTGGGTAATCCTTACATCAGAGGTTTTTCCGAGAAAGCCAAGCTTCTCACCGAACTGCTTCTGAGTCATGCCCTTGCGGTTGCGAAAAAACTTTATTCGTTGCCCTATAGCCATAGCAATTTCCTCCTAAACATATATGTTGAGGATATTGTAGCAGATACAGAATAAATACGCAAGCAAAAAACTAAACAAAAATATTTAAGAAAACACTTGACCTAAACAAATATGTATTGTAATATGTGAGATAGCAGCACAAAGCAAATATGTTTAGGGAAATGAGAGAGGAGGTGAATATCATGGAAAACAAAGCATTTTTAACGGTAGAAGAGGTGGCTGCTGAGATGGGAATTTCAAAATCTTATGCTTATAAGATCGTCAAGAAGCTCAATGAGGAGCTGCAGCAGATGGGCTATCTGACCGTAGCCGGTCGCATCAATGCAAATTATTTCCGTAAGAAGGTATGTTACACGGAAACAGCTTAATGGAAGGGAGATGATGAAATGGCTGTTTATAAGGATGGCGATAAGTGGAGAGTGATCTATCGCTATACGAACTGGAATGGAGAGCGCAAGCAGACACAGAAGCGTGGATTTGCCACCAAGAGGGAAGCACAGGCCTGGGAACATGAGGCAATGCTGAAACAGGATGCTAACCTCGACATGACCTTTGAAAGTTTCTTTGAGATCTACAAGGCAGACAAGATCAAGCGATTAAAGGCCAACACTTGGGAATCCAAAGAGCATATCGTCAGGACAAAGATCATGCCGTATTTCGGTTGGCGTAAGATTGCTGCAATTGAGGTTAAGGATGTGATCGCGTGGCAGAACCAGTTGATGGACAAGGAGATGGCAAGCGGTGAAAACTATTCACCGACATACCTGAAGACCATACATGCCCAGCTTTCGGCAATCTTCAATCATGCTATGAAGTATTACCATTTGAAAGCTAATCCGGCAGCAATTGCAGGGACGATGGGATGTGAGGAGCGTAAAGAGATGCTTTTCTGGACAAAGGATGAATACCTTAAATTTGCGGATGCGATGATGGATAAGCCCAAATCGTATTATGCCTTTGAAATGTTGTACTGGTGTGGCATACGTCTTGGGGAGCTTTTGGCGCTGACACCTGCCGACTTCGACTTTGAGAAGAAGACGCTCAGGATAAACAAATCCTATCAGCGGCTTAAGGGAGAGGACGTGATCACATCTCCAAAGACACCGAAAAGCAACAGAGTCATTACAATGCCGCAGTTCTTATGTGATGAGATGCAGGATTATCTGAATATGCTGTATGAACTTGATGAGAATGATCGTATCTTTCCACTGTCAAAATCTTTTCTCCATCATGAAATGGATCGTGGAGCAGAGGAAGCAGGCGTTAAGCGTATCAGGATCCATGATCTGAGGCACAGCGCAATCTCATATCTGATCGAACTTGGATTTTCGGCGCTGGCTATAGCAGAAAGAGTCGGACACGAAAGTATTGATATCACATACCATTATGCACATCTCTTCCCGTCAAAGCAGACAGAGATGGCGGATCGTTTGGATATTGAGCGTATGGGAAAGGAGGGTAATGAAGATGTCTGAAAAACTGTTGGACTATAAGGGCAGGTGGAGGCACCGCACAGTCGCATTCAGGGTATCGGAGGAAGAAGCACAGCTCATAGATCGTGAGGTTGCATTGTCCGGACTTACGAAGCAGGACTATATAACAAGGAGACTCCTTAACAGAGATGTAGTAGTACAGGGAAATCCCAGGGTATTTAAGGCACTTCGCAATCAGATGGATGAAATGCTTACGGAACTCCGGCGGATTGAAAAATGCAGTGAGGAGCAGGATGAACTTATGTACACGATTCAGATGATTGCAAACATCATGGGTGGAATGAAGGAGGACGGACTATGCGTAAAATAAAGAGGATCTTATTCCGGGTAAGAGATGAACCTTTGGAAAAATAAATGCCCCTGCAAAAGCAAGGACATTCATTACCGAAAGAAAAGGACGAGCCTTTGTCTTCGATAAATCTCGCAAATTTATTATAACAAAGGCTCTCCCGGATGTTAATACCATTTTTTCAGAAAGGAGGGCTATATTTATGCCTATTTTTAAAGAAATAAAGGAACACCTGACCGCCAGACAAGTGGCCGAATACTATGGTCTGAAGGTCAGCAGAAACGGGATGGCTTGCTGCCCATTCCATGATGATAAGCATCCCAGCATGAAGATCGATACCGGTTATTACTGCTTCGGGTGTGGTGTACATGGCGATGCCATCGGGTATGTTGCACAGATGTATGGTCTGTCACAGTATGATGCCGCATGTAAATTGATCGAGGATTTTTCTCTTCCAATAGAAATGCATCCGACAGATGAACGAGAGCAGGAAAAAGCCAGGATGAAGTGGCGAAAGGAGAAGGAGGAGCGGGATAAGATTGTTCATATCAAGGAACGCTTCAAAAAATGGTGCTTTGCACAGATAGATATCCTTCATGATGCAGAGAATGGAATACAACGCATTAAGGATAGCTTCTGGAACGCTACACCGGATGAAGTATTCGGATCGCCGGAGTTTGTAGCGGCAGTCAATGCTGAGCCACTTATCGGATACTGGTTAGACATTTTATGTATGGGAACTGATGAGGAGAGAATCGAATTATTCTTGAAAGGCAGAGGGGAGGTGGAACGCTATGTCGGAAAAGTCACTGGAGCCGTCGAAAGACGCCTGGGAGGAAGTCGGACAGGTACTGGATGCGGAATGCAGCAGTGTGGATGATATCCGGACTGACTTGGAGAAAACAGATAAAGGGAATGTCAAGCAGAGCATAAAGAATTGCATGACCGTCCTTTACCGGGACCCGATGCTGAAAGGTACGATCCGCAGAAATGAACTGACCGGCAAGACGGATATCGTTGGGAATTATAAATGGAAGCGCAATCCTACTCCCAGTATCACGGATGTAGATACCTTTCAGATACAGCGGTATATGGAAGAAACCTACGGACTTTGCAATGACCGGATCATAAATAAAGCGATAGCTATCGTGACAAGTGAAAACGGATATCATCCGATCAAAGATTTTCTGGAAGGTCTTAAGTGGGATGGCGTTAAGCGTATAAAACACGCTATGACTAAGTATCTTGGGGTGGACGATGACGATTATGCAGAAGCTCTTATGAAATTGCTTTTATTGGCTGCGATCAAACGGATTTATGAGCCGGGATGTAAATACGATATCATGGTCTGCATTGTCGGCGGTCAGGGAGCAGGTAAGTCCACTTTCTTCCGATTCCTTGCGGTAAAGGATGAATGGTTTTCAGATGATCTGAAGAAGATTGATGATGAGCAGGTTTTCCGTAAGATGATGGGACACTGGATCATCGAAATGTCAGAGATGCTTGCAACAGTCAATGCCAGGAGTATTGAGGACATCAAATCCTTCCTAAGTCGGTCAAAGGAAACCTATAAGATCCCGTATGAAACCCATCCGGAGGACAGGCCGAGACAGTGCGTATTTGTTGGGACATCCAATGATCTACAGTTTCTGCCGTTTGATATGACAGGTAACCGCAGATTTGCACCGATCCTTGCACATCCGGAAAGAGTCGAGAAGCACATATTAGAGGATGAAGCAGAAGCCAGAGCCTATTTTATTCAGGTATGGGCAGAGGCTATGGAACTGTACCGTGCAGATGAAAAGCACGATCTGAAGCTGCCAAAGCAGATGGAAGATTATCTGAAAGAAATGCAGAAAGAATTCATGCCGGAGGATACAAATATCGGGGTGATCCAGGCATGGCTTGATGACTGCGGCGAGGAGTATGTATGCAGCAGGATGATCTTCGATGAAGTGATCGCCAGAGAGGGAGAAGTTCCCAAGCCATGGCAGACCAAGGAGATCAATGAGATCATGAACAACTCAATCGTTGGATGGGAAAAATACAAGCAACACCGATTCCGTAAATATGGTCAGCAGAACAGTTGGAAACGTAAGACAGGAAATGACGGCTTTATGGATCTGCCGGATGATGCGGATAACCCGTTCATCTGAAAAAGTTTTTACAGCTCCATTGACAGTTGACATTGACAGAATTGTCAATGGAGCGGTTGACAAGGAAAACCAGCATTTATAGGGGATACAAGTCTTGTCAACGATGTCAATGAACAAAATGAAAAAGACTAAAAAAATAACCGGATATGCCGGAGAAAGGATTATTATGAGCAACAATAACGAAAGACTTACATATAAAAATATGGAGATCATAGGGATCGATCATGGTTTTGGACAGATGAAGACGAGGTATAACACCTTTCGGTCCGGAGTGATCACAAGGGAGACGGAACCGCCTGTCGGAGGTGACATTCTGATCCTTGACGGGAAGTATCACATCATCGGGGAACAGCATAAGGTTTTCGCTCAGAACAAGACGCAGGATGAGGACTACTATATCTTAACGGTGGCTGCACTTGCAAAGGAAATGATCAGCAGGCAGTTAAGAGATGCTGAGGTGATCATTGCGGCAGGTCTTCCGCTTCAGTGGGTGATCACCGGTAAGGAAGACTTTAAGGATTATCTTATGCAGAGGGATGTTGTGGAGTTTTCCTACAAAGGAAAAGATTATAAAGTCCGTATTAAAGGAGTACTTATCTATCCGCAGGGCTTTGCCGGGATCGCGACCAGACTGAATGAATATGGTGGGATAAATATACTGGCAGATTTAGGTAACGGAACCATGAACACTATGTATATCAAAAATGGCAGACCGAGTGCATCGGAGTGTTATACGGATAAGCTGGGAGTAGAGCAGTGCATCATACAGATGCAGAATGAGTTCCAGACCATCGGTGGGTCAAAAGCACCGTATGAATTAATGGAAAGTTATCTGTGGACAGGAAAGACGGATCTTCCGGAGAAGTACCGGGAGATGATGGAAAAAGTTGCAAAGGATTACGCCGAAAGAATTATCGGAAGACTTCGGGAGTATGAGTACAATCCCGATATTATGAAGCTCCATGTGATGGGCGGAGGTATCTGCATACTTAAAAACTTCTGGGACTTTGGTGATGCAAAGGTGAATTTCATTGAGGATATCAGAGCTACGGCGAAAGGATATGAAGCACTGGCACTTAATGACCTTCGCCGGGGTAAAGATGCGGGAAGGAGCAGGATACCGGCATGATAAGGAAGAATGAAAAATGCTTTCATATCAGGCTGAATATGACTAAACCAACAGACCGGGAAATCTGGGAGTGGCTTCATGGGAAAGAAGAGTCGCAGACTATATCGCTTAACTCTTTTCTGATCGAGGAGTTGCGGAGGATGATGCTGGCAGATAAGGGGATGGTGGCAGTAATGCCATCCCCGATATTGCCGGAACCTCCGACGGGTAAGGCATCATCGGAGAAGGATACAGAATCGGAGGAAGATTTGAACCTGTCGGAAGACGCATTGGACTTCTTAAGTCAGTTTTGAGCTACATCATTAAAAAGGGCGAAGTCTATGAGCGTGATATTTTCTCAGTAAAGGATAAACAGTTTAAGTCGAAAGCATTTCTAAAGGAAGCCAAGGTTTACTTTATGGATTATATCAATACGCTGCTTCCGGAGGGATATCCGAAACTCACGATCTTTGATGATGAGGAAGTGTATCTGCCGATGTTAAAGATTGGGAAGAACAACCCGAAAGAAGCTGAAATCAAGGCAGCCAATGAATTGAGAAAGGAATGGAATCAATTGGCGGATCAGGCTCTTGTGGAAGGGATCCCGCAAGCAGATATAAAGAAGATCAAGCAGGTTGAGATCATGGAGAAAGCTCGTAAATCCATCAAAGAAAACGGAAAAGCTCCCGGTATGTTTGATCAGATAGTAAGGAACGCCATCCAGCATCTTCGGGCGTTGATCCTGAGCATCAGAGACAGAATCAAAGAAATAGGGGAACTGACTATAGAGTTACCACAGCCTGTCAGAGAAGAGATACCAAGCAGTACTGAGCCAAATGGCTCACCCGTACCGGCAAGACCGGAAGAACCTGAGCTTTCCAAGAAATTTAAGGGTTACTACGCAACATACAAGAAACTGGAGAGTACCGGTAAGGAAATCAAGAAGCTGGAAGATAAACTCGCGTCGCTGCAAAAAGAATTGTCTCGAATGACAGGATTCTTTCAAGGAAAAGAGCGTAACCGGATCATTAGTGAGATTGCGGATACTCAGGTAGAGATATCCCAGAAAAGGGCATCTCTTAGCAAGATAGCGATTAAAGCTAAATGCGGATCGGTGGACGATTTCTATACGAAGTACAACGCATCCAAGGCAAGCCATAACGAGTATAAGAAAAAGCTTAAAGTATGGGAGGATAAGTATGGCTCTACAGAAAATACTTCTGCTCCATCGGAACCGATGAAGAAAGAAACACCAAAGAAGGAAGCTGACAGAGTATCTGCACCTAAAAGACAGCTCAATATGGTAAGCATGAAGGCTGCTCTTGAGGAGAAGAAGGCTATCGTTAAAGTCAACGATGAACGGAATGGCAGGTCAGTGAAAAAAGAAAAAAACAGGAATGCGGGATTGGAATAAGGGCGAGTTGATTCTCTAAAATTGCTTGACAAATCGGCAGTTTGTGATACCCTATAGTTGACGGTGAGTCCTACCGATAAGTGGAAGTTGTAAAAGCGATGGAATCGCTGATGGTGGTTCCACATCATGGCTATGTCGCAAGGCATAGCCATATTTATGCTATAGAGGAATTATGGTTCAGAAACGGTTAAACCTTTATCTGGTAGATATGAAATATATACGGGATCTGCATCATGCTGATGACAGGGTCTCTTCTGTGTCTCCACAGATCGGTAAGCAGCATAGAATCTATGTTGGAATCGTTGTTATCTGTAACAAGCGGAAGTACCTTATCCCACTTTCGCATCCTGTTGAAAAACATAAGAAAATGAAGCCTCGGGCTGATTTCGATAAGATTATTGATAAACATGGGAAACTGATCGGTGTTCTGAATTATAATCTTATGATCCCTGTGGAGGATAAGCAGATACAGAGAGTGGATCTTAAGCGGATGAAGACTGATACGCCTGCTGACAAGTATTATAAGAATCTATCTCAATATTTGAACTTTGTCAATATATCTCCCGATATATTTTTATATCTACATCCAAGAATGGATGTGATGGTTAATAGTTTATCTGCCGGTGAATATCCATACACTTACCCTATCAGTTCTCGCTGGGTCTATGCCCTTACATTCCTTCATTCTGTTTTATGGATAAAGGCACGGGGCAGACTTGTGCTTAAATGCTGCCTCATTGGGCTAATGGAGGAATCCTCCTTGTCCCCGTGCCATTACCGGCTATTCTATTATCAGGCAGCGGCCTTAAGCTGCTCCCTGCGGACATACCCGAACACTTTGTCTGGATCGTAGCTTTCTTTCTTCTTCGCAAGTGTATGTATGACAGTCAAAATCTTCTTGCTGACCACAATAAGTGCCTGCATCTTACGGAGAGAATCCTTTTCTCTTGTCTTCAGGTAGTTGTATAACTCCTTCATTTCATCATTGGTTGCTACCATCGTAAGCGCCATCTGATAAAGAACACTACGCAGATTCTTCCTGCCACGCTTTGATATTTTGGTTCCGCTTTTATTCTTACCAGAACTATCCTCTACCAGATTATATCCAGCCATGCGGCTCATTTGCCTCGGATTATCAAACCTTGTTGGATCACCCAATTCCCCAAGACATGCTGCCAACGTAACAATGCCTATCCCTTTTATGGTCAATAAGAATTCTGCATAATCGGTCTTGTCCAGCGCACATGACATCTGCTTTTCAAGTTCCTCTGTCTGCTGCTCCAGAAGCTCTAATTCATTTATAAGAAACTGAAGTTTAAGCCGTGCCGCTTCCTCACCATAATCAGCTCCTATAGATTCCTGTGCTGCCTCTACAAGTTGTCTTGCCTTCTTTCTTCCCACAGTCTTCTTTACTGCCTTTTTGATTTCCTCCGTCACTCCATCTTCCCCAAGCTCCCTGATGAATTTTGGAAATGGGCAAGTCTTTAATACATGTCTTGAAGCCTTTCCTTTCAAAGGATGTTTAAATACCTCCACATACTCCGGAAAAAACTCGTCCAATACGGCTGTAATCGTGTTCTTTATCGCATTCTTTCGCTTGTTCAGGCTTGTTCTCGTTGTCGCAAGGCCTCTTAATTCCGCATATACATCATGCGGCAGATACAGTTCAAAATAACGCCCCTGTGCAACGAGTTTTGCTATCGTCAATGCATCCTTCTTATCTGACTTGGTCTGACTATTGTCATCCAGTTCCTTTGCCTGTTTTGTAGCATACGGATTAACAAGAACCACTGTAATGTCTGTCTGTTTTTCCAGCCAGTTTGCAAAAGCTTTCCAGTAATGCCCCGTAGGTTCCATTCCGACAACAACTTTTTTAAAGCCTTCCTGCTTGCAGACGCTCCGGATCTTTGTTAAAATCGCTTCGAATCCACCTTTACGGTTCTTGAATTTCAAGGCATGATCATGTTCGATACCTCTGAAATCAACGAACCTTGCCCATTGATAATTTTTTGCGATGTCCACTCCGACAACGAGCGTGTCATCCGTGATTGCAAGCTGCTTTCTTTTTTGGCGGTCTTCATACCTAACTCTCATTGCTATAAAATCTCCTTTTTTGATGTTTTTGAGTTTGTGGCTCATACCTACATCATTCTGGGAGATTTTATTTATTTGTCAAAGTTCTTTTTTTCATTCTCTATAGGAATGCTTTACCGGCATCATAAGCCGTTGCGGGATGGAATACCATTCACGTGTCGTGTGG